>DDKM01000066.1 GCA_002339345.1 Firmicutes bacterium UBA2598 | reverse complement strand
TAGTGAACCTCCTCCGGGACGAGCCCGGAGGCTTCTCACTTCATCGAAAGCCGCTTTGCTAAAGGCAAAGTCTTACGCTTTCTCGTGAGCTACAGGGCTGTTGCCCTGGCCCGGTCCATGGGCATCTACTACTTCACCTTTCGGTTACGTAGATACGTGCTTACTTGAAAGCACCAGTTTCTTTTGGGAATCAGTTTTACGCAGCGGCCCGTTGACCCGCTGCAACCCCATACTGATTGTCAAAGAGCACAAGTATATTATATCACGGGAACGTATGTTTGGGCAAAACAGTCGCCCTAACGGTTGATGCCCCTTTCATCCCACCCCACAAGGGGGTGGGTTTTCAGGGGCGGGTTTCTATAAACCACCGGATGGTGGTTTTATTTATTTTATTTGGAAGGTTGCCTGCCAAATGGTACCATTGGCCCGGCCCTTTCATCCAATGGCCGTTAACTAATGCAGGAATGAATTGGTATCATGTAGAATGGCATTAAAGACCAGTGTCAGCTGGAGGAGTATATATGAATGGAAAATATTGCGAAGTCCAGGCCATCGGTTCCGATTGTCCGGAAATGGGAAACTGTCCCCATGTGGACAGGATGCGCCGGCAGTTGGAAACAATTCTGGATGCTGCCCACAATGGAATTATTGCCATTGACCGCCAGGGAACCGTTACCCTCTTTAACGAGGCAGCGGTCAAAATTGTCCGGCGGTCGAAAAAGGATGCCATTGGCAAACATCTTTCTGAGGTCATCATCCCAACGGGCTTGCTGGATATCATCCGAACCGGTGAGAGCCAACTGGCCTATAAATTCACCGTCCGTTACTCCACTGGCACCAGGGTTTATGTTACAAACCGTAACCCTATTGTGGAGAACGGCGAAGTGGTGGGGGCCATTGGGGTTTTCCAGGATATCTCCGAACTGGAGCATATTTCAGAGGAACTGCAGTCGGTAAAGGGACTAAACCAGGAACTGCAGGCCATTATCGAGTCCTCCTATGACGGGTTCATTGTTACCGACACGGAAGGAAGGATTCTCAGGGTCAACCGGGCCCACCAACGGCTGACCGGCGTTCCGGCCAGTGAGGTACAGGGCTGTGCCATGCAGGACCTGGTGGCCAAGGGCATCTACTCCCAGTCGGTAGTGGACGCGGTGTTGAAACAGGGCAAGGCAGTTACGGTGGTAGAGCAGGTCAGGGGCGGAGTAACCAACAGGAATTTATTGCTGGTGACCGGCAGTCCCGTTACCGACAGTGAGGGAAGGGTCCACCGCGTTGTCATCAATTTACGGGATCTTACTGAACTGAATGGATTAAAACAGGAACTGGAAAAAACCCGGGAGCTTTCGGAGCGTTACCTGTCCGAACTGAGCGAACTCAGGGGGCGCCTGGTGGATCAGGGGCAGATCCTTTGTCATTCACCAAGGATGCAGGAACTGCTGCACCTTGCCATCCGGGTGGCCCAGGTAGACTCCACCATCCTCATCCTGGGGGAATCGGGGGTTGGCAAGGAGGTGGTGGCCAGGCTCATCCATAACCAGAGCAAGCGCTGCCAAGGGCCGTTCATCAAAGTGAATTGTGGGGCCATCCCTGAGAACCTGTTGGAGTCGGAGCTTTTTGGCTATGAGCCGGGAGCCTTCACCGGGGCCAACCGGGAAGGCAAGCTTGGTCTTTTTGAGATGGCAAATAATGGCACCCTGTTTTTAGATGAAATCGGGGACTTGCCCTCTTCCCTGCAGGTGAAACTATTGCAAGTAATCCAGGACCGTGAGGTAATCCGGGTTGGGGGGCATCGCCCCCGGCCGGTCAATGTGCGCATCATGGCGGCGACCCACCAGGATCTTGATAAGATGGTACGGCAGGGGACCTTTCGCGAGGACCTTTATTTCCGGTTGAATGTGGTACCATTACATATCCCGCCCCTCCGGCACCGCCGGGAGGACATCATCCCCATGGTATACCATTTCAAAGATAAGTTTTGCGAAATATACCAGATCAAGAAGGAGTTTGCCCCGGAGGTATTCCAGATTTTCCTGGGATATAACTGGCCCGGTAATGTCCGGGAACTGGAGAACATTGTGGAACGCCTGCTGGTCACAACGCCTGGCCCCGAGGTAAAGGCAGAGCATGTGCCGGACTACCTGCGCCCTTCCTCCGGTCAACCCCAGGGTACGGTGACGGTTAAGGGTTTGATGCCCCTGCGGGAAGCGGTACTTGAACTGGAGAGGCAGTTATTGACGGCGGCTATGGCGGAATATGGCAGCACATACAAGGTGGCGGAGGTGCTGCAAGTGGATCAATCCACCGTGGTGCGCAAATTACGCCGGTTGAAGGAAAATTATGACAATGCAATAATGCGCTGACGCAGCAAGGTTTTGATGCAATAATGCATTGGCAAAGTGAGTGGTGGCACAAGCCGTGGGCAGACAAGCTGCCGGGAGAGAGGGTATTGGCCCAATGGGATTTTGCATTGCCCAATGGGTACGGGGAATATGGTTGCCCGGCGGACCAAGTTCTGCCGGATCCGGGGCCGATGGCATGTTCCTTGCATTAGACGGCAGGAGGTATATCATCAATGCAAGGAGGGAAATATGCAGTGTATTTCGAATTAAGCGAAGAATTGCAAGCCATTCGCAAGGTGGCCAGGGACTTCGCCGTCAATGAAATCGGCCCCACGGTAGCTGAGGATGACCGCGCCCACCGTTTCCGCCGGGACCTGGTGGAAAAAATGGCTGACCTGGGCTTTTTGGGCTGCCCGATCCCGGAGGAATATGGCGGCAACGGAATGGGTTTTCTGGCGGCGACCATCATTGCCGAGGAGATTGCCAGGGTGCACAGTTCCATGCGCCTGCCCTTTAATATGAATACCAATGGGCCGGCCCTCACCCTTTTGAAGTTTGGGACGGAGGAGCAAAGGAAAAAGTATGTGCCCGGTCTGGTCAGCGGCAAGATCCTGGGGTGCTTTGCCATCACCGAACCAAACACCGGTTCCGATGTGGCATCCATGCGTACCACCGCCATCCGCGATGGGGACCGCTATGTTTTGAACGGTAGCAAGATGTGGATCAGCAATGCCCAGGTGGCGGATGTGGCCCTGGTTTATGCCTATACCGACCCCAGCCAGCGGGTAAAGGGTATGTCCGCCTTTATTATTGAAACCAATACTCCCGGTTTCATGGCCACACCCATCGAGGATAAGTTGGGTACCTGGGCCGCCCCCTGTGGGGAGATTACCTTCGAAAACTGCCGGATTCCCCTGGATGCCCTGATCGGCAAGGAAGGGGACGGTTTCAAGATTTGCATGTCCCAGCTGGATGATACCAGGCTGGGTTGTGCCGCCGGCGGGTTGGGTGTTGCCCAGGCCTCACTGGATGCTGCCATTGAATATGCCAACCAGCGGGAGCAGTTTGGCCAACCGGTGGGACGGTTCCAGATGATCCAGGACCTGATCGCCCAGATGGTGGTTGAGGTGGAGGCGGCCCGACTGCTGGTTTATCGAGCGGCCTGGATGCGGGACCAGGGGATGAGCTGCACCAGGGAGATCTCCATCGGAAAATACGCCGCCGGTGAAGCGGCTAACAAGTGTGCCGATATGGCCATGAAGGTACTGGGCGCCTACGGTTACTCGGAAGAATATCCGGTGGCCCGTTACTACCGTGATGCCAAGTCCTATCAGATCGTGGAGGGAACATCCCAGATCCAGAAAATAATCATCGCCCAGGATGCCCTGGGATATCGCAAGGCCAACCGGTCCTAAGGGACTACCGGGCCGATATCGTTTAAAGAGGAGGCTTCGTGACCATGGATCGTTACCAGGATCTGAAGCAACGGAAAGAAAAAATACGGGCCATGGGTGGTCCCAAGGCGGTGGAGCAGCAGCATAAGGCCGGTAAGCTTTCTGCCAGGGAGAGAATTGAATACTTTTTTGACCCCGGTACCTTCACCGAGATCGGCATGTTCGTCAAGCACAGGACCACTGCTTTTGGGATGGACAAAAGGGAAGTGCCGGCCGAAGGGTTGGTGGTGGGCTACGGGCGGGTCAACGGACGCTTGGTGATGGCCGGTGCGGAGGACTATACCGCCATGGCGGGCACCTTTGGCGAGTACCACGGCAAAAAGTTCGCCCAGGCCATTGATATGGCCAAGGAAATGGGCATACCCTTCGTGGGCATGAATGACTCCGGCGGTGCCAGGCTGCAGGAGGGCATGGATACCCTGGAGGCCTATGCATGGTTGTTCAAGTCCCAGATCCTGGCCTCAGGGATCATTCCCCAGATTGCCTTGCTGATGGGTCCATGTCTGGGCGGACAGGCCTATCACCCGGTAATGCAGGATTTCGTGTTCCAGTGCCGTCATACCGGGTTTATGGGAATTGCCGGACCAGCCTTTGTGAAGACCCAGCTGGGTGAGGAAATCGACCTGGAAACCTTGTGCGGCATCAAAGCCCATGCGGTAAAATCCGGCTGCACCCATGTGGTGGTGGAGGATGACCGGGACTGTCTGGATAAAACCAAGGAACTGCTGGCCTTCCTGCCTTCCAACAACAGGGAACAGCCGCCCCGGATTACCACCGGGGATGACCCCTACCGGCTGGTACCGGAGCTGGATGGCATGATCCCGGACATTCCCCACATGCCCTTTGACATGCACAATGTAATCAACCTCCTGGTGGATAACGGTTACTTTTTCGAGATCATGAAGGATTTCGCGCCCAATGTCATCATCGGGTTTGGCAGGATGGATGGGCGGACGGTGGGCGTTGTAGCCAGCCAGCCCAATAAAATCGGCGGTGTAATCACCTGTGACGCCGCTGATAAGGTTGCCCGGTTTGTCCGTTTCTGTGACCTGTTCAACATCCCCCTGGTCAACCTGCATGACACCCCGGCCTACATGATCGGGTCCCAGGAGGAATGGAAGGGTATTTTACGCCATGGTTCCAAGATGCTCTATGCCTACATTGACGCTACCGTACCCAAGATTACGGTGATTCTCCGCAAGTCTTACGCCGGTGCCTATTTGGGCATGTGTTCCAAGAACACCGGGGCTGACCTGGTCTTTGCCTGGCCAGAGGCACGCATCACCATCGTGGGGGCGGAAACCGCTGCCAGTGTGATCTTTGCCAAGGAAATCAAGTCGGCGGAAAATCCGGAAGCGGTCAAGGCCCAACGGGTCCAGGAATACCGCGATCTGTATGAAAATCCCTATTGTGCGGCGGAGCGCGGGTATGTGGATGATGTGATTATGCCTTCGGAAACAAGGAAATATATCAACAGATCCCTGGATATGCTGTCCAACAAGCAGGTGGCGCGTCCGTGGCGCAAGTATTCCAATATTAATCTGTAAGATTAGGAGGAGGAATGGAACATGATTGAGGTAACTGCCCCCATGGTCGGCAAATTGCTGGAAATCAAAGTAAATGTGGGTGACCAGGTGCGGGAAGATGATGTGGTGGCGGTACTGGAAGCCATGAAAATGCACGTGGAGGTATTTTCACCCGGCAGCGGTACCGTAGCGGAGGTGTTGGGTACACCAGGTGAGGTTGTCAAAGCAGGCCAGGTTCTGCTAAAATTGAAATAGTATAATTTGGTAATGCAGCGGCGGGAATGTCGCCCGCCGTTGTATTGCCATTCCATAGCCATATCCTTTGTCAAATTGAGTATTTTACCATCTAAAATTTGCAAAAGATTGTGATTTGAGAAAAAAGGGGGGATATTGGGAAATTTCAGGGTTTTGCTTTCCCATGGTAAGATTTCTACAGAATTAATTTGGGGGAGGTTCGGGCAAATGAAAAAGAAAATGGTGTGGTTCTTGGTATTAACAATGGTGGTAACCCTATTCCTGGCCGGTTGTGGTGGAAGCAAACCCGAGGCGGCCAAAAATGAGCCCCCCAAGGTGGTGGACATCAATATCGCCACAGCCACAACCACCGGTGTTTATTATGTCCTCGGTAACGGCCTGGCCCAGATGTGGCAAAACAAGGTACCCAATGTGCGGGCCTCTGCCCAGTCCACCGAGGGTAGTGTACAGAACATGAATCTCCTGCAAAAGGGTGAGACCCACGTTGCTTTCAGTATGAACCAGGTGGTGGGCAACGCCTACAACGGCCTGGATAAGTTTGAGGGCAGGGCCAACAAGGAACTGCGCGTGATTACCGCCCTCTATCCCAATGTGGTGCAAATTGTGGCCCCTGCCAAGGCCAATATCAAGTCCGTCAATGATTTCAAGGGTAAGCGGTTTGTACCCGGCGCCGCCGGCAGCGGTACCGAGACCGCCACCCGTGAGGTGTTTTCCGTTTTCGGTTTGGACTATAAGGATAACAAGGATCTGAAGGTGGATTACGTGGGCTTTACCCAGGCGGTGGAACTGATGAAGAACGGCCAAACGGACGGCACTCTCATCTCTGCCGGTGTGCCCAACGCCGCTCTGATGGATCTCACCAACTCGGCTGATGCCGTACTGATTTCCCTGGAGCCGGACAAGGTTAACGAAATCGTGCAAAAATATCCCCATTACTTCCCCTTTACCATCCCGGCCAATACCTATAAGGGCCAGACCCAGCCTGTGAACACCATCGCCCAGGCTAACCTGTTGGTCACCACTTCCCAAATGGATGCCGACCTGGTTTACCTGCTGACCAAGGCCATCTTTGAAAACAAGGATGACCTGGTGGCTGCCCACTCGGCAGCCAGGGACATCACCAAAGAAGCCGCCCTCAGCGGTTTAATGGGTGTACCCTTGCATCCAGGTGCTGCCAAATACTTTAAGGAAATTGGCCTGCAGGTGCCTGCAAACTAATTACCTGTTAGGCATGCCGGGCGGGTACCCTTTCCTGGTGCCCGCCCTTTTCCTGCGGGTTATTGTCAGACAACAGGGACCACGGTACTTTTTACAAAAGGGGTGACAGCGTGACCAAGGAGAGACATAAACCCCAAGGACCTGATCCCGGGGCTGGTGTGGAATTAATAGATCAGATAGTGGAAAAGTATGATGTGGAATCCCGTTTCCGCAAGTACAACGCTGGTACCTTATGGGCCTATGTAACTTCGGCGGTGGCCATCTCCATGTCCCTTTACCAGTTATGGTTGGCCAGCATCGGTATTTTGCCGGCCATTAAGATGCGGGCTGTCCACCTATCCTTTATCCTGGTGCTCATTTTCCTCCTTTACCCGGCCCGGGCCGGTTCCCGCCGCGACCGGCCGAGTATACTGGATCTTGGCCTGATTACCGCCGCTGTTGCCATTGGATGGTACATCCTGTGGCGTTACAACTCCTTTGCGGAAAGCGGCGGTTTTGCCAACAACACCGATTACTACTTTGCTGCCGTGGCCTGCCTGCTGGTACTGGAGGGAGCGCGGCGGACGGTGGGAAAGGTGTTGCCAATACTGGCCCTGATTTTTGTCGGATATGCCTTTTTTGGCAAACTGATTCCCGGCAGTTTCGGCCACCAGGGTTATACCATCACCCGCCTGTTGGAAATGCTGTACCTTTCCACCGATGGGATTTTCGGGGTGGCCCTGGGGGTTTCCGCCACCTATATCTTCCTGTTCATCCTCTTTGGCGCCTTCTTAGGTGAAACGGGGATGGCCAGGTTCATCAACGACCTTTCCATGGCGCTGGCCGGGCGTTCACCGGGCGGGCCTGCCAAGGTGGCGGTTTTCGCCAGCGGGTTGATGGGTACCATCAATGGCAGTGCCGTGGCCAATGTGGCCACCACGGGGGCTTTCACCATTCCCCTGATGAAGGGGGTGGGGTACCGGCCCCATTTCGCCGGTGCAGTGGAGGCGGTGGCCTCGACGGGTGGCCAGATCATGCCTCCGGTGATGGGTGCGGCGGCCTTTATAATGGCGGAGATTTTGAATGTCCAGTACAGGGTGATCATGCTGGCCGCTCTGATACCAGCCGTCCTGTATTACCTGGCCTGTTACGTGGGTGTGCACCTGGAAGCGGTAAAGTCCGGGTTGAAAGGACTGCCACCGGACCAGTTACCCAGGGGGCGGCTGGTCCTCAAGGAACGGGGACACCTGATCATCCCCCTGGTGGTCATCGTGTATCTTTTGGTCAAGGGCTATACACCCACCTTTTCCGCTTTCTACGGTATTGTGGCCGCAGTTGCGGCCAGCTACCTGCGGCCGGCCACCCGCTTAAGCCCGCGGGGCTTACTGGCAGCCTTGGACAACGGCGCCAGGGGGGCCATCACCGTGGCCATCGCCTGTGCGGTGGTGGGATTTATTGTGGGGGTCAGTTCACTGACCAGCTTAGGGCTCAAGCTGGGTGACAACATTATCAGCCTGGCCGGCGGCAACCTGATCTTGACCTTGATTCTGGCGGCCATTACCTGCCTCATCCTTGGCATGGGCATGCCCACCACCGCGGTTTATATTGTGGCAGCCACCATGGCCGCACCCCTTCTGGTGAAAATCGGCATCAACCCAGTGGCCGCCCATCTCTTTGCCTTTTACTTTGGCAACATTTCCAACATTACCCCACCGGTGGCGCTGGCGGCCTTTACCGGGGCGGGCATCGCGGGAGCCGATCCCACCAGGGTGGGCTGGACGGCGGTTAGGCTGGGGATCGCCGCCTTTATCGTGCCGTTCATGTTTGTCTACTCCCCGGAGCTGATTTTGCAGCAGGGAACCCCTGTGGATATTCTGACGGCCACCATTACCGCCATTGTCGGGGTAGTCGGTCTGGGGGCGGCCGGAGCGCGGTATTTGCTTAAAGACCTCACCTGGACGGAGACCATCATCCTGACGATAGGCGCCCTGGCCCTCATCAAGCCGGGCTTGATCACCGATATTGTCGGCCTGGGTGGTTTTGTGCTGGTTTACCTGTGGCAGCGGACCCACCTGAAAAAGGTAGAGGGGGTGGGTGCATGACAGCGTCCCCCAACACGCCTTTGGCAGGCCTCCGGATTCTCGATGCCACCACCTTTCTGTCCGGACCTTACTGTACACTGATGCTTGCCGGCCTGGGGGCGGAGGTCATCAAGGTGGAACAGCCCCGGCAGGGGGATCCCGCCAGGCAAAGTCCTCCCTTTGCCGGACCGCGGGGCGGCAGCGGCAGTCCCGAAACACCTGAGGATATGTCCTTTAGTATCTTAAAAAGGTGCCGGAACAAAAAAAGTATTACCCTGAACCTGAAAACTGAGAAGGGTAAGGAGATGTTTCTGCAACTGGCGCGGCAGGTGGATGTGGTGGTGGAGAACTTCCGCCCGGGCATCATGGACCGGCTGGGGGTTGGGTACAACCGGTTACGGGAAGTCAACCCGGCATTGATTTACTGCACCATCTCTGGCTTTGGCATCACCGGCGCCTATGCCGGCTTGCCTGCCTTTGATATTGTGGTACAAGCCATGAGCGGGCTGATGTCCATCAATGGATTACCGGATTCACCGCCGGAAAAGGTGGGTATGACCCTTGGTGACATGGCGGCAGGCCTTTTTGCGGCCGTTGGCATCCTGGCTGCCCTTCAGCATCGTCACCGCACCGGGCAGGGCCAGCTGGTGGAATGTTCCATGCTGGATGCCTTGATGGCCATGATTCTGGATGACGCGCCGGATTTTTGGGCATCCCAGGGATTGCCGATGAAGGTGGGTAACCGCCTGCGGCGGTTAACGCCCTTTAACTCCTATCCCACCACCGACGGGCATGTGGTTATTGCCGGCGGCCATGACGGGCTGTGGGAGCGTATTCTGCAGGTAATGGGAAGGGAAGACCTCGTCGGTGACCCCCGGTACAGGAGACAGGCTGACCGGACAGCCCGGGCGGATGAGGTGGATGCCATTATCGCAGCCTGGACCTCGGTGCACACCACCCAGGAGGTGGTGGATGCCTTGGTGCGGGCAGAGGTTCCCGTCGGCCCGGTTCGCAATGTCCTGGAAGCCCTGGAAGACCGGGAGTTGCTTCAAAGAAAAGCGGTGGTACCGCTGGAGCATCCTCTGGTGGGTACTTTGCCCCAATTCAAGGCCATGGGCCTACCCATCAAGTTTTCCGAGGCGGAAGCGGGGTTTACGCGGCCGGCTCCCCTCTTGGGTGAGCACAATCTGGAGGTTTATAGCCGGATGCTGGGTTTAGATGAAAAAACCCTAGCTGACCTGGCCGGGGAAGGTGTAATTTAAAAAAATAGTAAAAATAAGGGAGGCGGCCAGCCTCCCTTTCTCCCATTGGGTGCCAACGGGCTATTTTGTCAGTGGATGCCCCGGCGATACTGGGTTATAATGTTTGCCGGGAGGGGAAACCATGCAGCGCAAGTTGATCCGGAATCTGGACTATCAGTTTTTGCTGGCCCTGCTGGCCATTTTGACCATGAGCGTGGTGGTGCTGTACAGCGCCTCGGCGGCCATGAATACCGATCCCTATTACTATGTCAAAAAACATGTGATGTGGGTGGTGCTGGGCCTTGGGGCAATGCTGGTGACCACCTTGATTGACTATAACCAGATTATCCGGTACGGCCGGTATTTTTATGTTCTAAACCTCCTCATTCTCATTGCGGTGCTGGTTCCCGGGATCGGTTATTACAGCAAGGGAGCCCAGGGGTGGTTCAAGTTCGGGTCGTATATGCTGCAGCCGGCGGAGTTTTCCAAGATAGCCATGATCATCGCCTTCAGCCAGTTTTTAGTCACCCGGCAGGGTAAACTGGAACGGTTCAGGGACTTGATCCCTTGTTTTGCCCTATTTGCCGCGCCGGTCTTACTTATCCTCAAACAACCGGATCTGGGAACGTCCCTGGTGTTTTTCGCCATCCTGTTCGGAATGCTGTTCATCGGTGGGGCCAGACCAGCCCTGGTGGTGGGGATCCTGACAACGGGCATTCTGGCGGTGGTGGGGATCATCTGGGCCCATTTCAATTTGGGGTTGCCGCTGCCACTGCAGGAATACCAGTTGATGCGGCTGGTGGTGTTTCTGGATCCCTATAACGACGGTTTTGGGGGACGCAAGTGGGGATATAACGTCATCCAGTCCATGGTGGCCATCGGTTCCGGTGGTTGGTTGGGCAAGGGGCTTACCCAGGGTTCCCAGGTGCAGCTCAATTTTCTACCGGAACATCACACCGATTTTATTTTTTCCGTGGTTGGTGAGGAGCTGGGATTTGTGGGGGCGGCGGGCCTGCTGGGTCTCTACCTGTGGCTGCTCTACCGGGCCATGCGGATTGCCTCGGAAGCCAAGGATCTCCAGGGCACCCTGCTGGTAATGGGATCGGTGTCCATGATCTTTTTTCATATTTTTGTCAATGTGGGGATGACCATCAGTATGATGCCCATTACCGGGATTCCCCTGCCATTGTTCAGTTATGGCGGCAGCAGCATGCTGGCCAACATGATTGCCATGGGACTGGTATTGAATGTCAACTTGCGCAGGCAGAAAATAGTTTTCTAGCCGGTGGGTCATACTAAGCCTGACTCTTGATGGCAGAGGTGAAGCCCTTGGACCGGGAGGAAAGGGTACAGTTGATCCGGCAGCTGGAGGTGTTGCTAGGCGGACGGGTGATCTGCTATGTGACAGGCGACCGGGAAAATGTCAGTACCAGGGTGGCGCCTGATATCATCAGGGTATTTTACCATCATCTGGAGAAAGCCGGTCAGTGTGACCGGCTGTACCTATTTTTGTACACCAGGGGCGGTGATGTCCTGACCCCCTGGCGGTTGGTGAACCTCATCCGTGAATATACCGGTTATTTCGGCGTGGTGGTACCTTTTCGGGCTTACAGTGCCGGTACGCTGATTTGCCTGGGGGCCAATGAGATTATCATGGGCAAAATGGGTGAGCTGGGACCCATTGATCCCAGTGTGGCCAATGCCTTCAACCCCCAGGATCCCAACAACCCTGTGGCCAGGATCCCTGTCAGTGTGGAGGATGTTTCTTCCTATATGTATCTTGCCCGGGAAAGGGCGGGGCTGGCCGAGGGGGCTCCCCTGGCAGAAGTCTTTTGTCTGCTGTCGGACAGGGTGCATCCCCTGGCATTGGGTAATGTGCACCGGAATTATGCCCTTATCAGGTCCCTGGCCAGGAAACTCCTATTACTGCATATGGCGGAATACCAGGAGACGCTGATTAGGGAAATCATCGACAATTTAACGGAAAAGCTCTACGCCCATAACCATATGATTTCCCGGCGGGAGGCCATGCGCGATATCCGCCTACCCATCAGCATTCCCACACCGGAAGTGGAAAAGGTGATGTGGGCACTCTATGAGTGTTATGAAACCTACCTTGAACTGCTGGAGCCATTCACACCGCGGTGCCTGGTCAGTGAGCAACACCGCCAGGTGGAGTTTGAGGTGCCGGGGGGGATTATCGAGAGCCTGGCGGCGGTGGATGCCTTTGTTTTTTCCGGTAACATCACCCGGACTGGTGTCAATCCCGACGGTACCCCCAGTGTTACCGTGAATATTGTCCGCCAGGGGTGGAGAAACATAACGGGTAATGATGCCACTGGAGGTGACCATTTTGCCGCAAACGGTTTTTCCAGACCCGCCGCCGAAGGTTACCCGGGATAGCGGGATCAACCGGCGGGGGCGGTATAGGTTGGTAGGGAACAGTTCAGGATACCTGGCTATTGACCCACTTTTTTCCGTGGGAATGCCTCAGGACACGGCAACATTGGTGATTCTGGAAGAGGACAGCGGCAGCAGCGCAGTACCCTAAAGATTCGAACACCAACCATTTGTAAGGAGGACGGCCATGGCGGAAGTCAGGAACTGCACCAAGTGCAGTACTAATAGCGAAAACCTGGTGCTGCTATCCACTTTTCACAAAGGTGAAGAAAAATGGGTTTGCACTCGCTGCTTTCCGAAGGTGATCCACGGCACCGTGGAGGCGTAAGGAAAGGTTTTTAGGATAAGTTTTGCTTCTCCTGTAATATTATCCCATCAGCCGCATATGTTTTAGTAAAGCGTGTCCAACCGGGGAGGGATCATCATGCGGCCAGGATGGGAAGATGAGGATTGGAAGGGCTTGCCGGTAAGCAAGGTGTACGGCTCAAACCGCCGCTGGCGGTTGCCTAAGCTAAACCGATTTGTCTTCCGGCCCAGCCTGTGGACTATTCAAGTATTGGTGTCACTTTTTTTGGTGGTGCTGGTGACGGGGATTTTCCTCATGGATTCCCCGGCTGCGGACAATGTGCAAAGAACAATTCGCTACTGGCTGTCCAACCCCCAGAGCGACTGGAGTCCGGCGATCCAGGAAGCGGTGCGCACAGGAATGTGGCTGGACAGCTATGACCGGGGAACATACCGGATCAGTGACGGGGGGACCCTGCTGCAGGGTGATGGAAAATCGCTGATGACCATTCCAGTATCCGGCCGGATTACCAGGGAGTTCGGGTGGGAAATGGCAGTTTCCACCGGTGAAAAACAGTTGCACGGAGGTATTGATATCACGGCCTTAGCAGGCTCACCGGTCCGTGCGGCACTGGCTGGCCGGGTTTTAAAGCTGGAAAATACCGCCAATATAGGTCGCACCATCCATATTGACCATGGGTATGGGTTAACAACCGTCTACACTAATGTGGCGGAAGTGCTGGTTAATGAAGGGCAAATGGTGCAGCAGGGGGAGATTATCGCCAAAATCGGAGCTGCCGGAAATTCGTCAGAGGGATTTATCCATTTTGAAGTGAGGAAAAATGGTAATCCGGTCAATCCCCTGGAATACCTCGGTATAGGTTCCGGTTCCGCCTGAAAGATCAGGCTTTATTTTTTTCCCGGATAAAGGAAAAATGAAGGGGCCGGGGAAAAATATACCGAACCGGCGGGACCCGGCCAGTTGAATATAGGAGGAATGGCAGTGCGACAATTGCTGGAGCAGGAGATTTTACCGCGGGTGGTCAAACCCACCCGTTACACCGGGAATGAGTGGAATATGGTTAAAAAAAACTGGGAGGAAACCACAGTTAGGATGGCCTTCGCCTTTCCCGATGTCTACGAGGTGGCCATGTCCCACTTGGGCCTGCAGATCCTGTACGGACTGGTTAATGACAATCCGGCCTGGCTGATGGAAAGGGTTTTTGCGCCCTGGGTGGACATGGAGGAGGAACTCCGCCGGCGGAAATTACCCCTATTTAGCCTGGAATCCTTTCAACCGTTGGCAGAATTTGATGTCATCGGGTTTACCATGCAGTATGAAATGAGCTACACCAATATCCTGAACATGCTGGATTTGGGCGGGATCCCGTTATATAGCAGGGACCGTAACAGAGAACATCCCCTGGTGGTGGCGGGAGGCCCTTGTGCCTTTAACCCGGAGCCGTTGGCAGATTTTATGGATTGTTTTCTATTGGGGGACGGTGAGGAACTGCTCCCCGAAGTTCTGGCGGCTATCCAGCAGCTGAAAAAGGCCCCGGATCACCGTCCTGATAGGGAGGAATTGCTGGACCGCCTGGCCCGTGTGGCCGGGGTATACATCCCTTCCCGGTACCAGGTTTCCTATCACGAAGATGGCCGTGTGCGGGAGGTGGTACCTACCATGCCTGGAACCCCAGCACGGGTAATCAGACGGGTGGTGGCCAACCTGGATGAAGCCTATTTCCCCAGCAAGCCCATCGTGCCTTTTGCGGAGGTGGTCCATGATCGGATCATGCTGGAGGTGCTGCGGGGATGTACCAGAGGATGCCGCTTTTGTCAGGCGGGCATCCTGTACCGGCCGGTGCGGGAGCGCAGCCCCAGGGTGCTGACCAGGCAAGCAGCAGTACTGGCCAGGGAGACGGGGCACCATGAAATATCCCTTACCTCCCTCAGTACCGCGGATTATACCGGCATCAACTCCCTGGTGCGTACTTTGCTGGATACCCATGAAGGGCGAGGAGTGGGTATTTCGCTACCCTCCCTCCGGGTGGATGCCTTTTCGGTGGATCTGGCCAAGGAGATCCAGCGGGTGCGCCGTGCCGGCCTCACCTTTGCTCCGGAGGCAGGCTCCCAGCGGTTGCGGGATGTCATCAACAAGGGGGTCACGGAGGAGGATCTGGTGACAGCGGTCACCGGAGCCTTTGAAGCCGGCTGGCGCGGCATCAAGCTGTATTTCATGATGGGATTACCCACCGAAACCAAAGAGGATTTGGAGGGTATTGCCCGGTTGGCCCGGCGGGTGCTCAGCATCGGCCAGGAAGTGCGGCGGGTGAAAGGTGGCAAGGCTCCGACAGTGACGGTAAGCATATCCTCCTTCGTACCCAAGGCCCATACTCCATTCCAGTGGGAGCCCCAGGATCCGGTG
This sequence comes from Firmicutes bacterium UBA2598, assembly GCA_002339345.1. Lineage (GTDB taxonomy): Bacteria > Bacillota > PH28-bin88 > PH28-bin88 > PH28-bin88 > UBA2598. Next base: position 4,552 of record DDKM01000066.1, on the reverse strand, counting down.
CCGGAACTGCAGCAAAAACAGCAATTCCTAAAGGGGTTGTTGCGGGGTAAAGGAATTACTTACAACTATCACGATGCCAGGCTGAGTTTCCTGGAAGCAGTCTTCGCCCGGGGCGACAGACGTCTTGCCCCAGTCCTGGCCAGCGCCTGGGCCAGGGGATGCAAGTTTGACAGTTGGTCAGAACACTTCCGGTACGATGCTTGGATGGAGGCCTTTCAACAACACAGGATGGATCCAGTCTTTTATGCTAATCGCACCAGGGAGAGGACAGAGGTGCTGCCATGGGATCATCTCGATCCAGGAGTCAGTAAGGATTTCCTATGGGAAGAGCGGCAGATGGCCCTGGCGGCACGTCCATCAGCGGATTGCCGGCAGGGGGATTGCCCGGGTTGTGGGGTTTGCCCGGGACTGGGTGTGGCGGTGGATCTGCGGGGGGGTGACAACCATGCCCAGATATAGAATGGCCTTTTCCAAGGAGGGCCTGGCCAGATTTCTTTCCCACCTGGAACTGATGCGGACCTGGGAAAGGGTTTTACGGCGGGCAGGGTTACCCATTTCCTTTTCCGGGGGATTCAATCCCCACCCGAAGATGAGCTTTGCCTCCGCCCTGGCGGTGGGGGTGGCCAGCCGCGCGGAGTATCTGGATGTGGAACTGGAGGAGGAGTTGGGTGAGGCGGCCATCCATCACCGGGTCTCCCAGTGCCTGCCCGAGGGGCTGCGGCTCAACAAGGTTGTTAGGGTGCCAGACGGTGCACCGCCTTTAATGGCGGTGGTCAATTCCGCCTTGTACCGGATTAAGCTGAAGGCCCGGCAACCCATCTCTGCCGGTGAACTGTCCCGTAGCGTGGCTTTCCTCGTACAGCAACCTGCTATCCCCGTGGAGCGTACCACCAAGGATGGTGGTAAAAAATGTTATGACTTGAAACCGATGCTCTTTGACCTCCATGCTTACACCGCCGGGGAGATGGTGGAAGTGGTGGCAGAAGTACAGGCTGGCAGCAGTGGTAACGTCCGGCCGGAGGAGGTGGCCAGGGCGCTGGTATCCACCGGCCTGGCGGTGGATCCCCATCCATTTCAGGTGGAGAGGCTGGGACTTTTTATCAGAAAGGGCGGGGAAAACCACTGTCCCCTGGAGGTTAACGAGTGAGGGAGGGGAGTCCTGTGTACCGTGAAATTGTGGTTCAGGTGGAGGCTGATAGCACTTCCGTAGCCATCCTTGAAGATCACCGCCTGGTGGAAGTATATACCGAAAAGGCCCCACACCACCAGTTGGTGGGGAATATCTACCGGGGAAGAGTAGAGAACGTCTTGCCAGGTATGCAAGCCGCCTTCGTGGATATTGGTCTGGAAAAAAACGCCTTTCTGTATGTCCGGGATGCCATCACCGGTGTAGTGCCGGGCACCGGTCCGGATCAGGAGGTGGCCATCGGTGACGTGTTAAAACAGGGGCAGGAGGTACTGGTCCAGCTGGTTAAGGAACCCCATGGCGGCAAGGGTGCGCGGGTGACCAGGCAGATCACCCTGCCCGGCCGCTACCTGGTGCTGGTGCCGGGAGTGGACCAGGTGGGGGTTTCCCGCCGGGTGGAAGGGGAGGAGGAACGCCAGCGTCTGCGGAAAATGGCCCAGGAGGTCAAGCCTGCATCCATGGGTGTGATCGTACGGACGGCGGCGGAAGGGGTGACCAGGGAGGAACTGGCTGCCGACGCCAGGGCGCTGGTGGAGGTCTGGGAGAGGATCAAACAGCGAACGGCCCAGGTGCCGGTTCCCGGCCTGGTGCACCGGGATCATACCCTGGTGTACAGGATTTTGCGGGACCACTTCACCGGTGATGTGGATGCCGTGAAGATCAACTGCCGTGAAACCTATGTACGGGCAATGGAAATGGCCACCCTGATGGTGCCTGAATTGAAGGGGAGGATCGCCCTGGAGACGGGAGACCTTTTCGCGGTCCGGGATATCCCGGCCCAGGTGCAACAGGCCCTCCGGAAAAGGATTTGGTTGAAGAGCGGCGGCTATGTGGTATTTGACCATACCGAAGCGTTGACCGTTATTGATGTCAATACCGGCAAATACGTAGGGACCACCACCCTGGCGGATACGGTGCTGAAGACCAATTTGGAAGCGGTGACGGAAATAGCTCGCCAGTTGCGATTACGTAATGTGGGTGGAATTATAGTAATCGATTTTATTGACATGGTTTCGGCAGTACACCAGGAGACGGTGCTGCAGGCTCTGGAGCAGGCCCTCAAGCGGGACCGGACCAAAACCAGTATCCTTGGGCTGACACGGCTTGGCCTGGTGGAAATGACCAGAAAAAAAACCGGCCGGGGCCTGTGGGCGGAAATGCAGCGTCCCTGCCCCTGTTGTCATGGCACCGGCAGGGTTCTGGCGGAGGAGGCGGTGGCGGCGGATGCCAGGAGGGAACTGGAGCTGCTGACCGCCCGTAGCAGTGGGACCACCCTGCTGGTGGAAGCCCACCCCGGTGTGGCCGCACACCTGATCGGCCCCGGCGGTGTGGGACTTGCGCGGTTGGAGGAGAAGACCGGGAAGCGGGTAGTGGTCCGGGGGGTGGAAACCTTTGGGCCGGAGGAGGTCCGGTTAAGGGAAGGAGATGATTCTGTCCAGGATGCGCCGGTCAGCCCCGGCCAGGTGTTAACGGTACGTGTGGAAACACCCCACGCCTCCCTTCCCGGATACGCCATCGCCAGGATGCACGGTTTTGTGCTGGAGATTGAGGGAGGTGTGCCTTTAATTGGGCAGGAGGTAGAGGTTCGGGTGACCAGGGTGTGGCGCACCCATGCGCGGGCGGTACCCACAGCGGAGACCGGGATTTCTTGACAGTAAGGACCGGTTGTGCTAAACTTTTACCTTGTAGGATCGGTTAAAACCGCGCGCTGCGGGGCTGTGTAAGGGAGTTTTTCCCGCCCCGGGCGGCGAGTCTTTGCTGAGGAGGAAGAAGGGTGTACGCAATCATTGAAACTGGCGGTAAACAGTACCGGGTGCAGGAAGGTGATGTCATCCGGGTAGAGAAGTTGGCGGCTGAGGCCGGTGAAACCGTAGAGGTGGACAGGGTACTGGCGGTGGTGTCCGATGGGGATGTCCGGATCGGCACCCCTGTGGTAAATGGAGCCAAAGTGGTTTTAAAGGTGCTGGAAAACGGTAAGGGCAAAAAGATCATTGTTTTCAAATATAAGCCCAAGAAAAATTACCGGCGTAAGCAAGGCCACCGACAACCCTTTAGCAAGGTTGTGGTGGAAAAAATTCTGGTTTAACGGATGATCAAGGTTGAGATATGGGAACAGGGGCCAAACCGTCTGGCCGGTTTTCGGATATCTGGTCATGCGGGGTTTGCCGCCCATGGCCATGATATAGTCTGTGCGGCGGTATCTGCCCTAGGCCAGACCACCGTTCTCGCTTTGAATCACTATCTGGCCGTTAAGCCGCTGGTGCAGGTGGGGGATGGAAACCTGGACTGCCGGTTGGCGGATGGGATGGACTCCGCTGAGGAACAGGTGGCCCAGATTCTTTTGCACACCATGTGGATGGGGCTGGAAGCTATTCAGGATAATTACCAGGATTATATCCGAGTCATTAAAAGGAGGTGTTCCGGATGATGAACCTGCAATTATTTGCCCACAAGAAAGGGGTGGGCAGTTCCCGTAACGGCCGTGATAGTGAAGCCAAGCGCCTTGGTGTAAAGCGCCATGACGGCCAGGAGGTCCTCGCCGGCAATATTCTGGTGCGCCAAAGGGGCACCAAGATTCACCCCGGAATCAACGTGGGCATTGGCAAGGACGATACGCTGTTTGCCCTGGTCAGCGGCCGGGTGAAGTTTGAGCGCAAGGGTAAGGACAAAAAACAGGTCAGTGTATACGCATCATAACCCCATCCCCGGCATCTTGCCGGGGTTTGCTTTTATCCTGAAGGACCGAGGTGGTTGGGGTGATCAAGGCGATTGGAGGAGGGGCACAGGACATCATGCGCATGCTGCGGGTGCAGAGGCATGATTTTCTGAACCATCTGCAGGTAGTCATGGGGTATGTTCAGATCGGTCGGGGGGAAAGGGCCCTGGATTATATCAAGGACTACATCGCTATCCTGACCAAGGAGGGTTTTCTGGTCAACCTGGCCAGCCCTGAACTGGCATTACATCTCCTGCTCTTTGCGCAGGAGGCCAGGGATCGGGGGATCCTCTGCCGCTTGGAGGTGCCGGCCCCCTTGCCGGAGGGGAACTATGATTTTGATCCGGTTCTGGATGGCTTGCTGTTGTTGCGGCAATGGATCTGGCCGGTACTGGCGGAAATTCCCGCCGAAAGCCGGTGCCTGACCATTGGGGTAACGGGGGGCCAGACAGGACCGGAGGTGTCCGTGGAATGGGCAATGCTCCAGCAGGAACCCATGAATAACATATGCCATTTGATTAAGCGGCAGACGGAGCTTGCGGCGGTGATGGAGTTTACCGGGGGTATGGCCAGGCTGGTGCTGCCCATTCCCAACCGCGGGGATAGCTGATTAACCGCCGGATAAGATAAGGATACCCCAAATTGAATCC
>DDKM01000060.1:74960-98156 GCA_002339345.1 Firmicutes bacterium UBA2598 | reverse complement strand
CGGAGTTTTTCAGGGGAAACTAACTACTATGATTGTAGCGGAGCTTCTGAATAAAAACGGGTATGAGACGGAAACTGCCGTTACAGGGGAAGAAGCTGTGCAAAAGATAAGTGGCGGCTTTCCGCCAGACCTGGTTCTGATGGATATCGAATTGGCGGGGGAAATGGACGGAATAGATACTGCCCGCAGAATAATGAAATTCCGGGATATTCCCGTGGTATTTCTCACCGCCAATACATCCAGGGAAATACTCGAAAATATTAAAGCTGTTAAAGGTTACGGGTTTGTTGTTAAGGGAATGGACAAATATGCGCTGCTATCCACAGTGGAAATGGCTTTGAAACTTCATGAAACAAATACCCATGCCAGAATGTTTGAACGGCTTTTTGAAAACTCCCTGAATGAACTCTATATTTTTCATCCGAAGTCCTTAAAATTCGTGGCTGTAAACCGCGCCGCCAGAAAAAACCTGGGATATACAACTGAAGAACTGAACACCATGACCCCACTGGACCTTAAACCAGAATTTAATCTGGAGAGTTTCCAAAAACTCCTTAACCCCCTGTTCGGCGGGGAGCAGGAGCAGGTTTTATTTAACACAGTGCACCGCCGGAAGGACGATTCCCTCTATCCTGTAGAAATAAATTTGCAACTTTTCGATTACAAGGGGGACAAATTTTGTCTGGCGTTGGTTGTTGACCTGACTGAAAGAAAACAATTGGAAGAGGAAAAAAGGCGCAAAGAGGAGCAGTGTCGCCTGATGCTGGAGAGCATTCCCAGTCCGGCCTGGCTTGTTTCAAGGGAGCGCCGTATTCTGGCTCAAAATAAAGCAGCGGCGTCATTATTTGGGACAAAAGTCGGAGATTATTGCTGGGAAGGCATCCGCGGCGGGGAATACCTGCCGGATAAATACAGGGAGGCATTTGAAAAAAATGGCTCACCGCTGCCCGGGACAAAATGTTATTTCTGCCGCGGAGATGAAGCTTTGGACATGAATGAACCGGTAAACAGCGAAGTGAAGCTGGCGGGTACTATATGGGATACCTGGTGGATACCGCTGGGAGAGGATGTCTATCTTCATTATGGTAATGATGTTACCAGGTACAAAAAAACGGAAGAAGAACTGCGCCTTTTATCTGTAAATGATTGCTTAATAAACGTCTATAACCGACGCTATTTTGTGCAAAAACTGGAAGAAGAAATAGAACGGGCCAGGCGGACCGGCAGTAAGTTTTCTCTGATAATGCTGGACATAGATCGCTTTAAGAACATCAATGACCGCTTTGGCCATAACGCGGGTGATTTAGTTCTTAAAAGCATGGCAGAAATGATTAAGAATAGGATCCGCAGAATAGATACCCTGGCCCGCTGGGGTGGGGAGGAATTCGTCATCCTATTGCCGGATACACCGGTGGGAAATGCGGTCCGTTTAGCGGAAGAATTGCGGGAAAGTTTAAGTCAAATGGACATTCCGGGTGTGGGCAGGGTCACTGCCAGTTTCGGAGTTGCCGGTTACTGCCCCGGAGATACGATTGATGTATTGATGAAAAGGGCGGACGACCTGATGTACGAGGCCAAAGCCGCCGGCAGGAATTGTGTGCGGTTCATGCATGAGTGTTAGTATCTAAAATAAAAAGCCTGTATTAAATCAGTGCAATATAATTATTAAGAGGTGATAGTATTTGAGGGTAATATTGGCAGAGGACGAACCCATTATTCGTATGGATGTCCGAGGGCTATTGGAAGAACTGGGACACCAGGTGGTAGCCGAATGTCGCGATGGGGCTGCAGCCGTCGCCTATACCCGTCAATTCCGGCCGGACCTGGTGTTAATGGATATTAATATGCCTGGGACCAACGGATTGGAAGCTACCATGCAAATAACCCAACAACGCCTTGCACCGGTAGTGTTGCTGACCTCATACTGTGATGGGGAAACTGTGCAGGTGGCGACTAACAGCGGCGCTTTTGGCTATTTGATAAAACCCATCGATCGGGATAAGCTAAGTCCAGTGATCCAGGTGGCCCGTCAAAGGTTTTTGGAAGTACAAAAACTAAATGCCGATGTTAAGGTTCTCCAGGAAGCCATTGTGGATAGACAAGTGATCAGCCTGGCCAAGATGTTCTTACAACAACACGCCGGTTACAGCGAGGAGGAAGCCTTTAAGCTCATACGCAAATGGAGTATGGACCAGCAACGCAAAATGAGTGATGTGGCTAAGGATATCCTGCGAGGGTGAGGACAAACTGTCTGCAAAAAAATCTGAATATTTTCTTGGACATACTTTAAAAATTTCTCTATTTATTTTACAATTATGATGTAGAAACGGTTATCAGGGTTTGGCACCCTAAAAATAGCATACGACGGGTGGGGCAGTTGCCGGTATGCCCGTTAAGGCAAAGAAGCCTTGTTTGAGTAATTCAGATCTGTGGCTTCTATTTACTTTTTAGGGAGTAATTTCATGTAGTTTTGAGCACCAAAGCGGGTGAGGGCATGGGCATAACAACCCCTGAGCAGCGATTGACCTATCTCTGCAGGGAAAAGAGTAATCTTACAGCAGAGGACATTGTTATTTTGAACGGCCTGTTGGCCAACCTGCAGTACTTTGCCGATCTGGCCGGAGCAGATGTATTTATCGATGTCCTTACAAAGGATTCTGAAGCTGCGGTTGTGGTGGCGGAAGCCAAACCTGCCACTGCTCCCTCCTTGTACAAAGGGAGTGTAGTTGGAGAGTATGCCTATCGACACAATGAGCCAGCGGTGTTTCAAACCTTTGCCTCCGGTGTACCCACCATTAACGTACAGGGCATCAGCCAGGAAGGAGTACCCATTTGTCAGACGGTCATTCCGATTAACAATTCAACGAATTACCTGGTTGCAGTGTTGATTATGGAAAGGGATAATTCTTTCCAGGTGCGTCAGGAACGGACCGTTGAATTTCTTTCCCGGACAACCCAGAAACTGACCGATACCCTGTTGAATATGGCCAGCGTGAGTGAGGTATTACCCACCCTTATCCACGATGCCCTGTTTATCGTCGATTCCAAAGGAAAGATCGCCTTTGCCAATACCGTTGCCCAGGAGTTATTGCGGAGTTTGAATAACGGTATCGAGCCGGTAGGGTTGACGGTAGACCATTTAACCAGTAGTTCCCGGGAACTAAGGTCGGTGTTTAACAGCGATTCCGATTTAGAAGAGATCCAGGTTCAGGGACACACGATCTTATTAAGGTCATTGCCAATATTGGATAACGCGGAAGTGCGCGGGACCATTTATCTCTTGCGCGATATCACCGATCTCCGCAAGAAAGAACGGCAGCTGATCGCCAAATCGGCGGTAATCCGGGAGATCCACCACAGGGTAAAAAATAACTTACAGACCATTGCCAGCCTGATGCGCCTGCAAATGCGCAGGGAACAATCCCAGGACACCAGGATGGCCTTCCAGGAGAGTATCAACAGGATCCGTTGTATTGCTCAGGTATATGAGATGCTTTCCCGCGATACCCTTGAGGTTATCGAATTGCGGGAATGTATATACCGCATTGGTCAGATATTGAAAGAAAATATGTTACTGCCCGAACAACCGGTAGAGATTGAGGTAGATGGTGATGCCGTATACATATCCTCCGACCAGGCAACTCCCACAGCCATAGTGGTAAATGAAATAATCCAGAATTCCCTAAAGTACGCCTTTCCCAGCGATAGTCCAGGTAAAATATCGGTGGTGGTGGAAAACGGGGAGGAGAGGGTCAAAATTCTGATTCGGGACAATGGCAGAGGGTTTCCTCCAGGGTTTACCCTGGAGGCCAATGCTAACCTGGGCTTGCAGATTACCCATGTTCTGGTTGCGGAAAGTCTCGGAGGCAATATCACCATGTACAACCGAAATGGCGCCGTGGTGGAGATAGATTTCCCGAAATGGGGGGTCGGTGAAGGTGAAATCACTGCGGATAGTGGTGGCGGACGACGAGTGCCTAACCCGCATGGATCTGAAGGAGATGCTGACAGAACTGGGACATATGGTGGTTGGGGAAGCCAGAAACGGGGCCATGGCTCTGGATTTAGTACAACAACTGCGTCCGGATCTGGCAATTTTGGATGTCAAAATGGGGAAGGTGGATGGCATCAAGGCCGCCAAACTTATCACCGGTCAACACTTGTGCGCGGTGGTGATGCTGACAGCCTACAGTGAGCGAGAGTTAGTAAAGCGGGCAATGGATGCCGGAGTGATGGGATATCTCACCAAGCCGGTAACGGAAAAGGAACTGCAGCCGGTGTTACGCATTGCCTGGGCTCGCTACCAGGACCTTCTAGCCCTAAAACAAAAGAAAGTGGAGTTAAAAGAATCCCTAAATCAGGACATCCAGTCAGAAAAGGGTAAAAATCCATGACCCCGCGCCGACTGTGGCGATAAATATAAATCCACAAAAGCATATGTAGGACAATGCGGTCCTAAGGCCAAAGAATTTCTTGGCCCTTGGACCGTTTTTGTTTCCAGAAGGGAGTGTTGTGGAATAACCAGTTGATTGGCATGGCTGCATGCATGGGAAAAGTTAATTTACAGAGTAAAGAGGGAGGTAGGAAGTATGGAATCCAAGGTCGTTAACCCTAAGCCATCGGCAACGCTTGATTCGGAAGCTGCTTTTATTGAAGAGAGGCGGCTCACAAGATTTGCCGGGCCTTTGCTATTGTGGGGACTGGGAGTAGGCTACGTTATTTCCGGCGACTATTTCGGGTGGAACTTTGGCCTGGGGGTGGGCGGCTTCTGGGGCTTGTTTGCCGCTACCATCCTGATGGCCGTCATGTACACCACCATGTGTTTGACTATTTCCGAGTTGAGCACCGCCATCCCCTTCTCTGGAGGGGCTTATGCCTTTGCCCGGAAGTCCATGGGGCCCTGGGGCGGGTACCTGGCGGGTATCGGGGTGGTACTGGAATATGTTCTGGCGCCGGCGGTCATTGCCAACGGTATTGCCGGATATATTAACGTTCTCTACCCGGATTTGCCAAAGTGGTTGCTGGTTTTAGGAGTATACGCCATTTTCCTGGGAATGAACGTTTTCGGCGCCAAGACCACCCTGGCCTTTGAGCTTGGCGTCACCGTGGTGGCTGTAATCGGTCTGGCCCTCTTCGCCGTCCTGACCATTCCCCACTTTGACTTCAGCAAGCTGACAGATATCGTTCCCACAGCCGGTAATACCGAAATTTTCCCCTTTGGCCTCCTGGGTATCTGGGCAGCCATTCCCTATGCCATTTGGCTGTTCCTGGCCATTGAAGGCCTGCCCCTGGTTTCCGAAGAATGCAATGATCCCTCCAAGGATATGCCCAAAGGAATCATTTCCTCCATTACCACCCTCGTGATCACTGCCTTCTTGGTGCTTTTCCTGGTAGCAGGTGCAGGCGGCGCTGGAGCCATGGGCGCTTCCGACAGTCCGCTGCCCGAAGCCCTGGCCTCTGCCCTCGGTCAGGCCCACTGGTCGGTTACCGCCCTGGTGCTCATTGGCCTCTTCGGCCTGGTGGCCAGTTTTAACGGCATCATTTTTGGGTATGGCCGGGCCATTTTCGCCCTTTCCCGGGCTGGTTACCTGCCCAGATTTTTATCCAATGTTCACCCACGCTTCCATACCCCCCATGTGGCCATTCTGGTGGGAGGGATCATTGGCATCATCGGGGCCATTATCGGCAATGGGGATATCTTGATCCAGATAGCCGTTTTCGGCGCTGTCATTTCCTATATCATGATGATGCTCTCGGCCATCGTACTACGCAAGAACTTTCCCAATCTGCCCAGGCCTTACAAAGTTCCCGGCTATCCCATCACAACATATCTGGCCCTTATTCTGTCGGTAATTGCCCTATTTGCAGGCTTTTTCTATGCACCCAAGGTTATCTTGTGGACCGCCCTGGCCTATGCCATTTTCGTAATCTATTTCTGGCTTTACAGTAGGCATCACCTGGTGGCCAAGGCGCCGGAAGAAGAATTTGCCCTGTTGGCCAAAGCTCAGGAGGAACTGCGTTAACACCGGATGTTTGGGCGTGCCGTCCATAGGAGCGGCCGGCACGCCCAGGTTCCCCATATTTGGGCCATGGGGCAGGGGAGGGATAACCACTCAACATGAAACTAAAAACAAAGCTGTTTGGCCAGGTTTTCTCATTTGGAAGTGTGCGGGAAGTTCTGGCCAAGGCCAATGAGGAAAAATCCGGCGATATCTTGGCCGGCATCGCCGCCGCTTCTGCCGCCGAGCGGGTGGCCGCCAAAATTGTCTTGAGCGAGCTTACCTTGGAAGACCTGTACAACAACCCGGCGGTACCCTATGAACAGGACGAGGTTACCAGAGTTATTTACGACAATCTTAACCGCTCAATATACAGTGAAATTAAGGGTTGGACGGTAGCCAAACTCCGGGAGTTTATTCTGGCTGACCATACCGATAGCCAACTAATCCGTCGCATCAGCCGCGGTCTGACCAGCGAGATGATAGCGGCGGTAGCCAAGTTGATGTCCAACATGGATCTGGTTTATGGGGCCAAGAAAATTAAAGTGACTGCCCACTGCAACACCACTATCGGCTTACCCGGTTGCCTGGCCGCGCGGCTGCAGCCCAATCATCCCACCGATAGTCCGGACGGCATCTTGAGTTCCATCAGAGAGGGACTGTCCTACGGGGTGGGAGATGCCATTATCGGCTTGAACCCGGTGGAGGATTCGGTGGAGAGCACTACCAGGTCCATGGAATGTATTTACAACTTTATCCAGAAGTGGCAGGTACCCACCCAGGTATGTGTCCTTTCCCACGTGACCACGCAAATGAAAGCCATAGAAAAGGGAGCTCCGGCCGATGTCATTTTTCAGAGTCTGGCTGGCACCCAGGCAGGGAATGATGCCTTTGGCATCAATATCGCCATGTTAAGGGAAGCGCGGGAGGTGGCTTTAAAATACGGGCGAGCCACCGGTCCCAATGTGATGTATTTTGAAACGGGACAGGGTTCGGAATTGTCGTCCGACGCTCACCATGGTGTAGACCAGGTAACCTTGGAGGCCCGCTGCTACGGTCTGGCCAGGCAGTTTGAACCTTTCCTGGTCAACACCGTAGTTGGTTTCATCGGTCCGGAATATCTGTATGACGCCAAACAAGTGCTCCGGGCCGGCCTGGAAGATCACTTCATGGGCAAGCTCACCGGCATACCCATGGGTGTTGATGCCTGTTACACCAACCATATGAAAGCCGATCAAAATGATATAGAAAACCTGGCAATCCTTTTGACCGCTGCCGGTGTCAACTATTTTATGGGCATTCCCATGGGTGATGACGTAATGCTGAATTACCAGTGTACCAGTTTCCACGATGTAGCCAGCCTGCGGCAGCTAATGGGCCTCCGTCCCTTGCCTGCCTTTGAGAAGTGGCTGGAGTGGATGGGTCTAATGGAAAACGGGAAGTTAACCACAAAAGCCGGGGACGCTTCCATGTTTTCCGGCAAGGGGGGTGCAGCCGGTGCAAGATGAACTGATTAAGGAAATAGTTCAGGCGGTCCTTATCCGGCTTGCGGCCGGTGACCCGAAAGACGCCAAACCCATTAAGCAATCGGCCCAACCAGCGTCCAACCAGGGAGAAAGAACTGATCTTTCCCAGCCTAGAGAGGCTGCTGGCGAAAATTTGGAGGACCTGGCAGCGGTGGATCTGCAACAGGAAATAATGGTTCCGCATCCGGTGGATGGTGCTGCCCTGGAGTATTATAAGCGCAGCACAACTGCCAGAATCGGCGTGTGGCGCTGTGGACCCAGACCGCTGACCCGTACCCTGTTGCGTTTCCGCGCTGACCACGCCACTGCTCAGGACTCGGTATTCAAAGATGTCAGTGAGGACTTCTTATCCCGGTTTAACCTGGTGCGGGTACAGACCATGGTCAAGGACAAGGACCAGTACTTAACCCGACCGGATTTGGGAAGGCAGCTCCCGGAAGGTGAACTGGAAAAAATTCGCCGGGAGTGTCCCCCAAAACCACAAGTGCAAATTGTGATCGCCGATGGGTTAAGCTCCAGGGCGGTGGAAGCCAACCTGGCCGATATCCTTCCTGCTTTGAAACAGGGTTTAGCCAGCTATCGCCTTGCTACCGGCCGGGATATCTTCGTCAAGTTCGGTCGGGTGGGTGTCATGGATGTCATTGGCATGACCCTGGCAGCGGAGGTGGTGGTATTACTGGTGGGTGAACGGCCAGGCTTGGGTACCTCAGAGAGCATGAGCGCTTACATGATCTACAAGCCGGGGCCGGAAACGGTGGTGGCCGATCATACCGTGGTTTCCAACATCCATAAAGGGGGCACGCCTCCCGCGGAAGCGGGGGCACACCTGGCTACCGTTGTCAAGTGCATCTATGATGCCAAAGCCAGCGGGGTAAAACTGGCCCAGCAATAATCCCTGCGATAACACCAGTTTATACAGGGACCTCCGGGAGGAGTTGAAGGATACATGGACGGTAAATCGGACCGGAAGCAACGGTTGGTACAGGAGTATGTACCCGGTAAACAGGTCACCCTGGCCCATGTGATTGCCCATCCGGTCAGGGCCATCTGTGAAAAACTGGGCCTAAAGGACAGTGGTGCTATTGGGATTTTAACCCTTACTCCCGGTGAGACGGTGATCATTGCCGCCGATATTGCTACCAAGGCGGCGGATGTGGAGATCGGTTTTCTGGATAGGTTTACCGGGGCGCTGGTCATTACCGGTGACGTGGCCAGTGTGGACACTGCCCTCCAGAAAGTGAACGGGGTGCTGGAAGAACGCCTTAACTTTACGCCTGCTCCCCTCAGCCGGTCATGACGCCGGGGCGGGTGATGGTGATCGGGGCGGTGGGGTCCGGCAAGACAACCCTGGTCATGGCGTTGGCCGGTGAAAGAGAATCAGCTACCAAGACCCAGGCCATTGAATATCGCGCCTGCACCATCGACACTCCCGGCGAGTTTGCCGAAAATCCTTTTTATTACAGGGCGCTTTTTGCCACTTCCATGGAGGCGGATACGGTACTATTCGTCCAGGACTCCACCCGGGAATACTCCATCTGGCCGCCCGGTTTTGCCGGCGCCTTTCCCCGGCGTACTTTAGGGGTGGTGACTAAAATTGACCATCCCCAAGCCAATGTGATCAGGGCCAGGGAGGCTCTAGCTGGACTAGGTCTGAAGGGTCCGGTGGTGGCTGTGTCTGCCGTTACCGGGGAAGGGATTGGCCAACTGCGGCAGCTGCTAGAAAGGGATGCATGGGATTAATGGGTCATCACACCGAGGTAATTACCAGCGTAGGAATTGATATTGGCACCACCACCACCCAATTGGTCATCAGCCGGCTTACCATGGCCAACAGGGCTGCTGCCACCGCAGTACCACGGATTGAGATAGTGGCCAAAGAAGTGCTGTACAAAAGCCGGATCTACTTCACACCCCTTTTGGACCACCAGCATATAGACGCTGAAGCTATCGCCCGTATCGTTGCCGGAGAGTACCAGGCTGCCGGTCTGACCATGGGGGATATTGATACAGGGGCGGTGATTATTACCGGGGAAACCGCCAAAAAGGAAAACGCCCGGGCCATTGTGGAGGCCCTGGCAGACTTGGCCGGGGATTTTGTGGTAGCCACCGCCGGACCTAACCTGGAATCAATCCTGGCTGGCAAGGGCTCGGGAGCAGCGGCCTTTTCCCAGGCACAGCACCGGGTTACCGCCAATATCGATATAGGTGGCGGGACGTCCAATTTTGCCGTCTTTAAAGACGGGCGGGCCATCGATACCGCCTGCTTGAACATCGGAGGGCGTCTGGTGGAACTGGAGCGCCATGGGGACCGGATTACGTACATTTCCGAACCAGGCCGGGTGGTGCTGAGGGAATGTGGGCTGACCCTTGGGGTGGGTGACCGCATCTCCCTGCCCCAGCTTAAGCTGCTGGCGCAGGCCATGGCCCGGTGTGTTTTGGAAGCGGTTACCACTCGCAACCTTTCCAACCTCGCCCGGGAATTGTTGATGACACCGCCGCTCCGGCTGGATTATCCCATTCAAACAGTGATGGTTTCCGGCGGCGTAGCGGACCATATTTACAGCAGTGAACAACCTGTTGCCTTGTCTGGCATATCGACATTCGGAGATATGGGGCCTGCTTTGGGGTGGGCTATCAGAGATACTTTTCGGGCAGCTGGGGTGGAACTGACGATGCCCAGGGAAACCATCCGCGCTACCGTCATCGGTGCCGGCACCCAGTCGGTAAATGTCAGCGGCAGTACCATCTATCTTCGGGATCACACTTTACCGGTGCGCAACTGTATGGTGATCACACCCTTTCCCGACGGCCTGCCCGATAACCCAGGGGACATTGCCGATGTAGTGCAGCAGGCGGTATTCCGGGCTACGTCGGGAAATATTGACCAACCCATAGCCCTCGCTCTGGATGGACCACGCACACCGTCCTTTGCCGATATTGAGCATTTAGCCACAGGCTTGGCCGCTGGCTTGGCTGGTTACCTCCGGGAAGGTAAACCATTGGTGATCGTTGTGGCCCAGGATTGTGCCAAAGTGTTAGGGCAGTGTTTGGAGACTAGACTGGCAAGGGCCGAGTTGATCTGTATTGATCAGATACGGGTTGATGAAGGTGACTACATCGACATCGGCAAACCCCTCATGGGCGGGCGAGTGGTACCTGTGGTGGTAAAAACACTGGTTTTTCCCGGTCCCAGTTAGGTGGACCAGTTAACGGGTAATGAAGGAGCGGGTAGTAAAGGAGGTTGACCAAAATGGTGATGAAGCCTGTGCGGGCGGAAATTCTGGCGGTAAGATTCATCCCCAATGTTTCCCCATGCCTGGCCCAAAGCCTCAAACTGACGCCGGAGCAGAGAAGCATCGGGATGTTTACCTCTACCATTGATGATGTGGGGTATACCGCCCTGGATGAGGCCACCAAAAAGGCGATGGTTGAAGTGGTTTACGCCAAATCCTTTTATGCCGGAGCCGCCCATGCCTCTGGGCCAAATTCCGGTGAATTTATCGGCATCCTGGCCGGACCAAATCCGGCCGAGGTAAGAAGCGGGTTGGAAGCGGCCCTTTATTGTATTGAACACGATGCCTGTTTTTATACCGCCGATCCGGGAGGGCGGGTAGCCTTTTATCCCCATGTCATTTCCCGTACAGGTTCCTACCTGTCCAAGGTGGCAGGGATCAATGAGGGGGATGCCCTGGCCTATCTCATCGCCCCGCCCTTGGAGTCCATTTATGGCATCGATGCGGCACTCAAGGCTGCGGACGTAAGGATGGCGGTATGGTACGGCCCACCCAGTGAAACAAACTTTGGTGGCGGGCTGTTGACTGGAAGTCAGAGTGCATGTAAGGCTGCCGCCGAAGCCTTTCGGGAAGCAGTTATTGGTGTGGCAAATAATCCCAGGGAAGTCCGGTAAGGTCAAAGCCTATGAGGATTTATACCGAGTCCGAACTTAGGGAGCTATATCAAAAATCCCCCTTTACGTTTTTTGAACTGCCTCCCGGGTCCAGGCTGACCCCAGCGGCCGCCCAATTTCTCAGTGAACGGAAAATCGCGGTGCGGACATCATCATCGGATCAGCAGGTTTACCGGCTGCTGGCTACAGGCAAAAAATTGGACCAAAAGCCGGAGCATCTAACCCATTTGGGGGGTACCACCCTGGTTCCAAAAAACCATCCCCGCATCAGGTTCAGGGGTAAGCTGGACAGTGTGGAGGCGCTGTTGATCGAGGTCATCCTGACTGCCGAGGAGGAGGGTTATCCGGGACTGTCCCGGGATCTCACCCTGGTGCTGGAGTATGCGCGGCAAATGATGCGGGCCGAGGTTAAGGAGGAACCCCTATCGCCCGTGGTTTTCCAAGGATGGTCCCACCAGGAAATCCGGGACCGTTCCCACCATCCCCAGCGGTATTACGGCATTAGTTTTTTCGAACCCAAGCCGGAGCATGGAAAAATGATGGCAAAACTCAATGTGCTTCGTACCCAGGTACGGGAATTGGAAGTGATTGCCCAGGATGCTTTTTGCCGTTCTCCAGCCCAGGTGGAGCGGGAGGATCTATTACTGGCGGTCAACCGGATGAGCAGCCTCATCCATGTGTTGATGCTCCAGTTGGCAGCGGGTTGTTATGTTAGTGGGTCGGGGAGCCAAGGGTAGGAGGTGAGGGCACATGATTATCGGCCGGGTGATCAACAACATCTGGTCGACCCGCAAGGACCAATCCCTGATAGGCATCAAATTGATGATCGTTCAGACCCTGGATACTCCCAGTGAAGAAAATAGGCGGATAATTGTAGCCGCCGATCTAATCGGGGCTGGCATCGGGGAGAGGGTCCTAATCACCGAAGGAAGTTCAGCCAGGCGGATGATGGGGTTGGAAAACGCACCCATTGATGCCATTATTGTTGGGATTATCGACGAAAACCAGGAGTGACCGTAATTTGAGGTGGTGACATGGGCCAAGAAATAATCCGTTTGGTCAGGGAAGCGGGAGTAGTGGGGGCCGGGGGAGCGGGCTTCCCTACCCATGTGAAGATCGGGTCCCGGGCGGCATTGGTGATCGTTAATGGCGCGGAGTGCGAACCCTTGTTACGGGTGGACCAGCAGTTGATGGCCAGGATGCCCCGCATGGTGGTCAAGGGACTGGAAGCGGTAATGGCCGTGACCGGCGCCGCTGAAGGGGTGATTGCCTTGAAAGCCAAATACCATGAGGCTGTTGAGGCGCTGGCGGAGGTTATCAAGGGCAAATCCCTCCGGCTCTTTACACTGGAAGATTATTTCCCGGCCGGAGATGAACAGATGCTGGTCCACGAGGTATCGGGTATGGTGGTACCGGAAGGAGGGATCCCCTTAAAGGTCGGGTGCGTGGTTATCAATGTGGAAACAGCCATCAATGTGGCGCATGCCCTCGATGGTGAACCGGTGACCCACACCCATGTTACCATTGCGGGGGAGGTATCTGGGCCGGCAACTCTTTCATTGCCAATTGGGACGCCGGTGGTGGAGGCCCTGTCCCTTGCGGGAGCGGGGAGCATGGCGGATATGGCGGTAATCGAGGGTGGGCCGATGATGGGCCAGCTAGTAAGCGACCTGTCCCAACCGGTAGTTAAGACCACCAAGGGGCTGCTGGTCCTGCCTATCCACCATCCCTTGGTAAGGCAAAGGACCTCAACCATGGCGCAAATGGTCAGACGGGCTAAATCGGTATGCATCCAGTGTGCTGCTTGTACCGAAGTATGTCCACGGTACCTCTTGGGACACAGCCTGGAGCCCCACAAGATTATGCGAAGTCTAAACTACCTGCAGGGTGATGTGGGTGTATTGAAAATGGCCCTTCTCTGCTGTGAGTGTGGCGCTTGTGAAGTCTTTGGGTGTGTCATGCAACTTTCTCCCAGGCAGGTAAATGCCGCCATCAAGCGGGAGTTGGCCGGCCAAGGGGTAAAGACCGATGGCGCTGCAGGTTCACCGAAACCATCACCCTTAAGGATCTACCGGCAAATACCGGCTAACCGTCTGGTTGCCAGGTTGGGGCTGACCGCTTATGACCGGCCGGCTCCCCTGTCCCTTACCGAATACTATCCCCAGATGGTGCGTATTCCCTTGAAACAACACACCGGCGCTCCCGGTGTGCCCGTGGTCAAGGTTGGCCAGCGGGTGGGAAGGGGTACCCTGATTGCCGGGATTCCTGAAGGAGCCTTGGGGGCCAATATCCACGCCAGCATTAGCGGCATTGTTGCGGAAGTTTCCGACAGTATTGTGATAGTTGCGAACAGCCAGGGAGGTGAGGCCAATTGAACCGGGCTATCGGTTTGGTGGAACTAAACAGTATCGCCAGAGGTATTGCCGCTGCCGACGCCATGCTTAAAGCCGCCCATGTGGAACTGGTTACCTGTCGACCTGTCTGTCCGGGGAAGTACGTCGTCCTGGTCAGCGGTGATGTGGCGACGGTGGAAACCGCGGTTAGGGCGGGAGTGAGCGCCGGAGATGTAGCGGTAGTGGACCATTTTGTGCTTCCCAATGTGCACCCATCGGTATTTCCGGCCATTATCGCCACCACATCGGTGGCAACGGTGCAAGCTTTGGGGATTATCGAAACCTTTTCCCTGGCCTCACTGGTGGTGGCGGCCGATACCGCCGTAAAAGCAGGCCCGGTGGAGTTATTGGAAATCAGACTGGGGGTGGGTATTGGCGGCAAGTCCTTTGCTACCCTGACTGGGGATGTGGCAGCAGTTAAGGCGGCAGTGGAGGCAGGGGCTGCCTCGGCAACAGCCAAAGGCTTGTTGGTTGAACGGGTGGTAATCCCTTCACCCCATGCCAGTCTTACGCCAGGATTATTATAAAATCTGTTCCGGGAAGGGGGTGAGTTAGTGAAGTCACTGATTACCGTGGCAGAGGTAAAAAAGATGGCAGATGCCGGGCAGAAGACCCTGTACCTGGAAACCGGGACTATTATCACCCCGGCGGCCCGAGATACCGCAGGCGAGCTGGGTATCACCCTCCAGCCAGGACCGCAACCTAAAAAGGCAGACCAGAATTGCTGTCAACCGGAACCTACGCCCCTCGCCACCAATGGCCATAGTCCATTAGGGAGTGGGGCTGGTTCACTGCCAGGGAGTATCGACCCGGCTCTCATTGCCCGGATCGTCGGCGAGGTAATAGCTTCCCTGACCCAAGGCAAGGACAAGACAGGGCTGGTAGTAGAACAACACTCCGGTGGGCTGCGTCTGGTTAAGGGGAGTTCGGTTACCTATGAAAGGTTTGATACCGGTAACCCAGGCGATGGGGTGGGCATTAGGGAAGTCATAACATCTGCAGCAAGCCCTCACATGGCTGCCGGGTTCATGACCATGGAACGAACGGCCTTTGCCTGGAACCTACAGTATGAGGAAATCGATTATGTTATTGAAGGGACACTGGATATCATTATCGATGGTCAAACCTACAGGGGTACAGCGGGAGACGTTTTTTACCTCCCGCAGGGTTCCAGAATCATTTTTTCCAGCCCCGATAAGGCAAAGTTCTTTTATGTTACCTATCCAGCTAACTGGGCGGAACTATCAAAAAAATAATTAAAAAACAATAATTTGAGGAGGTTATCTCATGAACAACGCACTGGGACTCATTGAAACCAAAGGTTTGGTGGCAGCCATTGAAGCGGCGGACGCCATGGTCAAGGCCGCCAACGTGACCCTCATCGGCAGGGAACTGGTGGGCGGCGGTCTGGTGACCGTGATGGTAAGGGGAGATGTGGGAGCGGTCAAGGCGGCAACCGATGCCGGCGCCGCGGCTGCTCAGCGAGTAGGTGAACTGATTTCCGTACACGTCATTCCCAGACCCCACAGTGATGTGGAACTGATCATGCCGGTAAAAAAGTAGAGTAATCAGGTAGGTAGAGGGGTTTAGATTGATGACACAGCCGGCACTGGGACTGATAGAAACCATGGGCATGACAGCAGCTCTGGAAGGAGCAGACACTGCCCTCAAGACAGCAGCGGTGAACCTCTTGGGTTGCCAAAAGGTAACCGGTGGTTTGGTAACTGTGGTATTGTCCGGTGATGTGGCGGCCGTGCAGGCGGCGGTCAGCGCCGGCAGTGCGGCAGCTAGCAGGATGGGCCTCCTGGTTGGTCAACATGTGATTCCCAGGCCCTTGGCCGATCTCCCCATATTACTGGGGGGACCACAGCCCAGCGGGGCCAGCGAACCGGAGGTGCCTATGCCAGACTCTCCAGAGACAGTCCGGTACCTTCTGGCCGCCCTTGACCGGGATTATCTGGAGTCCTTGCCAGTGGTAGAACTGCGGCGGTTAGCCCGGCAGATGGAAAGTTTGCCGATTAAAGGGCGCGAAATATCCCGGGCCAACAAGGAAACCCTGATTACCGAAATATTACAGGCCAAGGAAAATGAATTAACACCGAGAGGATTCTCCCCAGAAAAATAAGGAAAGGAGGGAGAAAATTGGCCTTAGATTACGACCTGAGTTCCATCCAGGAAGCCCGGGATTTGGCCCGTAAAGCCAGGGAAGCCCAACTGGCCCTTGCTGAATACACGGCAGAAGCCATTGATAAAATTGTGGCGGCCATGGCTGGGGCAGGTCAGGCCAATGCCGAATGGTTGGCCCGCATGGCGGTGGATGAGACCAAGTTTGGCGTTTTCGCCGATAAGGTGACCAAGAATCTATTTGCCTCCATAAATGTCTATAACTTCATCAAGGACATCAAAACCGTTGGAGTGATCAATGAGGATCACCAGCAGCGGGTAATTGAGTATGCTGCTCCCATGGGCGTGGTTTTGGGCATCATCCCTTCCACCAACCCTACCTCTACCACCATTTATAAGGCGCTCATTGCTCTTAAAGCGGGTAACGGGATTGTTTTTTCGCCCCATCCCAACGCGGCTAGGTGTACCTATGCCGCTGCCCAGGTTATGCACGAGGCAGCGGTTGGGGCAGGGGCGCCCGAGGGCATTATTGGGTGCCTTTCCAAAACAACCATGGCGGCCACCAATGAGTTGATGCATCACGACCATATTGCCGTTATTCTGGCTACCGGTGGCAGTGCCATGGTTAAGGCGGCCTACAGTGCTGGTAAACCTGCCTATGGCGTCGGCCCCGGCAACGTGCCGGCATTTATTGAGCGTACAGCAGACATCAGACAGGCAGTTGCAGATATTTTCCTTAGTAAAACCTTTGATAACGGGGTCATTTGCGCCTCCGAACAGGCAGTGATTGCCGATGAGCCCATTAAGGACCGGGTAGTGGCGGAAATGGAAGCCCAAGGCGCTTATTTCTTGAGTAAGGAAGAAACCAAGGCTGTCAGCCAGGTGGTGATGCAGCCCCGGGGTGGTATGAATCCCCTTCTGGTCGGCCGGAGCGCCAAAGTGGTGGCCGAACGGGCAGGGATCAAAGTTCCTGAAGGTACCCGCATCCTTGTAGCCCCATTGGACGGGTATGGTCCCGAGTACCCTCTGTCTTATGAAAAACTCACTCCGGTGCTGGCCTTTTACTCCGTCAAGGACTGGCATGCCGCCTGCCTGCTCAGTATCGAACTGCTAAAACTGGGCGGTATTGGCCACAGTTTTGCCATCCACTCCCGGGATGAGGCGGTGATCAGGGAGTTTGCCCGTAAACCGGTATTCCGTATCCTGGTCAACACACCGGCCTCCCAGGGGGCCATCGGCTACACCACCGGCCTGGCGCCTGCCCTAACCCTGGGCTGCGGTACTTGGGGCGGTAGCAGCACCTCGGACAATGTTACTCCCAGGCACCTGATCAATATTAAAAGGATGGCCTACGGCCTGACCCAATCCGGCCGAGAGGATTCCGCTCGCCGTGTAGTGGGAGGGTATTCCCAGGAAGAAATTGCCCTGATCGTCCGCCAGGTATTGGCTCAATTACAGCGGTGAAAGGGCCGTCCTCAAAAGGCAGGTGAAGTGGTTGGATACCGAACGGCTGGTAGCGGTGGTAACCGAAGTGGTTCGGCAATATTTGCAACAACAGGCCGTAGGGGAGTGGCCAGCTCCGGGAGAGATTAAAATTCCCGTGGGAATTTCCAACCGTCATGTCCATCTCTCCGCCGGTGACTTGCGCACCCTCTTTGGTCCGGAAGCAAGATTAACCGCTCTGCGGGACTTGTCCCAACCGGGACAATATGTCAGCGAACAGCAGGTAACTTTAGTGGGACCCAAGGGAGTCATCGAGAAGGTGAGGGTGCTGGGTCCGCTCCGCAGGCAGACCCAGGTGGAAATATCAGTTTCTGATTGTTTCCGGCTGGGGGTGCAGGCTCCCATCCGGGACTCTGGTGACCTGGCGGGTTCTGCTGGCATAACCCTGGTAGGCCCGGCTGGTTCGGTCACCCTTAAGGAAGGGTGCATCATTGCCGCACGTCATATTCACATGCACCCCTCTACCGCCCGACTGTTAGGGGTGCGGGACGGCGACCGGGTTAGTATTAAAAGTGCGGGCCCCAGGGGAGTGATTTTCACCGAGGTATTGGTCCGGATCAACAACGACTACCGCCTGGAAATGCACCTGGACATCGATGAGGCCAACGCCGCTTCGCTGCAAAACGGTGACCTTTTGGAAATCGTGTAAGTCGAGTAGCTGAGATAGGGTTAATCGAGCAGTGGGATAGCTTTCGTAGCATGTGTCGAGGGTCTATCCCACTTTTATTGCGTGGAAAATATGTATCCACGGCAGGAAAATGATGACAGGCATTGAAATATACATGTGTTGATTAGCCAAGTTTGCTAACCGGAAGGGGGGCCTACCATGAGCGAGAAACTGCTGGAACAGCTGTTACATGAGATGCGGGATTTCAAAACAGAGGTTACGACCCGTTTGGACAAGCTGGAACAGCGCATGGACGGATTGGAAGCACGGATGGGCGGATTGGAAGCACGGATGGACGGATTGGAACAGCGCATGGACAAGCAGGAATGGCGTATGGATGGACTGGAGACCCGTCTGGTAAATGTGGAAGTAGCAGTAAATGGCCTGAAAGAAGAACATGGTCTAATCCTGCGTAAGCTGGAAGAGCGAACCGCAGTTACTGCTGCAACTGTTGCCCGATTGGCGGAAGATATGAATTACCTGAAGGGCGATGTAGCCGGGTTAATTAGAAGAATCAATGACCATGATGTAGATATCAGGGTCATCAAGAAGGCAGTGGCCAACTGACAGACAGTACCGGGCCAAAACCCTAGTTACCCATAGGGTGAAGGGCAAGCACAGTAAGATAGATCAACCAGCAAATGTACAGCTGGTTTTGTTTTTTCCATGGACTACAGGAGAGGGAAAACTGTCAGGTGCCTACTACTGTTTCACGAAGAGTTTTGTAGGGGACGGGAGGAAGTAGCGATGACTGGCGGACTTCCCTCTGTTGGGGAACCCAATTCTTATTAGTTATAAAAAGGGAAATGTTGCTGACTGCTGAATAGCAAATAAGGGGGCTTGACTCCTTTTATGTAGATTGGTTTTTGGAAAACCTTGAACCCAGTCTGCATCACTGGAGTGAGGTCCCCTTTCCTTCGGTATTATGCCGCCAAAGAACGGACCGAAAGCCTTTTTCAGTATCATCTATACGCCCCTTCATCCATTATCCATGCGCTGGAGAATAAAGAATGCTGCAGTGCATTAAGGAAATCCAGATCCAAAGTGGAAGAGCTAGGACCAAAACCAACATTCAGAAAATTCCTTCTTGGCAAACTTTTTGCATGTACATATGACCGTAGCCAGTCGACCAGGAAAGCCAGTTATATTTCAGGAGGGGGGTGGAAAGACGGGTAGCACCAGAAATGTGAATTTTCGATAAAGGGTAATTTTCGCTCCAATGGTTATTCGCGGAGGTTCATTCGCCTGGAAAAGAAAAATTATTCAGGGGGTTTAGGGGATGTTGAAAAAAAGGGGAACCCTTTCCATTTTGGTGGTTTGTTTGTTGGTAATTTCCCTGGCGGTGAGCGGTTGTGGAGGTAGCAAGGCACCGGAGACCACCAAGGAAGCTCCCAAGCCGCCGGAAAAGAAATGGGTATCCATTGCCACCGCTTCCACTGCCGGTGCCTGGTATGTGATCGGTGGGGGTATGGCGGCGGTGATCACCAAATACGCGCCGAACATCCAGGCCAATGCGGAAACGGGCGCGGCAACCCTGGAGAATTTGCGCAATCTGGCGGAAAAGAAAGTGGATATGGCCTTCGTGATGCCGGATATCGCCTACCAGGCCATTACCGGCACCGGAGTGTATGAAGGGAAGAAGATGGATAACATCCGGGGCCTGATGTCCAGCTACGGTACCGTGGCCCACTTTATCGCACCGAAAAATAGCCCCGTCAACAGTCTCAAGGATGTCAAGAACCGGAAGCTGGGTGTGGGAGCTCCGGGTAGTGGCACAGAGGTTTACAACAAGGCTGTCCTGAATAAGTACGGTTTCACCTATGACGATGTCCAGGAACAGTTTCTATCCGTGCCGGAACAGGTGACCGCCATGAAGGACAATAACCTTGATCTGTCCATGTCCCTGATGCCGGTGCCGACCGGTTCCTTCACGGAGTTTGCGGTAACCAATGGCATGAAACTGATTTCCCTAGACAAGGAAATTATTGACAAGCTGGTGGCCGAAATGCCTGGCTGGTTGCCCCATACCATCAAAGCCGGGTCTTATCCCGGGCAAGACAAGGATGTACTGACCATGAGCTACCGCGGGACCGTCGTGACGCGGGCGGACATGTCCGAGGAGGATGCCTACCAGATTACCAAGGCAGTTTGGGAATACCGGGATGAATGGAAGGACGTCCATGCCGTGGCCGCTGACATGACCCTCGCTACAGCCCTGGACGGAATGACCGTACCCCTTCATCCTGGAGCAGTCAAATACTACAAAGAAAAGGGTATGACCATTCCCGCCAACTTATTGCCGCCTGAACTTAAGTAGTAGTGTTGACGGGTGGTTATTTGACCTCTGCCCGGCAGCAGAGGTTAACCGGGCGGTTGTTGATTAAGGTACTGGTATCGGCCATCGGTTTGGTTCTCCTGATGGCATACCTGCTCTGGCCGGTACCATCCCTTACACTTTCCGAGGGGTGG
Organism: Firmicutes bacterium UBA2598; assembly: GCA_002339345.1. Lineage (GTDB taxonomy): Bacteria > Bacillota > PH28-bin88 > PH28-bin88 > PH28-bin88 > UBA2598. The sequence goes on along the minus strand of DDKM01000060.1, from coordinate 77,568 downwards.
TCAGGAAAAATAGTATACCTTCAAGCTATACAGCCTGGCCAAAAGTTCGGTCTGCGGTTTTTGCACTCCTATGAACGGGGATGGGTGGAGGAAACTTACAAGGTGAAAGACGGATCCAGCTTCGTATTGACCGCCCATGCCTTTCAAATTTTTAATTATGACTCCAGGGAATTGACATACCCGGGGGAGTTCCACATGGATGATGACGGGTTTGCCCGGGTAACAGGGATTGAAAAATACCGGGAGGTCAGGTTTGAGTTGTTGCCGGTGCGGGTGGCCAACACTGTGCCACAGTTTTTAATCACTGGTGACCGCGTCCTGTCTCTTCCGGACATGGTGCCCAAGGGATCGCTCCTTGTTGTGCAAGTCAAAGCCGTAAGGCGACTTGCCACATTTATTGCGTACAAGCCTCCCCGTGCCGGATTTCCGTAGATTGTCATCAATGGAGGGGGTGATTTGTGTTGACGAAATGGTTTGCCGGTATCAGTGCCGCCACGGTAATTGCCTGGGCCATGGGATTGTTTCATATTTACACCGCGGGGTTTGGGTTGATGACCGCCATGCTGCAAAGGGGAGTACACCTGACCTTTGCCCTGGTACTCATTTTCCTGCTTTATCCGTTGAAATTGAAGTCCAGGTGCAAGTGGGTCATTGATGCCGCATGCCTCTTGCTGGTGGTGCTCATCGGGGCGTACATGGCCCTTTTCGCCTCACCCACCCAGCTGGCCGCCCGGGCCCTGGTAGGCTTAAGCACCATGGATCTGGTGGTGGGCGCCCTGTTGTTGCTGATTCTGCTGGAGGCCACCCGGCGAATCTGTGGAAATGGCCTGGTGGTGATCGCCGTTGTGTTTATGGCCTATGCATACTTTGGGCGTAACCTGCCTTCCCTTCTGGCCCATCGGGGTTATGGCTTCACCCAGATTATCGAGCAACTGGTGTTCACCACTGAAGGTATTTATGGTACCCCTTTGGGTGTATCCGCCACCTTCATCATCCTGTTTGTGTTGTTCGGAGCGTTTTTGGAAAAGTCGGGTGGTGGTGAATTTTTCGTGGACATGGCCTACGCCCTGGCTGGGAAAGCCAAAAGCGGCCCGGCGATGACCGCTGTGGTGTCCAGTGCAATGATGGGGACTATTTCCGGTTCAGCCGCTTCCAATGTGGTGACTACCGGCACATTTACCATTCCCCTGATGAAAAGGGTAGGGTATAAACCGCCGGTGGCCGGTGCCATTGAGGCGGTTGCTTCAACCGGGGGCCAGGTGCTGCCGCCGGTGATGGGAGCGGCAGCCTTCATCATGGCTGAAATGCTGGGCATCACCTACGGACAGGTAGCTATCGCTGCCATTTTACCCGCCCTGCTGTATTTTGTTTCCGTGGGTGTAATGGTTCACCTGGAGGCTGTGAAGGGTGGATTTAAGGGATTGCCCAGGGAGCAGTTGCCGGTGTTATGGACGGTTTTGAAACGTGGGTTTTACTATCTGATTCCCCTGGGGGTGATTATTTACACCTTGGTCATCCTGTTCTATACGCCAACCAAGGCTGCCCTGCTGGCCATTGGCACCACCGTTGCCGTCAGCTTTTTCCGCCGGGAGAGCTGGATGACGCCAAGGCGGATCCTTGACGCCCTGGATTCGGGTGTCAAGGCAAGTTTGGTGGTGGCGGCGGCTTGTGCCACGGCCGGTATCATCATCGGGGTGGTTACCCTGACCGGACTGGGTTTGCGTTTTTCCAACCTCATCGTTACCGCTTCCGGCGGTTCACTGCTGCTGGCCCTGCTATTGACGGCAGTGACCTGCCTGGTGTTGGGGATGGGTTTACCCACATCCGCAGCCTATATTATCACCGCTACCCTGGGCGCCCCCGCCTTGGTCAAGCTTGGGCTGACACCCATCGGGGCGCACCTGTTCGTGCTCTATTTTGCCTGTATTTCCGCCATTACCCCCCCTGTGGCGATTGCTGCCTATGCGGCTTCAGGGGTGGCTTTGTCATCACCCATGCAGACCGCTTGGCATGCCAGCAGGCTGGGGATTGCGGCGTTTGTTGTCCCGTTCATGTTTGCCTACGGCCCTGAACTGCTACTGATCGGACCGCCCCTGGAGGTAGTCCGGGCCGCATTAACCGCCCTGTTCGGTATCTGGCTGCTGGCTTCCGGTGTCCAGGGATATGCTCTGGCCAGGAGCAACTGGTTGCAGCGGGGGATGATGCTGGTTGCGGCGTTGTTGTTGATTGAAACGGGCGGTATTACTGATGTGGCTGGGTTTATACTGGCCTTGCTGGTAATTGTATCCCAGTTGTTTTTTGCCAAACTGCAGATTCCGAAACCTGTCAAGGCGAAGTAATGCAAATATTAAACAAAATTAAAAAACCTCAAAAACCTCAATCCTTGATACAGCATCAATCCAGGGGAGGTGGGATGACTTCGGGTTGACTTAACAAATAACAATTTAGGGGCCTGTTTTGTCGATCCTACTTTAAGAAGGGGGTAAACAAATGTTCAAGAAAAAAACCGGTATGATCGCTCTGGTTGTGCTTGCAATTCTACTGGTTTCCCTAATGGGTGGTTGTGGTGGAAAACAAACTAGCCAAGCTCCGGCACCTGCTCCAGCTC
>DDKM01000060.1:0-74608 GCA_002339345.1 Firmicutes bacterium UBA2598 | reverse complement strand
GCACCAGCAAAGCCGAAAACAGTGTATCTGACCAACATTAGCGGCCCCATCGGATCCGGTTGGTATCCCATGAGTGTTCTGTTTAATGACATCTGGATGGACAATATCAAGGGTTTAAATCTCTCTGTCTTAGAAGGTGGTGCGGTAGCCAATTTACGGGAAATCAACAAGGGTATTGACGCCCAATTGGGGTGGGGCTTTGCTCCTGATTACGTTGATGCCATCAATGGTACCGGACCCTTTGTTAAGGACGGCAAGTTGGAAAATATGAGAATTTTGGGTGCCATGTATCCCACCTGGTTCTATATCGTAGTGCTTGAAAAAAGCAATTTCTATACCCTTGAGGATATCATCGCTGGGGCCAAAACTCTTAGGATTTCCACCGGACCCACCGCCGGTGGCACCGGGGACACTATCCTGGACAGGATGCTTCAACCCATGGGTAGTGGATACGAAAAACTGAAGGAAGCGGGAGCGAAGTTCTCTTATGTCAGCTATAGTGATGCCGCCAATATGCTGAAGGATGGCTTGCTGGATGCTGTCATGCTGGGTGGTTCGCCGGCTGTACCAGCCCTGTCCGAAGTAGACCGGACCATGCCGCTGAGGGTAATTACCGTTCCTGACTATGCGCTCAAGGCAGTGATCGATAAGGGTTACGGTTACTCCCTGAGTAGTCCATTGCCGGCTGGAACATACAAAAACCAGACAAAGCCGGTACCCATGCTCACCCAGTATGGCATGACCATTGTCCACAAGGATGTGGATGAGGAGATTGTTTATCAAATGACCAAATACCTGTGGGAAAACCTTGATCGCATCAGGAAGGACCAGCCGGTACGGGGCAATATGATGGCTTTTGAAAACGCTCTTTCCGGCGTAACCAAACTGGAACACCTCCATCCGGGGGCACTACGGTACTATAAGGAGAAGGGCTTAGTCAAGTAGTTTTGGTTTTTGCTGCGGGTGAACGATGGGTTGGTGTGGGTATATCCACCTCCACACCACCCTCGTTGTCCCCGTCCGGCCATGTGGCAGACGAGGAGGGAGTTGGCTTGCTGGCCAGGAAAGATAAGCATTCACAGATATTAGATGAAGTTGAAGTGGAATTGATGGCTTCCCAGTCACTGGTAAAACGAGTCATTTTTAATGAGGAAAAGATGAGCCTCTGGTTTCGTGTTGGGCGGGGCTTGGTGGCTGCCCTGGCCATTGCTGTCGCCCTGTCTGCCATTTATGCGGCACGGTTGGGTCCACCCTTTCCCGCTTGGCAGTATCGTTCACTATTTGTGGGGGTCATGCTGATTCTGGCCTTTGTTTTTTACCCCTTCCGGAAGGGTCGCTTCAGTATCCCCATGGATGGGGTGCCCCTACTGCTGTCCATCATCACCACGGCCTATATGTTTCTACAATACCCAGCCACTGAATTTCGCGGTGGTAACCCCAACCAGTGGGATGTCTTGTTTGGAACCATCGTGATCATCCTGGTGATTGAGGGGTGCCGGCGGACCAACGGCTTGCCAATGGCCCTGGTGGCGGGATTTTTTGTGGCCTATATCTTCCTTGGTCCCTATTTGCCGGGGTTGTTGGGCCACAGGGGATTCCGGTACGTCAAGATGATTGACTTTATGTTCGTATCCACCCAGGGGGTCTTCTCCGAGCTGGTAAATATCGCTGCCACCATCCTCCTACTATTTATTCTTTTCGGATCTTTCCTGGTTAAATCGGGCATCGGGCAGTTTTTTATCGATTTGGCATGTGCTCTGATGGGGCGTTTGCCGGGCGGTCCGGCCCTGGTGGCGGTGGTGTCCAGTGCTTTGATGGGGACCGTTACCGGTAATGGTGCGGCCAATGTTACCATCACCGGTTCATTTACCATTCCGTTGATGAAAAGAGTGGGATACCGCAAGGAATTTGCCGGTGCGGTGGAGGCTGTCGCCTCCCAGGGCGGCCAGATTATGCCACCGATCATGGGGGCCAGTGCCTTTATCATGGCGGATTACACGGGTATTCCATACATTAAAATCGCAGCCATGGCCTTGATTCCCGCCATTCTGTACTTCTTTACCGCTGCCGTGGTCATTTATTTGGAGGCCCGCAAGTCTGGCCTGCACGGCATGCAGGCTCACGAAGTACCTCGGTTGGGGGAGGTGTTAAAAAAGGGATGGTATAAGTTAACACCCTTAATCTTGATTGTAGCACTGCTTGTGATGGGATATAGCCCCATGCTGGCGGGTTTCTGGGCCATCATTGCGTGTATTGTGTTAAGCTGGGTACAAAAGAGCACCCGGATTGGGTGGCTAGCAATTCTAGAATCTATGGAGTCCGGTGTGCGGAGCGCGGTGGCCATTGCCATGGCCGTAGCCGCCGCTGGTCTAATTGTCGGGTCTGTCATCATGACTGGCTTGGGTATCCGTTTCTCCCGCCTGGCCATTGAACTGTCTGGCGGTGAACTGTTACCGCTGTTGTTTTTTGTCATGATTGCTTCAATTATTCTTGGGATGGGCATGCCCACGGTTTCCGCTTATGTCATTCTGTCCATGTTGGCGGCCCCGGCCCTGGTGAAACTGGGGGTTCCGATGATTGCTGCCCATCTGTATGTTTTCTATTTTGGGATTATCTCCGGCATCACACCACCGGTGGCCATTACGGCATATATAGCAGCGGGCATTGCCGGTGGTAATGCCACGAAAACAGCCTGGGAGGCCACCAGAATCGGCCTGGCCGGATTCATTGTGCCCTATATGTTCATTTATAATAATGCGCTGTTGTTGCAAGGGCCAACGGCAGAGATCATTCAAACCTCCATTACTTCACTTGTGGGGATCACCTGTTTTGCGGTGGCCATGCAGGGCTGGATGCTTAGAACCGCTAACATCGTCCAGCGGGTGATGATGGTGACTGTGGCTATTTTGATGATCGATGCCGGTACCATCAGTGACATTATCGGGGCTGTACTAATCATCATCACCATCCTATGGCAGTTACTGGAGAACCGGAAGGCAGACAGGGTAGCCCACGAAAGGGTTGCCGGGTGAACAGATCAAGGGGATTACTATCCATGGCTCCTTTTCTTATTATTTGCATTGCCAGCGGGACCCAGTCAGTGGTGGGTTTTCAGAAGTAGGATCAACGACACTGCTTCAACTGGTAGTCCTGCCACCATAGGACATAGCGGGTAGTGATGCAGGCAGGCTGCCCATTTGCGGGTTAACATACCTTGCTTGACTGGTTACGATCTTTTAAGGCACAGGGTTGTTTTTGTGCCTTTATTTTTGCAAAGCAATGCATATCAACATTAGGAAAACCCATTATGCATTAAAAGGTATTTATAATTTTGTGACACTAGGTGGGTTTGGGCCCTGGCATGGTATTTGCTATAAATAACGGCATTAAATTATTGTGAACCGCCAATCATTGGCTCCCGCATAACAACCAACCAGTACTATTGGGAAGGAGGTTTCGCAGTGGATTTGACCATTCCCCAGGAACTCCAGCAAATGAAATCCATGATCAGGGACTTTGTGGAAAATGAGATCGAGCCGTTAGCACAGCGTATTGAAGAAGAGGATGCCATTCCGCCGCTCCTCCTTAAAAAAGCCGCCGATATAGGACTGTTTGGGATGAGCATACCCGAGGAATATGGTGGAATTGGTCTGGGGCTTTTTGGCCGTTGTTTGATGGTGGAGGAGTTGGGCCGTTCCAGTGCCGGGTTTCTAAACCTGGTGGGTGCCCACGGTGGTATTGGCACTACCGGTATCGTGGAAATGGGTAGTGATACATTAAAGAAGAAATATCTCCCGCCCATGGCCAGGGGTGAGCTAATTGCCGCCTTTGCCCTGACGGAACCGGAGGCTGGTTCCGATGCCACCAACCTGCGCACACACGCCGTCCGAAAGGGCGACAAGTGGATCTTAAACGGGAGAAAACATTTCATCACCAACGGCCCGGAAGCGGACTTGTTCACGGTGATTGCCGCTACCGACCGGCAAAAGGGTATCAAGGGTGGTTTTACAGCATTCCTGGTAGAAAAGGGTTTCCCGGGGTTTTCCGTCGGGACGGTGGAAAGGAAAATGGGGTTGCGGGGCTCCCATACCTCCGAGATTATCTTTGAGGACTGTGAGGTGCCCGTGGAGAATATGTTGGGCCAGGAAGGCCTTGGCTATGCTGGAGCACTAAGGATACTGGCCAAGGGCAGGGTAACCATGGGGGCTAGGTGTGTAGGTTCCTGTGAAAAGCTAATTGAAATGTCCACCCGGTATGCCCAGCAGAGGATCCAGTTCGGCCAACCCATTGCCTCATTTCAGGCCATCCAGTGGATGCTGGCGGATATGGCGACGGAAACTACAGCCGCCAAGGCCTTAACCAGACAGGTGGCATGGATGGCAGACCAGGGATTGCAGGTGATCAAGGAAGCAGCCATGGTTAAGTTATTTAGTTCCGAGGTGCTGGGTAGGGTGGTGGACAATGCGGTGCAGATCCATGGCGGAATGGGATATATGAAGGAATACCCCATTGAAAGGTATTACCGGGATGCCCGGATTACCAGGATTTACGAGGGTACTAGCGAAATCCAGCGGTTGATCATCGCTGACAGGCTGTTGAAGGAATTGGCCACCTAAGCTGTTAACGATAACCCCGAGGGCCAGGTGGGAAACTGGCCCTTCACCCAATAAGATTTGTGAATTGAGTGAAATAGGTGAAAATATGCCGAACCTCCATAATTATAAAGGATGAGGGGTAAATCCCTTACCCCTCTCCAGCCCCTTTTTTTTTTAATCCGGAAGGAGGCCAGATCTTTGCGCAAGCTGATCGTTACCGTCGCCACTACCGGCGGCCTGCATGGCAAGGAGGCCAATCCTGCCCTACCGGAACAACCGGTGGAAATTGCTAAAGAGGCTTATGATTGTTACAATGAGGGAGCTGCCATCATTCATGTCCATGCCCGGGACAACACTGGCAAGATCACATCCGATCCTGCGGTCTACAGGGAAATCCATAGGATGATCAGGGAAAAATGCCCTCTAATCATCCAGGATACCACGGGCGGGGGCCCTGGTTTGACCCTGGAGGACCGGATGCGTATTTTGGATGCCCAACCGGAAATGGCCAGCCTTAATATGGGGACCATGTTAAGGGTTACCGGACCCAATGCCGGTTCCATCTTTATGAACCCGACCTGGGAAATTGAAAGATTTGCCCGGGTGATGCAGGAAAGGGGCATCAAGGCAGAGATGGAGGTCTTCAGCCATGCCATGTATCGAGAGGTGCAAAACCTCATCATCAAGGGCCTGGTGGACAAACCATATTACATTAACCTGGTGCTGGGGATGAAATACCAGGGGGCTATTGATGCCACCCCCAAGCATCTCCTTTCTCTGATTGATTTCCTGCCGTCTGACTGTATCTTTAACGTATCCGCCATTGGTGGGAGCCAGTTACCCCTGACCACCCTTTCCATGCTCATGGGGGGGATGGTCCGGGTGGGGATGGAGGACAACATCTATTACCGGAAGGGTGAACTGGCCCACAGCAACGCCCAACTGGTTGCCCGCACCGTGCGCATCGCCAGGGAACTGGGATTGGAAATCGCTTCCCCCGAGGAAGCAAGGGCAATGTTGGGCATACCGCCGTTGGGCGTCTAGGGCGGGGGTGGTCTGATGTTACCCCAGTTGCGAAATGGTTTAACCCTGGGGCGAGGCGCCACCATTATGCTCATTCCCCTGGCCTATCTGGTGGTGTCCTTTGGCGTTGTCCGCGGGGATCTCCTGGTCGGCTGGGTTTGTCTGTTGGCCCTGCTGCAGTGCCTGCCCCTGGCTCGCGGGCCCGCCCGGCACAGCAGTTACGTGTTACTGGGTTTAAGCATCATTTTGCTGGTATGGGCAGGAGTGCACACAACGGCCTGGACTGCCGGTTTCAGCCGCAATGCCAACATCCTGGCGGTATTCTTGACGGTGCCCCTTCTGGGTACACCCCTCCGGTATGGCGGGTATCTGGAGGCGCTGGCGGAATTCTATGCTAGGTTCGTCTATAACCACAACAGGTTGTACCTTTTAACTACCACTCTTTCCCTGTTTGTCGGGGTGCTCTTGAACTTTGCCGTTATACCCATTATGTACCAGTTAAGTAAGGCAACCGGCTTGCGGGATGCTACTCGCACCATCGGTACCGCTATCCTCAGGGGGTATGGGGCGGCGGTTTTTTGGGCACCCGGATTCATTTCAGTGGGTATGATGTTACATGCCCTTGATCTGAATCTCTTTGACATTCTAGCCATGGGGCTGGCGTTGTCAGCAATCTCCTTGATATTGGGATGGATTATGGAGGTTGGCCGGATCGGCGGTTTCCGTTTTTGTGCCCCCTCGCGGGTTAAAGGAGATCACAAGGGGGTGTCCTGGGGCAAACTGGGTGAACTGGTCCTCATCGGCACCACCCTGTTTGGCCTGGTAGTTTTACTGGATATATTAACCAGCATACCCCTTGTGAATTTCATACCCTTGATTTCGTTATTGTTTCCCATTCCTTGGGCTGCCCTCCTTGGCAAGACCGGTCACCTTCTGGTAGAATACAAAAAATACGTCAACCAGGTCCTGCCGGGGCAAAGTAATGATGTGGTGCTGTTTGTCAGTGCGGGGTTTTTCGGTTACGCCATCCAGACCTCCGGCTTTGGCAATCGGGTGCCGGGGTTGGTCCAAGGTCTGGGCCAGATGTTACCGGGCGGAATGGTTAGCAGTATCCTGTTTTCCATCATCATTCTGGCTGTGGTGGGAGTGCACCCGGTGATTCCAATTTCCACATACCTGTTGAATCTGAGCCCGGCGGCCCTGGGGATGCCGCCCCAGGTGATGGCCCTTGCTTTAATCGCCGGGTGGGGACTGGGGGCCAGCATTTCCCCCTTTTCTGGGGTTAACTTGATGATGGCTGGGCAATCCGGTATCAGCAGTGCCGAAATTGGTTTACGGTGGAATTCCGCCTATGTGGCCTTCATGGCGGTGGTGGTGGTCACTCTGCTCAGTCGCTGGGCCCTGCTCCTACCAGTATAAAATAAATGATGTTGGGACAGTCCGGCCACATTAATGGCAGAAAGGAATTGATCATGATCGAAAGAAAGCCGATAATCCAGGAAAAGATCGAAGGGATTTACCGCATTGCCATACCGGTACCCTTTGCCCTAAAATGGGTCAATTGCTATCTGTTACGGGATGGGGACGGTTGGGTGCTGGTGGACACCGGGCTCAACTATCCAACAGGTGTTGATACTTGGAAGCAATTTTTTGCCCAAACTGATATTGTGCCTAGAGATATCCGCACCATCATCATCACCCATTTCCATCCCGACCACTACGGTGCGGCCGGGATGCTGCAGTCCTGGACGGGAGCAAGGGTGCTGATGTCGGAGACAGACCACCACACTGCCGGTATGGCCTGGAATCCCGTAATGGCGCGCGAAGACATCCGGCTGCAGTACTTGATCGGACACGGAGTACCTCGGCCAACAGCCTCAGCCATTCTTGAATCAATGGCCATGCGGATTGACTGGGTGAAGCCGGAACCCCAAATTGATAACTTTTTGAAACATGGGGATGAGATAGCCATGGGTGGGGGACGATGGTCTGTGCTGGTGACACCCGGCCATACCGACGGTCATCTTTGTTTCTACGAACCTGACCGCCGATTACTGCTATCCGGTGATCACCTTTTGCCCCATATCACCTCCAATATCAGTCTTTGGCCCGGGCGCAGCCCTAATCCCTTGCTGGACTACCTGCAATCCCTGGCAGCCATAAAGGGAATGCCAGTACACTTGGTTTTACCATCCCACGGGCCTGTTTTCCAAACCTTTACGGAACGTATTAGCGCAATGCAGGAACACCACCACCAGCGGTTGATGGCGGCGGTTGCGGCGGTTAATCCAGGTGGCACCACTGCCTTTGAAGCCATGGGAAGGATCTTTGGTAGCGATCTCTCTTTAAGCGATACCCGCTTCGCCATTGCCGAAACCCTGGCCCACCTGGAATACCTTGTCATGGAGGGCAGGTTGGTCAAGGAGGTTGGGGAAACCGTCCTTTATTTTCCCCCGCGTGTATAAGGGAGTGTAGCCCTCCCTTTAGTGCGTACAGGAAGTCAATGAACCAGGTCCTTGCCATGGACCTGGTTTTTACTCGCCATGATGAAAGGGTCGATTTTTATCTCGATGGGTTGGGAGAGGAATGCCTGCTCATTTAGGAAAAATTTACGACTCCAGCCATGGGCAGAGAAGGGATATGCAAATATTTAGAGAATATAGACGATAAATTTTATATATTAAACCAGCATTTCAATATGTAAAACGGAGGAGTAAATGATTACCAACAGCTTGGATAAGGGATTAAAACTATTGGGTTTGTTTACCCCGGAGCAGTCGGTGCTCAGCCTGACGGAGGTAGCATCCCTATCTGGGATACCCAAACCCACAGCCTACCGGCTCCTGAGTACCCTGGAGGCCAACGGCCTGGTCAGCCGCACCGCTGACAGGCGATATAAACTTGGCTTAAAATTGCTTGAACTTGGTAATCTGGTGGCTGAACAGCTTGAACTGCGGGCGGTGGCGATCCCCCACATGCAGCGGTTGCGTGATGATTTGCAGTTGACCGTGCAATTGCTGGTCAGGGATGGAATTGAAGCGGTATACATTGAGAAGGTGGAGACTACCCATCCCGTCCGCCTGTATACCCGGATGGGACGCCGGGCTTTCCTGCATGCCGGCGCCTGCCCCCGCGCCCTGTTGGCCTTTTTGCCCCAAAGGGAAATGGAGGAGATTTTAAGGGAGCTACCACTCAAATCATATACGCCGATCACCCCTGCTACCTTGGAGCAACTGCGGGCTACCATTGCCGAAGAGCGGCAAAAAGGTTACACTGTCAGCCTGGGTGAATTGGTGGAAGGTACGGCCGCTGTGGCGATGCCGATTCGCGATTTTAACGGGCATGTGGTGGCTTCCCTTAGTGTGGCTGGGGCCTTGATCCAGTTCCCACCGCATAAAATTCCTGTGATTGCGGCTAGGGTCAAACAAACCGTTGACAGCATTTCCATGGAACTTGGCTTCAAGGACCGGATAGCAGGAGGAGGTGAGGCGGGAGAGAGCTGACAATTACCGGAAAGGGGGTGTAGAAGACGAGAGCAATAGACCTGAACTGTGATCTGGGTGAAGGATTTGGGGCCTATAGCCTGGGTATGGATGCGGAAGTGATGGAGTATATCACATCCGCCAACATCGCCTGTGGCTTTCATGCCGGCGATCCCTTGATTATGCAGAAAACCGTCCGGTTGGCCATGGAGCGGGGGGTGGCTGTCGGTGCCCACCCGGGTTTTCCGGATCTGTTGGGTTTTGGCCGCCGGGACATGGCGGTGAGCCCCCAGGAAGCTTCGGCCTACATTACATACCAGGTGGGAGCCCTTGCCGCCTTTGTACAGTCTGCCGGGGGGCGGCTGCAGCACGTCAAACCCCATGGCGCACTTTACAACATGGCAGCTAAGGATCCCGTGCTGGCCAAGGCCATCGCCGGGGCGGTGGCGGCTATGGATAGGGAACTGGTGCTGGTGGCCCTGGCGGGATCTGCCCTGTATCACGCAGGCAGGGAGGCTGGGCTGAAGGTGGCCGGTGAAGTCTTTGCTGACCGAGCCTATACTGCCGATGGTAATCTGGTACCCAGGAGCAATCCCCAAGCCCTCATCAAGGATCCGGTGGAGGGAGCCAGGCGGGTTCGCCGTATGGTGGTGGAGGGGGTCCTAACAGCCCTTACCGGCGAAGAACTGCCTGTCCAGGCGGATACCGTTTGTGTGCATGGAGATACTCCCGATGCCGTGGCCTATGTGGCGGATATTCGCCGGTTGCTGTTACAGGAAGGAATCACCATTGCCCCGATGGCTAACATTGTGGGTAAAGCAGGGGAGTGAAGCTGGTTGATGACACCACAAGAGGCACGTCTGGCCATGCGCCTGGGAGAACTTACCGGCCCCACTTCTGGGCTAGCACCAGGTTACACCCAGGCTAACCTGGTAATTCTGCCCCAGGAGGTGGCAGGTGATTTCCAGCGTTTTTGTGAGTTAAATCCGAGATCCTGCCCACTGCTGGAGGTTACACCGGTAGGTTCCCCTTATCCAGCAAGGCTGGCGACGGGAGCGGACCTGCGCACCGACCTGCCCCGTTATCGCGTGTACCGTAACGGACAATTGGAAGGGGAGACCCTCGATATTACCCCCTACTGGCGGGACGACCTGGTGGCCTTTCTCATCGGATGCAGTTTTACCTTTGAACGGGCGTTAATGGCTGAGGGTATACCTTTACGTCATATCAGTGAGGGCAAAAATGTGTCCATGTACATTACCAACCGGCAGTGCCAGCCAGCGGGGGTTTTTCACGGGCCTATGGTGGTTAGTATGCGGCCCATTCCTGCCGAATTGGTCCAGAAGGCGGTGGAGGTGACCGCCCGTTATCCGGCTGTGCACGGGGCGCCCGTCCACGTTGGCAACCCGGCCGAGCTTGGGATTGCTTCATTGGAAAGGCCGGATTTCGGTGATGCGGTAATCATCCGGGATGGGGAGGTGCCGGTGTTTTGGGCTTGTGGGGTGACACCACAGGCGGTGGCCATGGAGGCTAAACCGGAACTGATGATCACCCATGCGCCAGGACACATGTTCATTAGTGACCTGAAGGAAGAAGAACTGATAGAAATTTTTAGTACCAATGGATAAGAATTTGGATTGGGGGAACAGAAATGAAAACACAAGTAGGAACCGGGACAACCACAAATAACAGTTTATGGGCCCGGCTCAAAAACGTGGGACCTGCCGCAGTGGTAACTGCAGCTTTTATCGGTCCAGGGACCGTGACCACCGCCACCATGGCCGGCGTAAACTATAAGTATGCCCTGTTGTGGGCGATGCTATTTTCCACCATAGCCACTATGCTGTTGCAGGAAATGTCTGCCCGGGTCGGCATTGTCACCGGTAAGGGCCTGGGCGCTGCCATCCGGGAAACCTTTGCCCAGCCTGCGGCTAAAGCCTTTGCGGTACTGTTGATTGTGGGAGCCATCGGAGTGGGGAATTCCGCTTTCCAAAGCGGTAACATTTCCGGAGCCTCCATGGGGCTAGAAGTGTTGTTTGGCCTCACCCGCAAGACCTGGGTAGTGGTCATCGCCCTGGTTGCCGCATCCCTGCTCTGGACTGGCAGTTACAAGCTGGTGGAAAAAGTACTGGTGGCCATGGTTGTGGTTATGAGCCTGGTTTTTGTGACTACCGCCATTATTATTCGTCCTGAGATGGGTGAGCTCTTCCGCGGACTACTGGTACCCACCATTCCACCCGGCGCCTTGCTGGTGACCCTGGGCATCATTGGTACCACCGTTGTCCCTTATAACCTGTATCTTCATTCCGCTGCCGTCGCCGAGCGTTGGAAGGGTGATAACAAGGAACAAGCCATCAAGGAGAGCAAACTGGACATCCTGGTTTCCATTGGTTTAGGTGGCCTGATTTCCTTGGCCATTATTATCACCGCTGCTTCCATGTTCGGTACCGGTGCCATCAAAAACGCTGCGGATATGGCTAAACAGTTGGAGCCGCTATTGGGTTCTTGGGCTAAGTGGTTCTTCGCCATTGGCCTCTTTGCCGCCGGTGGTACGTCCGCCATCACCGCTCCCCTGGCCGCAGCATACGCCATTTCCGGTGCAGCCGGTTGGAATACAGACATGAAATCCGCCAGTTTCCGGGTCATCTGGCTCATTGTGATGGGTATCGGGGCTACTGTAGCCTTTGTTGGCGTTAACCCTGTCCAGGTAATCCTGTTTGCCCAGGCATTCAATGGTGTCCTATTGCCTATTTCTGCCATTTTCCTCTTGCTGGTAATTAACCAGAAGCGCATTATGCATAATTTCGTCAATGGGAAGCTGCAGAATGTGCTCGGCACAGGGGTTGTATTGATAACGGTGCTGTTGGGTGTGCGGATGATCCTGCGGGCCCTGAAGATTTGGCCGTAATACGGATTATCTTTACGTGTTTTGTTTCCATTACTTGCGGGTTTCCCCCGCCCTGGAGAGATGAAGCTGACGATGACTTTAACGGAGGGCATGCCTCGTTATCTGCCGGCAGGTGACCAGGCATTAGTGGTTGAGTTTGCCAATGAAATATCCATCGAAGTTAACCGCAAGGTCCAGGGTATGGTTGCGGCCCTGCAGGAGAGGGTAATACCCGGTGTTTTGGAAGTGGTACCCACTTATCGTTCGGTGCTGGTCTACTACCGCCCGGACCGGATTGGCTGGGGGGAACTCCTGGGCCAAATCAGGGATGTGGCTCACATCTCTCTGCAAGGACACACTGTTGAGGGCAGACAATGGGATATTCCGACCCTTTATGGTGGCGAAGCGGGACCGGATCTGGCCGATGTGGCTGCCCATTGCGGGTTGTCCCCGGCTGAGGTTGTGGCCATCCACAGCCAGGCGGAATACCGGGTGTTTATGCTGGGTTTCACACCGGGCTTCCCTTACTTGGGTGGAATGGACAGCCGGATCGCCACACCCCGGCTTTCCACCCCACGGGCGGAGATACCGGCCGGGTCGGTTGGTATCGCCGGCAGCCAGACTGGAATTTATCCGGTGGCCAGCCCCGGCGGTTGGCGGCTGATTGGGCGTACACCGTTAAAACTGTACGACCCCCTGCGCGACCCGCCGGTGTTGTTTAAAAGTGGTGATACTTTACGGTTTGTACCTATTTCCCAGGAGGAATTTCACAGGATCCAACAGGCTACCTGCACAGGAGTTACAACCGATGCCGGCGAAGCATCCGGGGGGGAAATCAGGCCGGTATTGGAAGTTATCCGCCCTGGCCTGTTAACCACAGTACAGGATCTGGGCCGTTATGGTTTCCAGTCGTGCGGCATGCCGGTGGCGGGGGCCATGGACCGGTTTGCCCTTCGGGCAGCCAACATATTGGTTGGTAATGACGAGGGAGCGGCCGGGCTGGAAATAACATTGTTGGGGCCCAAGCTGAAATTCCTGGTGGACAGTGTCATCGCCATTACCGGGGGGGACTTGGGACCGTCCATGGACTGTCGGCCGGTTCCCCAGTGGGAGACTGTCCAAGTGAAGGCGGGCAGTATTTTATCCTTCGAAGGGCCAAGGCTTGGCTGTCGGGCCTACCTGGCAGTGGGAGGAGGAATCCAGGTGCCGGTGGTCATGGGGAGCAGGTCCACCTACCTGCGGGGTAATGTGGGAGGCTTCAAGGGCCGGTCCCTCCAGGCGGGGGATATACTGCTGGCAGGTCTCCCCCTGGGTCCCCTACCACAACCGGGTACCGCGGTGCCGGCAAGCCTGCGGCCGCCGCTGGCGGGTCCGTGGGAGGTAAGGGTGGTGCTGGGTCCACAGGATGATCATTTTGACCCACCATCATTACAGGAGTTTTTGCATTCCCAATTCACCATCAAACCGGAATCCGATCGGATGGGTTATCGCCTGGACGGTCCTCCCATCAAGCCGAGGGTGGGAGATATTATCTCCGATGGGATACCCTTGGGGGCAATTCAAGTGCCGGCGGACGGCTATCCCATCATCATGATGGTGGACCGGCAAACCACCGGTGGCTATCCCAAAATTGCCACGGTAATCTCGGCGGATATAGGCAAACTGGCCCAGGCCAAACCAGGGGATGGAGTGTGTTTTCGCCAGGTAACGGTGGAGGAAGCCCATGTCCTGTTTTGCCAGGAAGAACAGGCCGTAACACAAATCAGGCGCATATGCACCGCCGTTCCCTCAGTCCGTAGGCATTACCGAGTCACGGTGGATGGCCGGGAGATGGCGGTGTGGGTGGAAGAGGTGGACCGGTGAAGCATCTCCCGCCTGTAGAGGTGGGAGTCCTCTGGGCGGATTGTGACAGAAGCGGCAGGCGGTATGGATACCACCTGCTGCCAAGCAGGAAGGGAAACGGCGTGCAAAGGGATTCATCCAGTTGCACGGTGGAAATTAAATTGAGCCAAGGGGATCCCTGTCTGGCAGGGATCCCCTGATCTTTGATGGTGGGCGGTATGGTCGTCACCGGTCCCCAATATAATTGCCGTAAAGGGTGATGGGGGTGAAATGATGACATACCGGCGGGTAATGGTGTTATCACGCTGGAAGGCTCTGGGCATGCTAGGGTTGCTTGTCTGTATCTTGTGGTTGGGCACTGTGTTTTTGTGGCATGTCCTTGTGCCGGTAACCAGTGATCTTAGCAACTGGCACCCCACTGTGGTGCTGGACCCAGGGCATGGCGGGGTGGATGGGGGGGCCAATATTGGTGAGGAGCTAATGGAAAAGAATATTACCCTGACCCTGGCCCTGACAGTGAGGGATTTGTTGGTAGCTAAAGGCGTGGAGGTAGGGTTGACCAGGGAGGGGGACCGGGATGTGGCTGGTCCGGGTCCTGCAAAGGGCAGGCATCGCCGGGATCTATTGGCTAGGCTGCAAATGGTACGCCAAGGCAAGGTAGCGGTGAGCATCCACGTCAACTCAGTCCAGGATCCACAGCAGCAGGGAGCCCTTATCTTTTACGGCAAGGATAATGAGCAGGGGCGGATGCTGGCCGCTTCTATTCTTGAGGAAGTACAAAAGGTGCAGCAACTCAATCACCCCGCACCGGTACCGCGCACCAATCTTTTAATATTGCGGGAAGCCGATAATCCCGTGGTAATACTGGAAATTGGATTTATTTCCAATCCTATCGACCGGGCTAAGTTACAGGATCCAGCCTTTTTGCAACAGATGGCTGCATCCATAGCTACAGGCATCGTCAATTATCTGCTGACCAATGGGGATAAAAATATGTGGGGGTACTGGCAGGGGAAGGGGCTGCCATGTGGAAAAGAACCTGTGTAGAAACTGCAGTTGGCGATTTTCATGACAGGGGAGCGGGCTAATGGACAGACCCATAGGCA
This sequence comes from Firmicutes bacterium UBA2598, assembly GCA_002339345.1. GTDB lineage: Bacteria > Bacillota > PH28-bin88 > PH28-bin88 > PH28-bin88 > UBA2598. The sequence continues at coordinate 59,673 of DDKM01000060.1, read as the reverse complement.
TTTTTGATTCCGGGGTGGGTGGGCTTTCTGTAATGGTAGAAATCCAGCGGTTGTTGCCCCGGGAAGACATCTTCTATTTCGCTGATTCCGCCTATTGCCCTTATGGTTCCCGGCCACCGGAAGTGGTTGCCCGAAGGGCGGTGGCCCTTGGTGATTTTTTGGTGGCACAGGGGGCCAAGATGGTGGTGGTGGCCAGTAACACCACCTCCAGTGCCGGGCTGGAGACCTTGCGGGAGTGGTTACCGGTGCCAGTGGTGGGTATGGAACCGGCCGTCAAGCCGGCCGTGGCTTTGACAAAAAACGGTAAAATCGGAGTTATGGCGACGGCAGTCACCCTGTCCAGCGGTAGGTTTGAATCCTTGGTGGAGCGGTTTGGCCACCATGTGGAGGTCCTTACCCAGCCCTGTCCGGGTTTGGTGGAACTGGTGGAGGAGGGGAAAACTACCGGCCCCGAGGTAGAAGAGTTGCTTCACCGCTACCTGGATCCCCTGTTGGGTCACGGTTCCGACACCATTGTGTTGGGCTGTACCCATTATCCCTTTTTACGTCAACTGGTGGAAAGGATTGCCGGGCCGGCAGTGCAAGTCATAGATACCGGTGAGGCTGTTGCGGCACATGTGGTTAGGGTTTTGGCTCACCAGAACCTGTTAGCTGATAGACAAAGGCAGGGCTGGGCCAGGTTCTTTACCAGCGGAGACCCCTTCAAAGTGGGGGAGGTTATCGCAAAACTGTTGAACCAAAGGGTAAACGTGGAACACTTGGATATTTCGTGAGCTTTATGTTCCGGGATCTTTCCATGAATCCACGGTCACGTCAATGCCAAGAAGCCTGGCGGCAGTCAACCCCAGGAGTTTTTCCTTAACGAATTGGTCTATAGGCAGCTGGCGGATGGTTTCAATGTTTTTTGTGATACTGGTAACACCAGGCCAGTCCGATCCAAAAATGATCTTGTCGCCATTGCGTTCCAGCTCGGGAAAATATTCCAACAGGTGCTGGGGGGGTAGGCCGGCGATTTCCATATACACGTTGGTATGCAGGCGGGCCAGCAGAAAGGCCCGGTCATACCAGAAGCCCCTGCCGCTATGTACAAGGACAATCTTGAGATCGGGAAAATCCACCGCCACATCATCAAGGTATAACGGGTCACCGTATTTTAGCCGGGCTCCCCGAAAGATGGAAGAACCGGTATGTACCATTACCGGTATTTGAAGTTCTTCCGCCTTGGCGTAAATGGGGTAGAGCATGGGATCATTGGGATAAAAGTAGTGATAGGTCGGGTAAAGTTTTAGTCCGCGGAAACCGTATTCCCGGACCAGGTGCCATAGCTCCTGCCGGGGATTGGACAATAGATACGGGTTCAGGCTGGCAAAGGGGATCAGCCTGTCCTGGCCCCGACAAAACTCTGCCACATACTCATTGGGACAAATCCCGGTGGTAATGGGGCTGAGTTCGGCCATCACCACTGCATAATCCACTCCGTTATCCTTAAGGTGTCGGCTAAAAAAAGAGGGGTCGGAATAAGTCTGGACAAAGCTCTGCCATTCATCCCCGGACAGCTGGTGTACCTTTTGGATCCAACCTTCTGCTGAAGGAGTGTACTTTTGGTAGTAGATGGGGTGTGTGTGGAAATCAATCACCATACTTGTCATTGGAGGCCTTCCTTTTCTTTGGAATTTGGATAGGGGCCGGCGGTAGCCACCGGCCCCTTTTGAATTTCTGTCATTGGTGGTTAGGCACTAACCTGTTCCGCTGCCGGTGTGCCCCGCTTTCCAAACCCGCGGAAACATTTGGCCAGGTGTTCTTCCGGTAAGGGCTTGGTTAGGAAGGAGACGATGATCAGCACCGCTGTTGACACCAGGATACTGTAGAACAGCGGGTCCACATGGGTCCAGGGGAAAGGCAGCAGGGTCGGTTTGCCGAATAGCAACTTGCTGATGCCAAAGGGTACTGCCTCCGATGCATGTAGGAAAACAAACCCGAAAATGGACACCCCATAGCCGGAAGCCACGCTAGCAACAGCCGCTGCCTTGGTCACCCGCCGCCAGAACACAGCACCCAGTAAGGTGGGTAGAATACCGGCGGCACAGATGCCGAACCAGAAGGCGGTTGCCCGGGCGATGATGCTGGGAGGCAGGATAAAAGCCATCACCACAGCACCCAGGGTACCCACATATACCCCAACCTTGGCCAGGATCATGGGGTTGGACTTGACACCCCAGGTCGCCAACAAATCCTGGGAGAAGGCCACGCTTTGTACATGGATTAGGCCCAGCACCGTGGTCAGGGCTGCGGAAAGCAATGTGATCATGAACAGGTAAATGTAGGCGGTGGGCATCACGCTGTTAATGAAGGTTGGAATGATCAGGTCGATGTTACCACCGGCCGCCGCAATGGCAACCTTGCCGGTGGTTTGGAAGAAATACACGTTGGTGAGGGGACCAACCATAAAGGCTGTGCCGGTGAAGAAAAACAGGCTGATGCCGCCGGCCAGCACTGCCCTGTTCAGGGCCTGCCGGCTGGGTACCGTCAGGAAGCGCAAGGTCAGCTGCGGCTGGGCCAGCACGCCAATTCCGACACCCATCACGATGGTGCTGATGACAGTCCACCAGATGGGTGATCCCCATTTGGGCATTGCCGTCCAGCCCAGGTGGCCTCCTTTGGCTAGGTTCTCCGGTACCAGGTTGGCCATATTGGTCAGGGCTTGGTGTCCGGCGAGCACACCGCCCACGATGGAGTAGGTTTTAAATAGCAATAACACCATTCCCAAAAGCATCATGCCGCACATGAAGGCATCGGCGTACATGACGCCCTTCAGCCCGCCCCAACTGACATAAAGGGCGACGATTACCGCCAACACTACCAGGGCCAGCTGGTAATTGATCTGCAGCGCTTCCTGCATGAAACGGGCGCCGCCCACCAGTACCACCCCGGAGTATGCAGGCATTAACAGGAAGATCATCAAGCCGATGAACCAGGTGATAAACTTGGACTGGTAACGCTCACCCAGCATGGCAGCCAGGGTATGGGATCCGAGGTTATTGGCCATGCGGCGGATGGGATCCCCCATAAATACGAAGGCAATAAAAATTCCCACAAAAGAGTTCAACAAAGCAAGCCATAATAGGGTGAAGCCGAAGACACCGGCTGCTCCGCCGAATCCCACAATGGCCGAAGTACTGATAAAGGTGGAGGCGTAGGACAAGGCCATAATCCACCCCGACATGCGCCGCCCGGCAACTGCATAGTCTTCCACGTTCTTTGTCTGCTGGGAGCCGAGGTAGGTCAGGTAACTTACAATACCGATGTATACTACCAAAATCACTGCGAGAATACCTAGATTCACCACTCCTCACCCCCCTTGTTCCAGTTTAGCAATCCGTAGATGACACACACCAGCATGGAGACGATGTTCAGAATCCATACCAGTGCCGTCCAGCCGTCCGCCATTCCCAGCATTGGATACCTCCCCTTTCAGACTAAGCTGCGACCGAACCTGGCTAAAAACTTCTTTCCCCAATCCCCCCTTTACCCAAACTTTTGTGCTCTGCGGCATCTATGCGGAGAAATCACATGCCGTTTATGCCAGGTTTCGTCTATCCAGTACTCGCTTGGCCTTGCCTTCGCTGCGGGCAATGCTTCTGGGCGGAACAATAACCACCCTTGCGGAAATGCCCAGGGTTTGGATCAGATCCCTTTGCAACTGGTCGCTGACTTCCTGTAGTTTTTGCTCACCCCTCTGGTAGAGGTCGTCGACTGCCTCCACCTGGATCTCTATTTGATCCAGATTCCGCACCCTATCCACCACAATCATGTATTGTGGGACTACATCTTTGTGATTGAGGATCACCGCCTCGATTTGTGATGGGAAAACGTTGACACCACGGATGATCAGCATGTCATCGGACCGGCCGGTGATCTGGTTCATTCTGGCTGTTGTCCTGCCACAGGGACATGGTTCCGGGTCCAGGCTGGTAATATCCCTGGTTCGGTACCGGATTACCGGAAAGGCCTCCTTGGTCAGGCTGGTGAAGACCAGTTCACCACTCTGCCCGGGTGGTAAAGTTTCGCCGGTTTCCGGGTCAATGATTTCTGGCAGGAAATGATCGTCCTGGATATGCATACCATTGTGGTAAATACATTCCGAAGACACCCCGGGGCCGATTAATTCCGTCAGTCCATAGTGGTTGAAAGATTCCAGCCCGAGGCTGTTTTCAATCTCCCGCCGCATTTGTTCCGTCCACGGCTCCGCCCCGAACATCCCCACCCTCAGCTGTAATTCCTTAGGGGGATTAATACCCATTTCGGCTGCCGTTTCTGCCAGGACCAGGGCAAAGGAAGGGGTGCAGGCGAGCACCGTCGGCTGGAAATCCTGCCAGAGCATCACCTGGCGCTTGGTAAAACCACCGGCCACCGGTACCACGGTGGCCCCGATCTTTTCCGCACCGTAATGGAAACCCATGCCGCCTGTAAATAAGCCATATCCATAGGCGTTATGCACGATATCCTTTTCGGTGATCCCTGCAGCCGCCATTGCCCTGGCCATTACCTCTGACCAAAGATCCAGATCCGCCCTGGTGTATGCTCCCACAATTGGTTTACCGGTGGTACCGCTGGAAGCGTGCAGCCGGACGATGTTTTTCATGGGGGTGGCGAAAAGGGCAAAGGGGTAGTTGTCCCGCAAATCTGTTTTTACGGTAAAGGGAAATCTTTCAAGGTCCTGTAGGGACTTAATATCCTCCGGGGTAAGATTTCTGGCTTCAAAGGAGCGGCGGTAAAATGGCACGTTTTCATAGGCATGTTTCACCGCTTGTTGCAACCTTTGTAGTTGGATTTGCCGCTTTTCTTGGGGCGGCATGGTCTCCGCTTCCCGGTTCCAAATTAAATTCTGTGTTTTACCTCTCATATCCTCTCCCCCAACCATATTATTTCTAAAAATTCCGTATTATCTAAAAACATCCCTTACTTGCATTTTAACCCGCCCCTAAACTATTGATGGCCTATCCGATTTTCCGGCTGAAAACCACATCGGAGTTTACGCCAAAACCGGGCGCGACGCTGATCAATGGTTCGTTATGCAAATGACGGGCGATGTTTTCCACGAACACCTGCCCGAAGCGGACGGCATACATGTCAGTCCAGCTGGAAATGTGTGGGCTTAGGAAAACATTCTTGGTTTGCCAAAGGGAGTCATCCGGGGGTAGGTAGGAGGGAAGGGGGTTTTTAATCCAGAAGGTGTCGATGGATGCCCCGGCAATCCACTCCTCTTCCAGAGCCTTGATCAGGGCTTCCTTCACTACCAGTGATCCGCGGGCACAATTAATCAAAAAGGCAGTTGGTTTCATCAGTCTAAAGCGCATCTCATCCATCATATTGATGGTTTCCTTGGTTTCCGGGCAGGCCAGCACCACAAAATCACTCACCCGTAAAACAGTTTCAAACTGGTCTACGGGATATACTTTATCCACCCAGGGCACTTCCGGGACCAAATCCGTGCCAATCACGGTCATATCAAAGGCTTTGGCCCGCTTGGCAATTTCCCGGCCGATGCCGCCCAGGCCGATGATGCCCAGGGTTTTGCCATGGAGTTCCTGGCCTTGAATGCGTTCGAACACCCTGGTCCTTTGGTTTTTCCAAATCTTATCGTAATGCTTGACGTGGTTCAACATTAACCCAATCACAAATTCCGCGACCGGCACACCGGAACCGCCCGGCACATGGACCAGTGGTATTTCCCGGGGTAGGAGGCCGGATTTCTCCCAGTGGTCCACCCCTGAACTGAAGGTCATCACCCACTTTAAGTTTTTCATTTGCGGGATCTGTTTTATCAGGGGCCAGGTCCCGATAATATTGACATCACTCACGTCTTCCGGGATAGCCAGTTCATCCTTGCACAAAACCAATTTGATCGTGCCATCATTAATTTGCTGGGAAAAACTCCTTTCGATCATGGCGGCGTACTTTTCTGCCTCTTCCTGGATGATGAGGATGGTAGTCTGCATTTTCCTTGTCCTCCTTTTTGGATCAGATTTTCCTGGCAACGGGTACGGCGTGACCTTCCTACCGGGTTTTCCGTCCAATGTTTCCTGCCGTAAAACCGTCCTACTGCTCCAAAAGGAAGTGCAATGTAATATGATCCTAAAAATAACTGTAAAGAATTTTCTGAAATAAAGCCATCGCTAAAAAGCATGAAAAGTAGGGGAGGGATCCCCGTTGCGGGGTGTACCCTGTTTGGGTGAACACCTTTACCGAAAATTTGCGGTGTAAAAAATGGGGAAATATGTTTTCAGAATTTTCTTGACGGTAAAGAATGGGAGACGCATAATTTATTATAACGAATGGGTGTTTACTGGGGAGAACGGCGGTTGGGGTGAGAATGGTCCGGTTTATCCGGGAGGGGGGTAAAGCCATGTATTTACCGGATTTCAATTATTATTGTCCCCATAGCGTACAGGAAGCCTGCGCCATCCTGGCTGACCTTGGGGCCGGGGCCAAGGTGCTGGCGGGAGGAACGGATTTGCTCATCAAAATGAAGCACGAGCTGGTTGTTCCAAAGGCGCTGGTGTCGCTAAAAAATATCCGATCCCTGGCAGACATCGGGTATGTTGAGGGGAAGGGGCTGATATTGGGGGCACGGTGTACCCACAACGATTTGGTAAATTCTACCCTGCTGCATCAGCGTTACCTGTCGGTAGCAGAGGCGGCTCACCAGATGGCCAACAACCAGATCCGGAACATCGGAACGGTGGGCGGCAACCTGGTCAATGCTGTTCCTTCTGCCGATCTGCCGCCAATCTTGATTGCGTTGGGTGCCCAGGTCACTCTGGTTGGACCCGGAGGGGAGCGGACCCTCCCCCTGGAGCAGTTTTTTACAGGGCCCGGTCAAACGGTTATTGCCCATGATGAAATCCTGACAGAGGTGGTGATTCCTGACCAGTCCACCACAGGTAGTACCTATATCAAATTCGGTCTTCGCCGGTCGGGTGCCCTGGCGGTGGTTGGTGTGGCCGCAGCGGTGACGGTGGTGGAAAGGGTAATCAGGGAGGCCAGAATTGTGCTGGGTGCTGTTGCCCCAACCCCTATACGGGCGCGGGAGGCGGAGGAGAGGTTGGTGGGTAATGCTGTGTCCACGGAATTGCTGGAGGAGGCAGGCATACGAGCAGCCACTGCATGCAAGCCTATTTCTGACATCCGGGCCTCTGCGGAATACCGCCGGGACCTAGTGCGGGTGCTTACCAAACGGTCCTTGCGCCGGGCAATTGAGCAAGGGCATGTGTGAGGTGAGATGTGACGACCATGCAGGCAATTACTGATCAGAATGGGGTTAAAAGATATATGGTGAACCTGGTGGTCAATGGCGATCACCGGACGGTGGTGGTGAAGGCCAACACCCTTTTGGTGAATGTCCTGCGGGATCACCTGGACCTTACCGGGACCAAAAAAGGTTGCGAATTGGGAGATTGCGGTTCTTGCACGGTGCTTTTGAATGGCAAACCGGTGAATTCTTGCCTGGTACTGGCGGTGGAGGCTGACGGGCAGGAGATTGTCACCATCGAGGGATTGGTGCAACAGGGCGACACCCTTGATCCCCTACAGGAGGCCTTTATTGATCACGCGGCAGTGCAGTGCGGTTACTGTACACCGGGGATGATCCTTTCGGCCAAAGCCTTGTTGGCTAAAAACCCCTCTCCCACCGAACAGGAGGTGCGGGAGGCCATCGCCGGTAATCTGTGCCGTTGTACCGGGTATGTCAATGTGGTAAAGGCGGTTATGGTGGCTGCCAAAAGGTTGCAAGAAGGGAGGGGTGCAGACCATGAGGGATAATTATGCGGTCATCGGGAAAAGTGTACCCAAAATTGACGGGCGGGTTAAGGTGACAGGACAGGCCAAGTACACGGGTGATTTGAAATTCCCCAACATGCTGGTGGGCAAGATTTTAACAAGCCCCCATCCCCATGCCCGGATCTTGCACATCGACACTACCGAAGCGGAAAGGCTGCCTGGGGTGAAAGCGGTAATTACCCATAAGGATGTGCCCCCTTTGAAGTACGGCATTAGCCCGGCCCGCTGGGATGAAAACATTTTTTGCATCGACAAGGTCCGTTTTGTAGGGGACAAGGTGGCGGCGGTGGCGGCGGTGGATGATGAGACCGTTTACAAGGCGTTGAAACTCATCAAAGTGGACTACGAAGTGCTGCCTGCCGTCTTTGATCCCATCGAAGCCATGGCAGAGGGTGCTCCACAGATTCACGACGAGTACCCCCGGAATATCAATACGGAGATTCACCAGCATTTCGGAGATGTGGAGAAAGCCTTCGCCCAAGCCTATCACGTCCGTACCGACCGTTTTGTCGGACAGCGGACATACCAGTCCCCCATTGAGCCCCATTCAGCCATTTCCATGTGGGAAGGGGGGAAACTTACCGTTTATACCAGCACCCAGTCCCCCCACTATTTCCAGTACTACATTGCCCGCCAGTTCGGGCTGCCCATGGGGGATGTGCGGGTGGTGAAAACATTCGTTGGTGGCGGTTTTGGCGGTAAATTGGAACCAACCGGCCTGGAATTCGCCGGGGCAGTGCTGTCCCGCCTTACTGGACGACCTGTGAAAATGTTTTATGACCGGCACGAAATGTTTGCCCATAACCGCGGGCGCCACCGTCAAATCATGGAGATCACCAGCGGGGTGGACCGGGATGGAAAAATCCTGGGCGTTCATGCCAACTTCATCATGGATGGTGGTGCCTACACCAGTCTGGGCATTGCCACCGCCTATTATGCCGGAGCCATGCTCACCCTGACCTATGATTTTGCCAACTACAAATTTGACATGATACGGGTATATACAAACCTTCCCGCTTGCGGTGCCCAGCGCGGCCACGGTGCCCCTCAGCCCAGGTATGCCTTTGAGTGTCATCTGGATATGGTGGCTCAAGATCTGGGTATCGACCCCCTGGAAATGAGGTTGCGAAATGCCAGGAAACCCAACACCATTACACCCAATCAATTCAAAATTAACTCTTGTGAACTGGAGGAATGTATTCAACAGGCCCGACGGCTGTCCGGGTGGGATGCCAAAAAGGGAAAACTGCCCCGGGGCAGGGGTATCGGCATAGCGGTGGGCAGCTTTGTATCCGGTGCGGGATACCCCATCTACCGTACCAACCTTCCCCACGCCGCCGCCATAATTAAGGTTCACGAGGATGGATCGGCGGCCACCCTTTATACCGGGGCCACCGACATCGGCCAGGGTTCCGATACCGTCCTTTGCCAGATGGCCGCCGAGGCAATGGGTTTTGTCTATGAAAGGATGAAGATAGTGGCGGCGGACACCGAGACCACCCCCCACGATTTTGGCGCCTATGCCAGCCGCCAAACCCTGATGTCCGGTGCTGCTGTCAAACAGGCCGGTGAAGAGGTCAAAAAGCAGCTCCTGGCCATGGCAGGGGAGATGATGCAGGTTGCGCCGGAGGAACTGGACTGCAGGGAAGGTGTCATCTTTGTTAAAGGCAGGCCGGAGGTCAACATCACCTTCGGGGAAGCGGCCAGGGAATTCTTTGTGCGCAAGGGTCCTTTGATCGGCCGTGGGGCCTATACACCTCCGACACTTGGTGGTACCTTCAGGGGGGCCGCGGTGGGCACCTCGCCGGCCTACAGCTTTGCCGCCCAGATCAGTGAAGTTGAAGTTGACGAGGAAACCGGTGAAATCCAGGTGAAGGAAGTATGGGATGTTCATGATTGCGGTACCGTCATCAATCCGGCCCTGTTACACGGCCAGGTCCACGGGGCACTGTACATGGGTATGGGTGAGTCCGTGTGGGAGGAAGTGCTTTTCGATGCCAGCGGACGGATTTTGAATCCCAACCTGGCGGAATACCGTCTGCCCACCGCCTTGGACATGCCGAAGATTACCTCTGCGCTGGTGGACAGCTTTGAACCCGCCGGCCCATGGGGTGTCAAGGAGGTGGGGGAGGGGGCCACCATTCCCACCATGGGCTGCTACGCCAATGCCATCTATGATGCCATGGGTATCCGGGTATACAGCCTTCCCCTTACTTATGAAAAGGTCTGGCGCGCCCTGCGGGAAAAGAGGAACGCCGACTTCAGCCAAAACCGCCAGATGGCGGAGGCGGTCCCTGCTACACCTGACGAAGCCGCCAGGGGGGATGGTAGATGAAGGCGAACAGGATCCATTACGGATGGATCATGCTGGTGGTGGGTATCCTGGTGGTGGCCGGGTCGCTGGGTTTTGGCCGATTCAGCTATGGCATGATTTTACCCTCCATGCAGACCAGCCTGGGGCTCACCCACGATGAAACGGGGATTATTGCTTCTGCCAACATGTTCGGCTATTTCCTGGCGGCTTTGATGGCTGGGATGCTGGCATCCCGTTACGGTCCCAAGATCGTCATTACCGTGGCTTTATTCTGGACCGCCCTGTCCATGGCTGCCACTGCCCTGGCCGGGGGGGTGGCTTCCCTGGTGCTGTTTAGATTCCTGACTGGTGTCGGCGGCGCAGGTGGCAACATTTCCATCATGGGCCTTTCCTCCAGTTGGTTTGCGCCCCAGCGGCGGGGAATGGCCAACGGCTTTCTGGTAGGTGGTTCGGGACTAGCCATGGCCGTCACTGGTTGGATTGTGCCGGCGGTCAATCAGGCTTATCCTGATGAGGGCTGGCGATATAACTGGTTGATCCTGGCCGGGATTGTTGCAGTTATTGGTGCACTGGCCATGCTGCTGATCAAGAATCACCCCCGGGAGAAGGGGTTGGCGGTACTGGGTGGAGACGGAGCCCAAACAGCACGGCAGGAGGATGCCCGGGACAGCCGCCTCATGGGCGTCCGGGCGATTTTTACCTTACAGGGTGTCCGTCTGCTGGCATTTACTTATTTTTGTTTTGGCATGTCATATATCATTTACGCCATGTTCTTCGTCAATTACCTGGTCGGGGAGAAGGGGTTTACCCAGGTTTCAGCAGGCCAGATCTGGAGTGCCGTCGGGTTGTTATCCATTGGTAGTGCCATTATCTGGGGCAGCCTGTCCGATCTTGCAGGCCGGCAAAGGGCTCTGCTGGTGGTTTTCACCCTGCAGGCGGCCAGTTATCTAATACTGGTTTCTGCTGGCGGCACAGCCCTTATATGGGTTTCTGCCATCCTTTTCGGTTTGACCGCCTGGAGCATTCCCGGTATTGTGGCGTCCTTCTGTGGAGATTTGGTGGGGCCCAAAAACGCTCCGGCAGCCCTGGGCCTTGTGACATTCTTTTTCGGGTTCGGGCAGGTCCTGGGTCCCATCAGCGCTGGTTATATCAAGCAACTGACCCTTTCCTTCAGTGGGGCTTTTTACCTCTCCGCCCTTCTGGCCTGCCTGGGCGGCGTGCTGGCCCTTTGGACGCGCCAGGAGAAGCGGATGCCAGCGGGAGGGTCCCATAACCTATGAAAAAGATCATCGATGAAGCAATCGGCAGGCAGAGCAGCGGTTACAATGCCCCACTGGTTTATAAAACCTTTGCCATCGTGGAGGAGATTGCCCGGGCCCAGGGGGAGGTGGGGATCAGCGACCTGGCACGTGACCTGGGTTATCCCAAAAGTACAGTGTATGGTATCACCCAGGCGCTCATGGATCTAAGGGTGCTTGTACAAGATTCCCGTACTAAAAAGTTCCGGCTGGGTCCGGCACTGCTGCGGCTTAACAGCTATGCCATGGTCGAGAGGGATCTCCGGGCGGTGCTCAGGCCGGTGATGACCTCCCTTGCCCATAGTTTCGGGGAGACGGTGTTTTTAGGCACCTTTGATGAACAGAAAATCACCATCATCGACAAGGTTGACAGCCCCGCTGAACTAAAAATAACCGCCCCGGTGGGGATGGTGATCCCCCTTTTTGCAGGGGCGGCAGGCAAGGTATTCCTGGCGGCACTGCCCGATGAACAGCTTGCGAGTATTTTGGCGGAAAAAAGGTTGCCATTATTTACCAGTAATTCCATCACCGATCCTGCAAGATATCTGGCAGAGATTCACACGGTGCGCAAAGATGGGTTTGCTACCGATTTTGAGGAGTATATCAGCGGGGTCAATGCAATTTGTGTGGCCATCCCCCATGTCCCTGGATGGCCTGTGGCGGCCGTATGGATGGTCGGCCTCAGCCATTCCTTTACCGCGGAAAAAATGCGGCAGGCGGCTGTTGCGGCACTACAGGCCGTGGGCGGTATCGGGGAGTGGTCGGCCCCCTAAAACCACTCCCTTTAATGGCAGTCCGACCCTCCTTCTATATGCCATTGTTTTTTAACTTGGACCCGGATCAGCCACAGAGCGGCCGGGTCATTTTTTGGGAGGGGCAATCAAGCCGGTTTTTTCTGGAGGTCGTAGGCGAGGTAAAGGTTATCCCGTCCCATGTGTTTGGTGTAGAAGTCCTTTTCATGACTGAAGGTAAAGCCATAGCCGTTTTTCAGCCAGAAGGAGGTGGCCCGGTGCTCCGAAGGGACTTTGACCGCGGTCATGCTCAACTTTCGCGCCAGTTTTTCCGTCTCCCCAATCAGGCGGGAGCCAAACCCCATGTTACGAAGGTGGCTGGGAAGGTTTAAATGATGGATGGTACATATCCCAGTTTGGTAGTTAAATTCCAGATCCAGCATGAACTCCAAATGGTAATAGACCCCTTCCTTTGTCAGAAACTGCTGAAAGATTCGGTGCCTGTCCACAATCTGTGGGCTGCCGGCGACCGGCGGTGATATTTCTACGCCTGAATTCGGCGGTTCTTCCTCCCGGCCAGTGTCACTTGCGAGAACAATCCCCACCACATTCTCACCTACCAATTAACACAAACCCCGCCAAGGGTTTGTGCAATTTAACACTATCACGGCGGCTATCTCTTATCAATGGGCTTTGCCTTGTCCCGCCCCAAAACAGTCCGGCTCACCCAAAGGAAGTAACCCTGTTTTCACACCGGGGATACCAGCAAAAAAGCCTTTTTGGCGATATGCGACTGGCCCGGTCACGACCTATAATCAAACAAAAACAGGGCCTACCGGGGCCAGCCCGTCCACTGTTCATACATTGCCAAAAAGGGGGGTGTCGAAGGAGTAGTCACAGGCAGGAAACCCTGGCAGCTATCAATTTTTTGATGCAATAGGGGTGAGGGGCTTGATGGAAAATCTCGGACAGATATGGGTGCGAAATGCCAGTCTATACCCAAACAAGATTGGATTTATCTGCGGTGACCAGCGGGTGACCTTCAGTGAATTGAACAGTCGGGCCAACCGCCTGTGCAGTGCCATGTCCCGCCGGGGAATCCACAAGGGGGACCGGGTGGCCATTCTTAGTAAAAACAGCATTCCGTACTGGGAAGTCTACGGGCTGGCGGAAAAGGCCGGGATTATCCTGGTGCCGTTGAACTGGCGGTTGGCAGCCAGGGAGATCAAACACCTCCTTGAGGATTCCGGGGCACGGGCCATTTTCCTGTCTCGAGAGTATGCTGCCATGATAGAAAGTTTGCGTCCGGATTTGCCCGGTATTGAACAATTTATCTGCATCGAGGGCGGCGTGCCCACCATGGAGGATTATGAGGCGCTTCTGACAGAAGGATCGCCATCGGAACCGCAGGTAGAAATCAAGGGTGAAGATATCTGCTACATCATCTATTCCAGTGGAACCACCGGTCTGCCAAAGGGAATTACCCTTACCCACCGGGGCCAGGTGGAAAACGCCAAGGCGCAGATGCTGGAACTGCGGTCGGGGGTGAATGATATCTACCTTGCGGTGGTGCCCCTTTTTCATTCCGGTGGCAAAGGAGTGACCCTATCCTACTGGTACCGCGGCTGTACCGTGGTTGTGGCCAGGGAATTTGAGTCGAGGCAAATACTGGAAACAATTGCCCGGGAGCGGGTGACCGCCATTTTTGCCGTGCCCGCCATGGTTGCCTTTATGCTCAACCTGCCGGATTTTGACCAGTATGATGTCACCAGCCTGAAGACCCTGTTTTATGCCGGTTCGCCCATGCCGCTGGATTTGGTGAAGCGGGCCATGCAGTCCTTCGGTCCAATCCTGTGTCAGGGGTATGGCCTGGCGGAAAGCGGTCCCCTGGCCACTTATTTGAGTAAGGAGGACCATGTTCTCCAGGGTACCGAGAAGGAGACCAGGCGCCTTAATTCCTGTGGGAAACCGTCGCCGGGGGCGGAGGTCAGGGTGGTGGACACCCAGGGTCAGGATGTGCAGCCCGGGGAAATTGGCGAGATCATTATTCGCAGCAACAGGTTGATGCTGGGCTACTGGAACCAGCCGGCCAAAACAGCGGAAACCTTGCGGGACGGGTGGCTCTACACCGGAGACATGGCGACGGTGGATGATGAGGGTTATATTTACATCGTGGACAGGAAAAACGACCTGATCATCAGTGGCGGCGAAAACATCTACCCGCGGGAGGTTGAAGAGGTATTGTACTCCCATCCTGCGGTACTGGAGGCGGCGGTGATCGGTGTGCCGGATGACAACTGGGGGGAGGTCATAAAGGCCTTTGTTACATTGCGGGCAGAAACCTCCGCCACAGAGGAGGAGTTAATCGAATACTGCAAACAGCACATCGCCAGTTATAAAAAACCGCGATCGGTGGAGTTCCTGCCGGAATTGCCCAAAAACCCAAGTGGCAAGATCCTGCGGACCGTCCTCAGGCAAAAGTACTGGGAGGGACGCCAGCGAATGGTATAGGGTGGAGGATGGTTATGGCAGTTAATCAGTATCTGGGAGAGGTTCTGCACCGATTTGACAAGGTGCTGGAGGATCCCCTGGAGTTTATCCAGCAGTACAAAACAGAAAACAGGGTCAAGGTGATCGGTTGGTTACCGGCGGATGTCCCGGAAGAATTAATCCATGCATCTGGGGCCATCCCCTTCGGCATTATTGGTCATAGTGGCGGTTATAGCTGGGCCGATGCCCACCTGCAAACCTGGGCCTGTTCACTGGTTCGCGGTAGTTTGGGGTTGGCCTTACAGGGGAAACTGGCATTTCTGGATGGCCTGATTATTCCCCACATCTGTGACACCACCAGGAATCTGGGAGGTATTTGGAAACATGTCAGGCCCTTGCCCTGGATGGAGAATTACCTGTTGCCCAGGCAGGTGGACCGGCCCAGTGCTAGGACCTATTTGACCGGCGAGCTGGGCCGGTTAAAGGCCAGGCTGGAACAGTGCACCGGCCGTGAGATTACTGCGCGGAAATTGCAGGAAAGCATAGCACTGTTTAACCAAAACCGGGTTCTTTTGCGGCGATTGTGGCAATGGCATGTATCTCATCCAGGCGTCATTGGCAACAGGGTGATTTACAACATCATCAAATCCGCCATGGTCATACCCAGGGAGGAGCACAACCAGCTGCTCATGCAGCTTTTGGAAACGCTGGACCACATGGCCGGTGGCGAGGAGGTGGAGGAGGGGTGCCTGCGCCTGGTTCTTTCAGGCAAGGTTTGGGATCCGCCAGAAATTATGAATATTCTGGATAAACATGGGGCGGTGGTGATGGCCGATGATTTTACCACCGGCCAGCGTTACCTGGCAGGTGATGCAGCGGAAACCGGCGATCCCATGGAAGCCCTGGCCCTTCGCCAGATCAACCGGATTCCCTTCGCGTGTTTTCCGACGGCCCGTTATGACCGGAGGAGTTTCCTGGCGGAACTGGCCGGGAAGAACCGGGCCCACGGAGTGCTTTTCCTGCACCTAAAATACTGCGAGCCCGAGAACTTTGATTACCCCGACATGCGGGCAGCGGTTGAATCTGCTGGTTTTCCGTCGTTGCGTGTGGAAACCGATGTGGGAAATCTCTCCCTGGGCCAGCTGGAAACACGGATTGAAGCTTTTCTGGAAATGTTGCGGGGGAGGGGAACGGAATGACGGGGCGACCACCGTTTGTCACAGCCGACCTGCTCAAAAAGATGATGGCGGATTATTATGCCAGGGGAAATGAGGCCAGACAAAGGGGTGTTCCCGTGGTCTGGGTGACTGCGGTGTTTCCGGTGGAGGTGGTTTATGCCGCCGGTCTTTTCCCCTACTATCCCGAAAACTTCGGCGCCATGGCGGCTGCCAGGAAGGTGACTGACCAGCTGTCCAGGGCAGCGGAGGCCCAGGGGTATTCCTTCGACCTTTGCGGTTATGCCCGATGCGGCCTGGGGGATGCCTATGCTTCTGAACATCCCGTGGGGGCCATTGAAAAACCTGATATGGTTTTTTGCTGCAATACCCAGTGCGGGAGCCTGCCAAAATGGTTTGAGGCGGCAGGCCGGTTCTATCAAGTCCCTTTTTTTCTCCTGGATTCTCCCATGATCCAGTCCACTCCCACCACCCTGGGCCGGCTGTATTTTATCGAACAGTTGAAAGAACTGATTGATTTCCTGGAAATCCGCACAGGGCAGACCTTTGACCTGGACCGGCTGGCAGAGGTGATGGCCCTTTCAGGAGAAGCCTGCAGGCTGTGGAACAGCATCCTGGACATGGCGGCCCTATCCCCTGCTCCCTTTGGGTTTTTCGATGCCTGTTACCATATGGCGCCCATTGTCACCTTGCGCGGGACCCGGGAGGCGGTGGAGTAC
This sequence comes from Firmicutes bacterium UBA2598, assembly GCA_002339345.1. Taxonomy (GTDB): domain Bacteria; phylum Bacillota; class PH28-bin88; order PH28-bin88; family PH28-bin88; genus UBA2598. The sequence continues at coordinate 43,107 of DDKM01000060.1, read as the reverse complement.
TACCGGGCTTTGAAGGGTGAACTGGAGGAAAGGGTGGCCAAAGGAATTCCGGCCATTTCGGGGGAGCGCTTCAAAATCTACTGGGACCATATTCCCGTATGGCCAAAACTGCGCTGGTTTGCGGATTATTTTGCCAGCCGGGGGGCCCTGGTGGCGGTTTCCCAGTATACCCATTCATGGGCGTGGTCCTTTGACCCATCCCGGACGTTGGAAAGCCTGGCGGAAAACTACACCGAAGCCTTTATCAACCGCGGCTTTGAACAGCGGGTGCAGATGAAAATCGATTTTATGCGCAAGTACAAGGTGGACGGGTTTATTTTCTTTTCCAACCGTAGTTGCAAGCCCAATTCCTTTGGACTGTATGACAAGCGGAATGTGGTGAGCCGGCGTACTGGACTGCCAGGCATCGTCATCGAGGCGGACATGTCCGATCTCAGGTTTTTTGCCGAGGATCAGGTCAAGGGTAAATTGGATGTCTTTTTCCATCAACTGGAGCAGAGGATCGGCGGTGCCGGCCGGCAGTGAAAAACTTGACAAATCATATGCAGGGTTAGGAGGTTGGGAGAAAAATGGAGGTTAAAACCATCGGCATTTTGGGTGCGGGGGCCATGGGTGGCGGTATCGCCCAGGTGGCGGCCCAAGCAGGGTATCAGGTGAAGTTGTGTGATGTGGGCATTAGCTTTACCGAAAGGGCCATTGGCCGCATCAATGACTTTTTGGCCAAAGCGGTGACCAAAGGAAAAATGGATGAGTCAATGAAGGGCGAGATTATGGGGCGCATTACTCCTTGTGCCGGGATGGAGGATTTCCATGACGTGGATCTGGTCATCGAAGCCATCATCGAAAATTTGACCGCCAAGAAGGAGGCCTTTACCCAGCTGGACCGGATTTGCAAGCCGGAAGCTCTGCTGGCCACTAACACTTCCTCCATGTCCATCACATTGATTGCGGCATCCACTGGCAGGCCGGAAAAGGTGGCCGGGATGCATTTCTTTAACCCGCCGCCGTTGATGCGGCTGGTGGAAATCATCAGGGGTTACCATACCGCAGAGGAAACGGTGCGTGTGCTGGTACAAGTTACGGCACAAATGGGTAAGACCGCAGTGGATGTGAAAAAGGATTCCCCGGGGTTTGTGGTCAACCGCATCTTGATTGCCCAGTTTTTGGAGGCCATCCGGTTGGTGGAGGAAGGCGTGGCCACACCGCAGGATGTGGACACTGCCGTCAAACTGGGATTGAATTACCCCATGGGTCCCTTCGAACTACAGGACTTTACCGGAGTGGATATTGGTTACCATGTGGCCAACTACTTTTACGAGGAATTTAAGGACATCCGCTGGAACCCGCCCCAGGCGCTCAAAGCCTTAATCAGGGCCAACAGGTTGGGCCGGAAGACGGGTGCCGGCTGGTACGATCATTCCAGCCAGGGATGAGCAGGTAAGGATAGAATGCCAAGCGGGGAGGATAGCAAATGTCGTATGGAACAATCCTTTTGGAAAGGGAACAGGGTGTTGCCACCATTACCCTGAACCGGCCCCCCTTAAACCCTTTAAACGGCCAGTTGTTCATGGAACTGGGTACGGCTGTGGCTGAACTGGCGGCGGATCAGGCAACAAGGGCGGTAATAATTACGGGGGCCGGTGAAAAGGCCTTCGCGGCAGGGGCGGATATCAATGAAATGAAGAATCTCACACCGGTGGAAATGTATCACTTTTGCCGGGTATCCACCAACACCTACAATGCCATTGAAAATCTGGGCAAGCCGACCATTGCCGCCTTGAACGGACTTACCCTCGGAGGGGGATGTGAACTGGCCTTGGCCTGTGATCTACGGCTGGCGGCGGATACCGCCAGGATCGCCCTGCCGGAAATCAACCTGGGCATTCTGCCCGGAGGAGGCGGTCCCCAGCGCCTGCCGCGTTTGGTTGGTATGGGCAGAGCCAAGGAACTGATGTACCTGGGTGAAATGATCGATGCTGCCCAGGCGGAAAGGTTCGGATTGGTGAACAGGGTGGTGCCCGCTGCTGACCTGTTAAAGGAGGCCAGGGAGATGGCCCGCAAGCTGGCGGCCAAACCGCCGCTGGCCCTTAGCTTACTTAAAGAAGCAGTACATACCGGCATGAATACCGACCTTTCGTCGGCGCTGGTTGATGGGATCAAGGGGTTCGTGGTGGCCTTTGCCAGTGATGACCGCCGGGAGGGTTTCAGCGCCTTTACGGAAAAAAGGCAGCCCACTTTTATAGGGCGCTAAGGGGTGGTGTCAAGTGAAAAAACTGATGACCGGCAACGAGGCCTTTGCCCTGGGTGCCTACCAGGCCGGGGTAGTGGTGGGGGCAGGTTACCCCGGAACTCCCAGCACAGAAATCCTGATGAATTTTGCCCGTTACCCGGGGGTCTATGCCGAATGGTCTCCCAACGAAAAGGTGGCTCTGGATGTCGGGGTGGGAGCGGCCTACGCAGGCGGCCGGGCCCTGGTGACCACCAAACACGTGGGTTTGAACGTGGCCGCCGATTCCCTCTTTTACGCCGTATATACAGGTCTTAAGGGCGGACTAGTGATTATCAATGCCGATGACCCGGAGATGCACAGCTCTCAGAATGAGCAGGATAACCGTTATTATGCCAAATTTGCCATGGTACCCATGCTGGAACCGTCGGATTCCCAGGAGGCCCTGGAATTTGTGCGGCTGGCCATGGAAATCAGCGAAACCTTTGATACACCGGTGATCATCCGCAGTAATACCAGACTATCCCACTCCAAAAGCGTGGTGACTATCGAACAGGAGGGGATGGTAGCAGTGGGGGAAGGGGGAGAAGCTGCCGCCGGGGAGAGACCCGTGTATGAACGGAACATACCGAAGTATGTAATGGTACCTGGATTTGCCCGCCAGCGGCACCCCGTGGTGCTGGAGCGGATGGCATGCCTGACTTCCTATGCTGAAACGGTACCTGTCAACCACATCATGCAGGGAAGCCCCAAACTGGGGATCATCGCCGCCGGGGTAGCCTACCAGTACGCCCGCGAGGTTTTCCCGGATGCCACCTTCCTGAAGTTAGGCATGGTTTACCCGCTGCCGTCGGAGTTGTTTAAAAAGCTGGTCAGCCAGGTGGAACGGGTGGTGGTGGTGGAGGAGTTGGAGCCCTTCATTGAGGAGCACGTACGCCTGATGGGCATTCCGGTGATGGGTAAGGAGGTGTTTTCCCGCACCGGTGAATTCAGCCCAGACAAAGTGCGGTATAGTGCGGCCCGGGCGGGACTGGTGGACAGCCCGCTGCAAGCACCGCCTGAAGTCGGCCCGCCTTTGCCGGCCCGCCCACCCATGCTGTGCCCGGGTTGTGCCCACCGGGGAATCTTTTACGCTCTGCAGCGGCTCAGGGCAGTGGTGCTGGGCGATATTGGCTGCTATACCCTGGGGGCGTTGCCACCCCTCAATGCTATGCATACCTGTGGTTGCATGGGTGCCGGGGTCGGTGTGGTCCACGGAATGGACAGGGTGGGAGTGCGGGACCGTACGGTAGCGGTAATCGGTGACTCCACCCTCTTTCACAGCGGTATTCCACCCCTCATCAACATCCTTTACAACAGGGGTGTCAGCACGGTTATCGTGCTGGACAACCGGGTGACAGCCATGACCGGACACCAGGAAAACCCTGGTAGTGGTATAACCCTTCTCAAGGAGCCCACCCAGGAAATCAGTATCGAAAATCTTGTCCGGGGCATTGGCTTCACCAAGGTGGATGTGATCAATCCTTACCATTTTCCTGAAGTAGTGAGGGTGTTGAGGGAACACATGGATTGCGGCCAGCCTTCCGTGGTAATTGCCCGCTACCCATGCATCCTGCATACCCGGGAAAAATACCCGCCCTGTACAGTTGATAGGGAAACCTGTAACGATTGTGGGAATTGCCTGCGCATTGGGTGTACTCCCATTTCCAAGGTGGATGGCGGGGTAGACATCGATGGGGCCCTTTGCAACGGGTGCGGTTTGTGCGCTGTCATATGCCCGTCGGGCGCCATCAAGGCTGCCGGTGGTACCCCGGCGACGGGCATAAATGCCGGCCAGGCCAATTATTGAGGAAAGGGTGGTGACGTAGATGGCACGGGGGAAGGTGGACATCCTGCTGGCCGGGGTGGGCGGCCAGGGCACCATCCTGGCCAGCGATATCCTGGCGGAGGTTGGATTACAGCACGGTTATGATGTGAAAAAGGCTGAAGTCCATGGCATGTCCCAGCGGGGAGGTGCGGTGGAAAGCCATGTGCGGTGGGGAGAAAGGGTTTATTCGCCACAGGTGGAGGCAGGCCAGGTGGACTACCTGCTGGGACTGGAGATGCTTGAAGCAGCCCGCTGGACCAACTACCTGGCTGTTGGTGGTGTGGCCATGGTTAACCGGCACCGCGTTGCTCCCCCCTCGGTAAATCTGGGTACGGCGGTATACCCGTCAGAGGAGGAAATCCAGCAAAGACTGGCCCGGCGGGCCAGCCGCATTTGGTGGGTGGACGGCACCACCGTCGCCCGGCAATTGGGTAATCAGACCCTGGCGGGAGTGGTTTTGCTTGGTGCTTTTTCCGGTCTGCTGGGTGATCCGGAGGATTTCTGGCTGCCGGTGATTGAAAGGCTGGTGCCGGCCAAATTTGCGGAATCGAACAGGGCCGCCTTTTCTGCTGGGCGGAAGTTGTGGATGGAGGGGGTATCCCAATGCGCAACGTGTGTATCATAGCGGGCGGGCAATCCCAGTGGGGGGTGCGTAACGCCACCCAGCGGGATATGTTCCAGGAGGCGGGTAAAGCGTGTTTTGATGACAACCCGGCTGTTACCAACAAGGATATTGACGGCCTGATCGTTGGCTCCGCCTATACTGAACGCTGTTCCTTCCAAACCCACCTGGCGCCGCTGGTGGCGGAGTATCTGGGTATTAAACCCAAAAATATTTGCGCCCGGGTGGAGCTCCTCTGTGCCACCGGCAGCAGCGGGATCATCCTGGCCTATGCCATGATCAAAAGCGGTGAAGCGGATGTGGTGATGGTGGTGGGCGGGGAAAAGCTGTACACTCCCCAGAAGTGGGAAATCGGTTACAGTGAACTGGCCTCGGTGGATCACGACTGGGACGGGGCCATGGGGTTGGGGCTGCCGCCTTCGGTGTTTGCCGCAGTGGCTATACAGCACATGAAACTCTATGGCACCACCGAGGAACAGATGGCGCTGGTGTCGGTGAAAAACCGGCGCAACGGAATGAACAATGTAAAAGGACAGTTCAGGGAGGAGATCACCCTGGCTACGGCCATGGAGGCTAGGGCCATCGTGCGCCCCCTCAAACTGTATGACTGCTGCCCTGTAACCGATGGGGCGGCGGCGGTAATCCTGGCCGTTGAGGAAAAAGCCAGGTACATGACCGATAAACCCCTGGTATACATCAGAGGTACCGGCCAGGCCACCTTGCACAACATGTCCGCCAATTTTTCCAACTGGACCACCTGGGAAAGTTTGCAGATTGCCGCCCAACAGGCTTACCGCAAGGCCAGGATCAAACCCCAGGATATCGATGTGGCCCAAACCCATGATTGTTTCACCATTTCGGAGATCATCGAATACGAGGAACTCGGTTTTTGCCAGAAGGGGGAGGGCGGGTTCTTTATCCAGGAGGGTCATTCGGACTTCGGGGGTAGGGTGCCGGTGAACACCGATGGCGGCCTGTTGAGCTGTGGCCACCCCTTTGCCGCCACCGGTATCCGGCAGGCTACGGAGATCATGCGCCAACTCAGGGGAGATGCCGCTCGGCAGGTGGAAGGGGCACGTATTGGTCTTACCCATAACCTGAGCGGCTTCATCGCCGCCCATACCGTCGTTATTTACGGGAGGGATTTGGAATGAACTCGGTGCTGGAAGGCAAATACGCCGTCACAATGGATATGTACCCTCTCCAGAGCAAGGATTTTAACCGTATTTATCCCTTTTACGATAACCTCAAACAGGGACGGCTGACCACCACCCGGTGTCTCCGATGCGCTAAGGTGGCCTTTCCACCCCGGGTGGTCTGCCCGGACTGCCTGTCCGATACCCTGGAGTGGGTGGACCTGCCCACCAGGGGGAAGGTACTGGTGGTGACGGAGGAAGAGGTGGGGGTGCCCCTGGGTTTTGAAACACCCCTTATCCATGCCTTGATTGACCTTGATGGGTCCTTGACCCTCTTTGCCAGGGTCATCAACTGCAAGATGGGAGATTTACAGGAGGGGGACCAGGTCAAGCTGGTGATTTTTTCTGTGGATCCCCTGCCGGTGGAAGGCAAAAAGGGGGCGGTCATCCTGCAGGAACGGGTGTTCTTTGCCTTTGAGAAGGCTTATCCGCAGGAGTAATTTGGGAGCGCAGGTTTTCCCGGCGGCGGTGTCCCTTCAGGCATGGGACAGTTAGTAAAATGGGGTGGGATGGTAATAGATGGCCATCTTTCAATTTGAAGGAAAAAAACCCGTTATCGGCAGGGGTACCTTTATCCACCCGGAAGCTACCATCATCGGAGATGTCACCATCGGAGCAGGTTGTTATGTCGGAGCTGGGGCCAGGATCCGGGGGGATTGGGGTGCCGTGGTGATCGGGGATGGTTCCAACATCCAGGAAAACTGTGTCATCCACGTCTACCCCGGCCAGGTTTCCCGCCTTGGACCCCGCAGCCACATCGGGCATGGTGCAATCCTGCATACAGTCACCCTGGGGGAGCATGTGCTGGTGGGAATGGGTTCCATCCTCATGGACGGGGTAACTGTAGGGGACGGCTGCTGCATTGGCGCTGGTTCCCTGCTGACAGAGGACACATCCATACCTCCCCGCAAACTGGTGCTGGGGTCGCCAGCCAGGGTGGCGGGGGATGTTACCGAGACCATGGCCGGGCAACTGGCAAAGGCCACCGGCTACTACCTGGCTCTGCCGCCCCGCTGCCACCGGGGCTTGCAGGAGATTGATTCGGCGGCATGCCGGGTGCCGGAATGAAACGGCGGCGCCATTATGGGCGCCGCCGTTTATAAACTGATTTTCCGGCTGATGAGGGTAATGGCCTGGGAGCGGTTTTTCGCCCCCAGTTTACGGTATATATTGCGCAAGTGGGTTTTGACGGTATCCACCGCCAGGTGTGTTTTCGCGGATATTTCCTTGTTGGTCAGGCCCTGGGCTAACAACCGGGCAATTTCATTCTCCCGGGTGCTCAGCCGCTTATTGTCATCGGCGACCTGGGTTTGCCCATGGGTGGCGGCTTCCTTGGCCATGCGGGTATAATCAATCACCAACTGGCTTAATAGAGTAGTATCGATAATGGGGTTGCCCCTGTGCACAAGCCTGATGCTTTCCACTAGCTTTTCGCGGGATGCCTGTTTTAGCACATAGCCAGAGGCTCCTGCCTGCAGTGCCAGCCGTACGGAATCGGCATCCTCATAGATGGTCAGGATAATCACCCTTACTCCCGGATAACGGGAAACGATTTCACGGGTGGTCTCAATACCGTTCATTTTTACCATCTTCAAGTCCATCAGAATCACATCGGGAAGGTTTTCCTTTACGGCTTCTATCGCTTCCTGCCCGTCAGCACAGGTGCCTATGATTTGAATGTCGGAAAAATGGGCGAGCATGGTGACCAGTCCTTCCCGGATCATGGGATGATCATCAACAATGAGCAAGTTTATTTTTGGCATGGGCAGTCCCTCCTTCCGACGGCTGGGGAGTGGGCACCTGGATGGTGATGGTGGTACCCCATCCCAGTTGGGAGTTAATGGCACAGGTTCCTCCCAGCAAAAGCACCCTTTCCTGAATGCTGGCCAGACCCAGGTGGTTTCCCGGCGGCGGCCACCGTTTGATTTGCAAGCGGTCAAAGCCGGTACCGTTATCCCTGACCACTAGTACCGTTTGATCCTGCCCCACAATCAGCATCACTTGACTTTTGGTGGCCTGGGAATGTTTAACTACATTGGCCAGCAGTTCCTGTAGGATTCGGTACAGGGCTACTTCAAAGTTGGTCGGCAGCCGGTAGTTGGCACTCTCCATAGCCAGTTCAAAGGTGATGCCGCTTTCCTCCTGTAGATTGCGCAAAAGGCTGCGCACCGCTGGACCTAGACCGTAAGTGTCCAGCATAACCGGGCGGAGGTTGTATACGATCTGGCGGATGTTCTGGATCTGTTCCCCCAGCAGGTCCTTCAACCGGGACATTTCCTCCTGGAAGTTGATCTTATGCGGGCTTCCGCAACCGGTGAGATGCTCCATCCTGTACCAGATGCCAAGGAGGGCTTGGATCACCCCGTCATGGATTTCTGAAGCCACCCTTTTGCGCTCATCTTCCTGGGCGCAGATGAGGTTATTGTATAACTGGTGCAGCAGTTGTTCCTTTTGGGCCAGAGTTTCGATCAGTTTGGCATTCTCCATGGCTACCGCCGTTTCCTTGGCGATGGCGGAAATGATGGCGATTTCCTCTTGGCTGAATTCCTTTCCCTGGATAGGGCGGTCCACCTGCATTACCCCGAATACCTTGTCTTTAAAGGTTATGGGCGCAATTACCACCCGGGCATAGGAAAAATCATCTATCATGCCCTGGGGCATACCATTTTGGATGTTTTCGGGGGTCAATACCACCGTTTCGCGTGTTTTGATTAGGTCAAGGATAGCGGGAAAGGGGGAACAGCCCTTCAGGGCCTTCCATTTTTTCTTCACAACCGGATCGTAACTACCCACGGCCACTGCGGGCACCAATGAGCCATCCTGGTCATTGAAGAGGAAAATGCAGCAGCGGGCGGAAAACAGGTCTGCTGCCAACTGGGTTACCACGTGCATCACCTGGTTGATATTCAGGGTGGAACTGATGGCGGAAACGGTTTCTAGCCATAGGGACAGCCTGCGTAATCCGCGGTCCTTTTGTTTAATGAAAAAGGAATCCTGTATCGTATCCGCTACATGGCGTCCGATAGACAGGGCCTTGTTCAGGAAGTTGTCCGCCATTTCCGCAGTTGGGCCAACAACGCCGACCTCCATGCTCCCAAGGGGATCCCCCGCCCGCAGAACCACCGATAAGGTTGCCCTGGCTGCCGGTTGCAGCCGGGACAGGCAGTCACCACTGTAATCGGCGTCAATGACAAAGGGAAGGGGGTTGGTGGTGGGCTGCCCGGCGGTAAGCCCTGCCCTTTCCCTTTGGTCCCTTACCGCCTGCAGGAAGAGGGACGGCCGCTGGTTGCTGATTAGTGCCAGAAATGCGCAGCGGAAGTCCAGATAATCCACTGCTGACTGGAGGATTTTTTGCAGTGTGATCCTGGCCTTTTTGGTGGCTTTAAAGGGGGGGGCAATCCGGCACACCATAATCAGTTCTGGCAGTTCATCCATAGCGGGCGGCATGTTATTACCCCCAATTTCCAAAATATTAAGATATTTTTCTTATATTATAACATTTACGAGAAATTTCCTGCTTAAATTTTACAATTCACCCGGGTGATTTCCCTCACCCCTTTGGAGTAACCCACGGGCAGCACCAAATTATAACCTTTTTCCATGCTTTATGGCGATACAAAGGGCAGATCCGGTTTTCTATAATCAAGTTGACAACCACAACCTCCTTAAATTCAAAAAGCACTGTGGGAAAGGGGTGTGTAGTACGATAATCAGAAATATTCATACAGTCGAAACGGGAGAGGGGATGAAGGGTGGATATCTTTCGGGAATGGTATCATGACAGGCATCGTTATGCCAGGGAGTGGAAGGAAAAAACCGGTGGAAAGGTGATCGGTTATTTTTGCACTTATGTACCGGAAGAGCTTATTTACGCCGCTGGCATGCTACCGGTACGTATCTTGGGCAGCCATGAGCCCCAGGATGTCACCGAGCCCCACATCTTCGGTATGTATTGCCCATTCTGCCGGGACTGTCTTGCCCAGGGGCTGAAGGGCCGCTATGACTACCTGGATGGTATTATGATTGCCCAGTCCTGCTTGCATATCCGCCAGGCCTTCACCAGCTGGGACATCCATGTGCCCAGGGAGTTCAGCTATTTCCTGCCCATGCCGCATCATGTCCAGAGCCCGCGGGCTTACCCCTTTTTACGGGAGGAATTGGCGGCTTTTAAAAAAGCCCTGGAGGATTGGACCGGCAAAACCATCACCGACCAGGACCTGGACCGAGGCATTGAAATTATGAACACCAACCGCCGCCTCATGCGCCAGGTATATGAATTAAGAAAACGGGAGGAGGTGCCCGTTACCGGTCTGGAGGCTATGTACATGGTGCTGGCCAGCCAGATGACCGACAAGGTGGAACACAACAAGGGACTTGGGGAAATCCTGGCGGAGCTGCCTAACCGGAAACTGGAACGCCGGACTGGGGACCGCTTGATGATCCTGGGCAGTGAAAATGACGACACCGCCTTCATGAACATGGTAGAAACGGTGCTGGGGGCCACCTTTGTCATCGAGGACCACTGCACCGGCAGCCGTTATTTCTGGAATGAAGTGGAATGGCAGGAAGACCGCTTGGCTGCCATCGCCGCCCGCTATGTGGACCGGCCGCCATGTCCCACCAAGGACTGGCCCAAGCGCAGGCGCCTTGAATGGGTGTTGGAAATGGCCAGGGAGTGGGGTGTACAGGGAGCCATCGTGGTCCAGCAGAAGTTCTGCGATCCCCATGAGGCAGATATTGTGGCCTTCCAAAAGGCCCTACAGGAAAGGGGTATCCCCACCCTGTTTCTGGAGTTTGATGTCACCGTTCCTCTGGGGCCTTTCAGGATCAGGGTGGAGGCCTTCCTGGAAATGCTCCGGCAGGAAGATCTGTTCTAACCGCCTCATCCGCTGATCACCAGGAACTTAGAAATGGAGGTATGGCCATGGGAAGTCAACGATATCCCACAGAAGCGCTGAGGTGCTGGGGAAAGGCCAAAGAACTCAGGGAGGAATACTACCTGAACTACCGGGATGCCAAGGCCAGGGGCGGTTTGCGCTGGGCTGGCGGCGCCTGGACCTTTGACGCCATCCCATATGGTCTTGGCGATGATGTATACATGCTAACCAGTGAACCATACGGGGCGTCCATCGCCTTTAACAAGGAATTGGCACTGCAATGCATGGAAGCGGCGGAAAAAGCCGGTTATCCCCGGGATCTGTGCTCCTACATGCGGATTTACTGGGGATCCATCCTGCTTGACAAGTACCCCTGGGGGGGAGGGTATCCCAAGCCGGATTTTATCTGGCAGGACCACATCTGTTGCAGCCATGCCAAGTGGTACCAGGTGGTGACGGATCTGGAACCGGATATTCCCATGTACTGTGTGGATGTGGGCGTTGGCCCTTATCACCAGCTGACGGAACACAAAATCAAGTACGTGGCTGATCAACTGGCCGATGGCATTGAATGGTTGGAAAAGGTTACGGGACGGAAATTTGACGACGAGAAATTTATCCAGGCGGTCAAGAATGAGTGCCTTTCCACCTCCCTCTGGGCGGAAATCTGTACCCTGAACAAGGCGGTGCCTGCTCCACTGGATGAAAAGGCCATGTATTCCCTTTATGTCTTCGGCACCCTGATGAAGGCCAACAAAAAGGTGGTGGATTTCTACACAGAGCTACGGGATGAAGTGCAGGACCGGGTAGCCCGCGGGATTGCCGCCGTCGGCAATGAACAATGCCGATTGATGTCCGACACCCAGCCACCCTGGGGCTTCCTAAAAGTATTTCGGTACCTGGAGCGGTACGGCGCCGTTTCGGTGGGTTCCCTCTACACCTTTGGCCTGGAAGGCATTTGGGAGATCAAGGAGGATGGCACCTGGGGACCCCGTACAACTCCCATGGCCAAGGGCATTGAAATCAAAACCAGGGACCAGGCCCTGATGATCATCGCGGAATGGAATTTAAGCAAACCAGAATGGCAGCACTTTTACCATCCACAACTGAAAACCGATATGATGGCCCGCATTGCCAGGGAGTGGAAGCTGGACGGGATTATGCTGCACTACAACCGGGGATGTGAGGGCTTAAGCTGTGGGATTGCCGAGAACCGACTGGGGTTGTTGAAGGAGGGCTTTCCGGTAATGACCTTCGAAGGCAACATGGGGGACGAACGGGAGTTTGATGAGGTCAGTGTGCTGGCGCGTATCGACACCTTTATGGAAAGCATGGGGTATAAAAAACTTTACTAGTTATCAATGGAGGGGGGTAAACATGATCACCGCTGGCGTAGATGTGGGCAACAAGTATACCAAGGTAGTGGTGATGAAGGATGGTCAGGTGCTGTCCAAATACATGGTTTTAAGCGGCTTTGATCAGCAGCAGGCTGCGGAGGAGGCCTATACCAGGGCGCTGGCGGAGGCTGGTGTGGCCAGGGAAGAGGTCCGGTGCGTGCTGGCCACGGGGGCAGGCAAAGGTGCGGTAACCTTCGCCAACGACACCATCACCGAAGTGGGCGCAGATGCGAAGGGAGCGGTATTCCTGTTCCCATCTGGCCGGACCATCATCGATGTGGGGGCGGAGGAAGGCCGGGCCATCAAGTGTGATGAAAAGGGCCGGATTGTGGACTTTGCCATCAATGAAAAGTGTGCCGCCGGAGCGGGTTCCTTTACCGAGGCTATGGCCAGGGCACTGGAAGTTCCCCTGGAAGAGATGGGGCCCTTGGCCCTGCAGTCATCCAAGGTAATCCCCATGAACGCCCAGTGTGCCGTTTTTGCTGAATCGGAGGTGGTATCCCTCATTCATTCCCGGGTGACCAAAGAGGACATTTCCAAGGCGGTGCACGACGCCATTGCCAGTAGGATTATTTCCATGGCCCGCCGGGTAGGTGTGGAAAAGGACCTGGTCATGACCGGCGGGGTAGGTCGCAATGTGGGATTCGTCAAAGCCCTGGGAGAGGGCCTGGAAATGGCTGTGCTGGTACCCGGGGAACCGGAATATGTCAGCGCCCTTGGAGCGGCACTGGCCGCCGCGGAACGCGCGGCCGGTTAGGGCTCTGTACAATGGCGACAAAACTGGATTTCCGCAAAGGGGAGGTAATTGGCATGGTTGTAAACCAAGCGGATAAGCCGAAGGAGTACTGGCGGTGGACTGAATACAACTGGTTTGATCCCTCCAGGGACTGGCGGAAGGCCAAGATAATTTCCGGTGGGGTGGATGTGGGTTCGGTAAGTACCCAGGCGGTGATCATGTTGGACGGGGAACTTTATGCCTATTCCAATATGCGTACGGGGTCGGACAGTCCGGATAGCGCAATCAAAGCCATGAAGTGGGCCATGGAAAACACCGGCATGAAAATGGAGGATCTCACTTATACCGTCGGCACCGGGTACGGCCGGGTAAATGTGCCCTTTGCCAACAAGACGGTCACGGAAATTGCCTGCCATGCCCGGGGGGCCAATTACATGTACGGTTCGACGGTGCGCACCGTCCTTGATATGGGTGGTCAGGACTGCAAGGCCATCCGGTGTGATGAAAAGGGGAAGGTGGTCTCCTTCCTGATGAATGACAAGTGCGCGGCCGGCACGGGGAGGGGAATGGAGGTCTTTGCCAACCTGCTGGCGGTTTCCATTGAAGAGGTTGGGGAAATGTCCCTGCAGGTGGAGAAGGAGCCCCCGCCGGTGAGCAGCACCTGTGTGGTATTTGCCAAGACCGAGGCCACCGGGCTGTTGCGGGCGGGCTGGCCGAAGGAAAGGGTGCTGGCAGCCTACTGTTCCGCCATGGCCCACCGGGTGGTATCCCTTTTGGAACGCAATGGTGTGGAAAGGGATTTTGCCATTACCGGCGGCATCGCCAAAAACATCGGTGTGGTCAGCCGCATTGAAAAGGAGCTGAACTTAAAGGCCCTGAAGCCCAGGTACGACACCCAGATCGCCGGCGCCCTGGGGGCCGCCCTTTTTGCCAAGGCACTGGTGGAAAAGGGGAAGGGTTAGAACCATCTGAAGGAGGTGGCTCGGCATGTTTGCCAATTACGGTTACAAGGACGGATCCGGTGAGTTCTTTATTTCGGTGGATACCGGCAGGTGTGCCGGTTGTCCGGATAAAGGCTGTGTGGAGGCCTGCCCGGAACAGGTGCTGGAAGTGATCACCGATGATTACGATGACCAGGTCATTGCGGTACGCGAGGAACACCGCAAAAAAATCAAGTACAGTTGCGCGCCATGCAAACCCACCGGCGGAACAAAGGAAATTCCCTGTGTGGCGGCTTGCCGCCTGGGAGGTCTCCGCCATTCCTGGTAGAGCCGGAAATATGTAGCACGGGGGCGGCAAAATCATGGAACCAGTCCAACTTTACATTGACGGACTACCGGTGGAGGCCCAGCCCGGGTGGACCATCATGGAAGCGGCCCGGATGGCAGGGATCTATATTCCTGGGTTGTGCTCCCACCCCGATCTGCCTCCGGGTGGGATATGCAGGCTGTGTGTGGTGGAAGTTGAGGGCCGGGATGAACTGGCCCAATCCTGCGAGACCCTGGTTGTACCCGGGATGATGGTGTATACCGGCACCCGAAGGGTGCGGGATTACCGGCAGGATAAGCTGATGGCCATTCTGGCGAACCATCCCCACGCATGCCTGACCTGTGCCCAGCAGGAGGGTTGCAGTCGTACCCAGTGTTCCAGCAATGTGCCGGTGGAGGAAAGGTGCTGTCCTGAACTGGGTAACTGCGAAGTGCAAAGGGTGGCCGGATTTGTCGGAATCAAGCCGGAAACTCCCCGGTACCGGTTTCTAGGACTGCCGGTGGTTGAGGAGGAGCCCCTCATCCGGCGGGATTACAACCTTTGCATTGGCTGCCTGCGGTGTGTGCGGGTGTGCCGGGACATCCGGGGTGTGGGTGCGTTACAGGCGATGGAATTCCAGGGACGCTCGGTGGTGTCCACCACCGGGACCTCCCTTGCCCAGTCCCACTGCCGGTTTTGCACTGCCTGTGTGGCCGTCTGTCCGACGGGTGCCCTGACGGACATGGGTATCCAGGGAGCTGCGGGCGATGCGGCCCTGGTGCCCTGCCGGCACAACTGTCCGGCGGGAATTGACGTGCCCTGGTATGTGAGGCTAATCGCCACGGAACAGTTCGATCATGCCCTGGCAGTGATCAGGGAAAGGGTGCCCTTTCCGGCCACTCTGGGCCGGGTTTGTTTCCATCCCTGTGAAACAGGGTGCCGCCGGGGATTCTTGAACCAGCCCGTTTCCATATGCCGCCTGAAGCGCTTTGTGGCTGACCAGGACAGCGGGTGGTGGCGCACGAGGCAAAGGGCTGTCCTGCCAAGCGGGAGGTATGTGGCGGTGGTGGGCGCCGGCCCCGCCGGTTTGACCGCTGCCTATTACCTGGCCCGGCAGGGCCATGATGTCACTGTATTTGAAGCCCAGCCGGTGGCGGGGGGCATGACTAGGCTGGGGATCCCCCCTTACCGGCTGCCAAGGGATGTTCTGGAAAGGGAAGTTGGGGAAATTGCCGGTGCGGGGGTTAGGATCAAGACCAATCATCCGGTGCGTGATGCCGGGGCCCTCCTGGCCCAGGGCTTTCACGCTGTCCTGTTGGCCACTGGCACCCAGGGCGTGATTCATCTGGGAGTACCGGGTGAGGATCTATCCGGGGTTTATTACGGCGCCCATTTTCTACGCGGGGTGAGCCTCGGAGAATACCTGTCGGTGGGCCCGCGGGTAGTGATAATCGGTGGCGGTAATGTGGCCATTGATGCTGCTCGCACCGCCCTGCGCCTGGGGGCGGAGACCGTTACCGTCTATTGCATGGAAGCGGACGGAGAAATGCCCGCTTTTCCGGCAGAGGTGGCGGCCGCCCGCCAGGAGGGGGTATGCATCTGTCATGGGCGGGGGGTACATTCCCTACAGGGGGCAAAGGGCAAGGTGGAAGGGGTAACCACCATTGCCGTGGCGGCCCTGTTGGACGGGGAAGGGCTATTCAACCCTTCCTTTATCCAGGGGACGGAGGAAGAAGTTCCGGCAGATACTGTAATCATTGCCATCGGCCAGCGGCCGGAAATTAACTTTTTGGGTGAACTGGCAGGCCTTGTAGGACCTGGGGGGTACCTGATTGTTGATCCCAAAACCATGGGTACCACCATCAGCGGGATCTTTGCCTGTGGTGACGCTGTCACCGGCCCCAAGTCGGTCATTGAGGCCATTGCCGCCGGGCGGACGGCTGCCAGCGCCATCGACCGGTACCTGGGGGGGGACGGTGTCATTGAGGAGGAACTGGTGCCACGAGAACCGGTTTCGGGTTTCCTCGGCCAGGTGGAGGGATTTGCGGCCATGGATCGGCATGGCGTCCTGCAGCGGCCATGGCAGCGGATTGCTGCCGGTAACCAATGTCCTGCCGGGGAGGTGCTGGTGGCCAGGTTTGGTGAGGTGGAACTGGGTTTGCTGGAGGATATGGCGGTAACGGAAGCCTCCCGGTGCCTGCGTTGCGACTTGCGGCTGTCCATTGGGGCTCCACCCTTTCCGCCGGACCGGTGGTTACCATTCAACAAAGAAAATGTGGCCCGGGTGCCGGAAGGGGAGGGTGTTTACCAACTACTGGACAACAACAAGAAGATTCTGGCCATAGTTGGCACTGCGAACCTTCACCGTTCCCTGGCTGAACAATTGGAGTATATGGGCAGGGTAGCCTTTTTCGGTTATGAGGAAGATCCCATGTATACCTCGCGGGAAAGCCAGTTGATCCAACAGTTCTTGCAACAGCACGGGCACTTGCCGGAGGGTGTGGGAGATATGGATGACTTATTTTAGAAAAACCCGCGTGAAGGAGGAATGGCTATGGATTTGACCAAGTGGCCCCGGCAAACGGGTCTGAAAAACCATGACCTGTTTGGGGAAGAGCATTTCCGCAGCGAGGCGCCGGGCGTGGTGTACCAAAAAAGGCTGGTGGTTGACGGAAACGGCAATCCCATCGAAGGACTTTATACGGCCTGGGTGATCTTGAACAATCCTGCCCAGTACAATTCCTATACCACGGAGATGGTGAAAGGTGTCATCGCCGGTTTTCACCGGGCTTCCATGGACCGCTCAGTGGTTGCCGTAGTGTTTACCGGCACCGGTGATAAAGCCTTTTGTACCGGGGGGAACACCAAGGAGTATGCCGAGTACTACAGCGGTAATCCCAGCGAATATGCCCTGTACATGGACCTTTTTAACGGTATGGTTGATGCCATTTTCATGTGTAAAAAGCCGGTTATTTGCCGGGTAAATGGAATGCGGGTGGCAGGGGGGCAGGAAATCGGGCTGGCCTGTGATCTTTCCATCTCATCGGATCTAGCACTCTTCGGCCAGGCTGGACCCAAACACGGTTCCGCGCCCGTTGGCGGTGTTACCGATTACCTGTTCTGGTTTTTGGGCATGGAGCACGCCATGTGGAGCTGTATATCCTGTGAACAGTGGAGTGCCTACAAGATGGAAAGGCTTGGTCTGATTTCCAAGGCGGTGCCAGTACTCAAACAGGGTGACCAATTTATCAGGAACCCGCTGGTATATACCGAGCAATATGTGTCCGATGGACGCATTGTCTATGGGGAGTTCCGGGAGGGGGCAGCCGCGGAAGAGGCCCGGGCCCTCATGAAGGACTGTGTGGTGGACTATTCCCTATTGGACCAGGAGGTAAACAGGGTTGTCCTGGCCCTGACCAACCTGTTCCCCCACTGTCTGATGATGTCCATCGATGGCATCCGCCAGAAGAAAAAATTCTTTTGGGACCAGTCCAAGCTCTCCAGCCGCCACTGGCTTGCGGCCAACATGATGAGTGAAGCCTATCTGGGATTCAATGCTTTTAACAACAAGAAGATCACCGGGCGCAGTGAGTGTGATTTCATTGCCTACCGCCGGATATTGGCGGAGGGAAGACCCTTTGACCAGGAGTTGGTTGACGCTGTATTGCCCCAGCGCAAGGAATAGAGGAGGCGGGATGTCCCGTACCGGAAGGGAGGGAGTAGGATTGTCATACCAGTACCTGCAGGTTCGCAATGAAGGAGGGGTGGCGGTCATTACCTTGGACCGCCCACCCATGAATGTATTGACCATCGATATGATAGAGGAGTTGGTTGACGCCCTGCGGTGGGCCGACAGCCAACCGTCTGCCCTGGTGTTGCTGGAAGCAAAAGGAAAGGCCTTTTCCGCCGGGGTGGATGTGGCGGACCACACGGCAGACAAGGTTGAACGGATGATTACTGTTTTTGATGAAATTTTTTACACAATGCATCGGATTGATAAGCCCATTGTGGCGGCAGTAAACGGGGCTGCCCTTGGGGGCGGCTGTGAACTGGTCCTCTTTTGCGATCTGATCCTTGCTTCGGACAAGGCCAAGTTTGGCCAACCGGAGATCAGTGTCGGGGTGTTTCCGCCCATTGCCTGTTATCTTTTGCCGCGTCTGCTGCCATGGCCTCGGGCCATAGAACTGTTGTTGACCGGCCAGGTGTGCACAGCCGCCCAGGTAGAGCAATGGGGGTTAGTGAACAGGGTGTTTCCTGCCGATACCTTTGCCCAGGGGGTGTCGGACTTTTTGCGGCAGCTGCTGGATCAAAGCCCTGTGGTGTTGGCGTTGACCAAAAAGGCGGTGCGGGTAGGTTTGGGCAAAGGGTTTGCCGACGGATTACGTGACATTGACCACATTTACCTGCAGGAACTGATGCAAACCCGTGATGCCCACGAGGGTCTGGAGGCCTTTATGGCAAAGCGCCGGCCGGTGTGGCAGGGGAAATAACAGATGAGGGGGTCGAAACCATGGGTAGACCTTGGAAAATCCAAGGGTGGCAAATGACTGAACCGGGCAAGATGGAAAAGGTTACCATCGATGTCCCCGCCCTGAAACCTGGGGAGGTGTTGGTGGAGATCGCCGGGTGCGGCGTATGCCACACCGACATCGGCTATTTCTACAACGGAGTACCCACCGTTACCAAATCGCCCCTCATCCTGGGACATGAGATCAGCGGCCGGGTGGTGGCAGGGGCGGAGGACATGCTGGGCAAGGAGGTGATCATCCCGGCCGTGATGCCGTGCAACGCCTGTCCCATTTGCGCTGCCGGCCGGGGCAACCGGTGCTTGCACCAGGCCATGCCCGGAAACAGCCTGGGCGTTTACGGCGGGTTTGCCAGCCATATCCCGGTGCCGGCCAGGGATCTCTGTGTGGTGGAAAACCGCCAGGATCTGCCACTGGAACAACTGGCGGTGGTGGCAGACGCCGTTACCTCTCCTTACCAGGCCGCCAAACGGGCAGATCTTCAGGCTGGGGATCTGGTGCTGATCACCGGTGCGGTGGGCGGAATCGGCACATACATGACCCAGATTGCCTCGGTGCTGGGGGCACGGGAAGTGGTAGCCGTGGACATGGTGGCACCCAAGCTGGAGCGTTCCCTGCGGTATGGTGCCACTTTCACCATTAACACCACCGAAAAGGGTGTGCAGGAGGTTAGGGAGGAATTCCGGGCTTACTGTAAGGCCCGGGATCTGCCCGCCTTTGGTTGGAAGCTGTTTGAATGTACTGGCACCAGGATGGGGCAGGAGATCTGCCTAGAGCTTCTATGGTTTATCGGAAAAATGATTGTGGTAGGTTTTGGTACCCACAAGGTGGAGTACATGTTGTCCCGATTAATGGCCTTTGACGCGGAAATTATCGGTACCTGGGGTTGCTTGCCGCGATATTATCCTGAAGTTTTACAGTTGGTGCTGGACCGCCGGATCCAGGTTGAGCCCTTTGTGGAGGTAAAGCCCATGGGTGACATCCAGTCGGTGTTTCATGATGTCCATGGCGGCAGGCTGCCCAAAAGGGTGGTGTTGACCCCGGACTTTTGAGCACTGGCGGAAAGGTAGTGGCATCTTGATTGATTTTCACACACACATCCTACCAGGTCTGGATGATGGGGCAGACTTTCTGGCGGACTCCCTGGTGATGGCCCGCATGGCTTGGGCGGAAGGAACCAGGGCCATGGTGCTGACACCCCACTGCCATGTAGGAAAGTACCACAACGGTAGGGAAAGGATTATTACTCAAACAAGTGTTTTGCGGCAGCATTTCTGGGAAGAGGGCATCCCCGTCGTCCTTTTCCCGGCGGCCGAGGTGTATTTACATGCTGATCTACCGGGTCAGGTGGTGGATGGGGATATCCTCACCATCAATGACATGGGTAAACACCTGCTGGTGGAATTGCCATTTGGACGAGTGCCTCCCTACACCGAGGAGGTACTGTGTACACTACTCCACCTGGGAATTACCCCTGTACTAGCCCATCCTGAGCGCTGCGACCCTCTGGTCGCCAATTTGCATTTCCTTGAACAGCTGGTTTCCCAAGGGATTTTAATCCAGATGAATGCCGGCAGCATTACCGGTGATTACGGCCCTGTCACCGCCCAAAGGGCGGAACTGTTGGTCCGGCGTGGATGGGTGCACCTGTTGGGATCCGATGCCCACTCCATCAACCAGCGGCCACCGGGCTTGAGCCGTGCCATCCGGCAAATTGCCGGTATGGTGGGAGGGACGGCCGCCCACGTCATCGGTTGTGCCAACCCGTTGGCGGTGCTGGAAGGGGGAAATCCCTCGGGTTTCAACCAGACGCTGGCGCCCGTGACGTAGTTAATAAACGCTCCGGAACAAACGGCCCTCCCGCCAATTTTTGGTGGGGGGCCAAATCATTGGTTCATTTCAGCCTGCGCTCCCTCCACACTATGAAAATGATGGCAGGTCTGATAGGATAATAGGGATTTCCAAAAATATGTCGAACCAAATATAAGGATAGTGGGAGGTTTTTGCAGTTGTTGGAATGGACGTACCGGATTTCCGGAAAACAGGCTGGTCTTACCCTGGCCCAGGTATTGCGCCATGTGATGGGGCTTTCCCGTACCAGGGTACGCAGCCTGCGAAAAAGGGGCCGGATCCTTGTAAACGGAACGTGTGTGTTTTCCAGGCAGGTACTGGTGGAAGGGGATCTGGTGCAATTGCTGATGCCAGCCGATCCCCCGGTGGACCTCCGGCCGGAACCCCTGACCGTTCCCATCCTATACGAGGATGCCGACCTCATTGTGGTGGATAAGCCACCAGGCATGCTGGTTCATCCGGCCAGGGGGGAGTTGACCGGCACCCTGGCCAACGGCATTTTGGGGCTGTGGCGGGAGTGGGGTGTGGAGGCCGGTTTTCACCCGGTGCACCGTCTGGACCGCTTGACTTCCGGGCTGGTGGTGGTGGCCAAACATTCCCTTGCCCATCAATTGCTGGCACAGGCCATCAATACCGGCCGGGTGCAGAGGAAATACTTGGCGGTGGTGGAGGGTAATCCCCATCCTCCCGCTGGCACTGTACGGCTTCCCATTGCCAGGCGGGAGGATAGCCTGATCCAGTGGGAAGTCCGCCCAGGAGGGAAGCAGGCGGTTACCCATTACCAGACGGTGGATGCCCAGCCCGGAGCGACATTGCTGCAAGTGTGGCTGGAAACCGGGCGTACCCACCAGATTAGGGTTCACTTTGCCCATCTGGGGCACCCCCTGCTGGGCGACAGCCTTTATGGTGGGTCAATGGACTTGCTACAGCGCCAGGCGCTCCATGCCTACCACGTGGTTTTTCCCCAGCCGCGTACGGGCGAGATGGTTTCTCTGCAAAGTGCCCTTCCGGCCGATTTTGCGGGCCTGCTAAAACATTTGGGGATGATTGCCGCCAGAGTAGATGAGGTGACTGTCATCGATGCACAACCACAGCTTGTCCAGGCTGCAAAGCCTGGTCCAATCAACTGAATGCCTGACGGTATACCACCAACTCCTGCGGGATGGGGGTGTGGCCCGGATGCGTACCTTGCTGGAGCGATGCACCGAACCCAGCGGGGTGGTTGATGTTGCCGCAGCCTACCATCGTTTGGTGGCCTGGCTGCTGAACCACCAGCCGTCGGTATACCTAGGGGGAACCAGTTGCTGGCAGTGTCACATTCTGGGAATGGTGCTGGATGATGATAACGCCTTTACCCGAAAGGCGGCATTGGGCGGCAGCAAACAGGTACCCCCGCACCTTGTGGAAGCTGTACAGCGGGATCTGACCATCCTCCAGTCCCTGTTCAGGCTCGAGGCCACCGATGTACGGGAGGCGTCCAGCCGGGCCCTGTTTGACGAGGACTGGGAAGGACCCCATCCATCATGGTGGACCCTCTGGGATTTCCCCTCTTCCCCAGTCCATACCGAACCATGGGATGGCGGGCGACGGCAGGAGATGGCCCGTCACCTGGCCACTGCCGCAGATTGGGCAACATGTTGGCAGGAGTTGGCCCAGTATCATCACGCCAACGGCAGCGGACCAATGGCCCGTTATTACGCCTTCCAATGGGAACGGCACGGTAACAGGGGGCTTCTGCGGGGGGTTAGCAACCCAGACCCAGTCACCTTGGCGGATCTGGTTGGTTACCAGGCGGAAAGGGAACAGGTAATCACCAATACCATGCACCTTTTACATGGTTACCAGGCCAACAATATTCTACTTTACGGGGATCGGGGAACCGGGAAGTCTTCCACTGTGAAGGCGGTGGCCAAGGAACTGGCACCCCTGGGGCTGCGGCTGATCGAGGTGCCCAAACATCACCTGAGGGATTTTCCATTTTTGGTACGGATATTGCGCCACAGGCCGCAGAAATTCATCCTATTTGTGGACGACCTATCCTTCGATGAAGGGGAAACCGATTACAAGCACCTGAAGGCCTTGCTGGAAGGTGGGCTGGAAGCTCGCCCGGCCAATGTGGTTATTTATGCCACCTCCAACCGCCGGCATCTCATCAAGGAGGACTTCGCGGATCGGCAGGGTATGGATGAGGTTCGCCGGGGAGACACCCTGCAGGAAAAACTATCCCTGTCCGACCGTTTCGGTATTACCGTCATTTTCCCGGCACCGGATCAGGAGGGCTATTTGAAAATCGTGGAAGGGATCCTTTCTGCCAGGGGGTTGTCCATTCCCCCGGCCGAACTGCGTCAACGCGCCCTGCAATGGTCCCTTTGGCACAATGGCCGGTCCGGCCGCACTGCCCGTCAGTTTGTGGACCACCTTACTGCCGAATTGGGTGGTAGATCAAAATAGGATGCCCTTTAAGTTTATAGGGGGAAACGTATGGACAAGCAGGGATGGATGGTTTTCGGGGTAGTTAGCTTGATCTGGGGGTCCACCTTTCTGGCCATCAAGGTAGGGTTGGCGGATTTGCCACCCTTAACTTTTGCGGCTCTGCGGTTTTGCGTGGCAGCCCTTTGTTTGTGGGGTTACCTGGCCTGGCGGGGAGGTATGGTAGGGGTTAACATGCAAAACCTTATTCACCTGGCAAGTTTGGGAATGTTAATGACCGCCCTACCATTTGGGTTGACCTTTTGGGGGCAGCAGTTTGTGAACTCTGGGTTAGCGGCGGTGTTGACAGGCACTGTACCCCTTTTTGTCACCATCATGGCGGGTCCCATTCTGGGTGAACGGGTGGGGGCAGCCCGTCTGATGGGGGTGATGATGGGGCTGGCTGGGGTTGGGTTGCTTTTCCTGGACCGGATGGGTGGTGCATCCACCTGGTTGGGCGGTTTGGCGGTGGTTGGGAGCTCCGTTTCCTATGCGGCTGGCAACGTCTATGTTAAACGCTTCGCACGTCATCTCCCGGCAGATCTGATGAATACCGGTCAAACCACCTTTGGGGCGCTAGTGTTGGTAATAGCGGCCTTGTGGTGGGAACGTGGGGCGGATGTCCGCCTTACCTTAACAGCCCTAGGTGCGGTGGTATATCTGGCCTTGATGGGTTCCGCCTTGGCCTTTGGTCTGTATTTTTGGCTTCTCCAGCGGGCGCCAGCTTCCACTGTTTCCCTGGTTGGTTTTACCATTCCAGTGGTGGCGGTGGTCCTCGGGACTACCGTTGGGGAACCCTTGACAGGATTGATGGCGGCCGGGATGACGGTAATTTTGGCAGGCGTGTTGTTGGCGGAGGGGCGTTGTGTTCGGCTTCCCTTGGTGGGGGGATGGCACCACACCATCAATCAGTTTAGAGCAAACAGGAGGTAGGCAGTGTGCCGGTAAAACTGTCAGGTTATTTTTTCATCATAGGGGCTGCCTGCTTGTGGGGTCTTTCCGGCACGGTGGCCAAATATCTTTTTAACCAGGAGGTTTCCCCAGTTACATTGGTGCAGGTGCGCATGACCCTGGCCGCCATCCTGCTGGGAACGGTGCTCTGTACCCGCCAGGGGGGTGTTTTGAAAGTGGCCAGAACGGACTGGCCCGGCTTCATCATCCTGGGGATGGCTGGT
The DNA here is from genome assembly GCA_002339345.1 of Firmicutes bacterium UBA2598. Classification (GTDB taxonomy): domain Bacteria; phylum Bacillota; class PH28-bin88; order PH28-bin88; family PH28-bin88; genus UBA2598. The sequence goes on along the minus strand of DDKM01000060.1, from coordinate 18,916 downwards.
ATGGCCTGGGTGCAGTTCACGTATCTCTATACAATCAGCCAGTTGAATGTGGCCACCGCCGTTTTTCTCCAATACCTTGCTCCCATTCTGATTGCTGTTTACACCGTCCTTTTCCTGCGGCAACCCCTGGGAACCACCACTGCGGTATCTCTGGCCATGGCGGTGGCAGGCAGTGCCATGATTATGGTCGGCCAGGTGCAGGATACCCTAACCATTCCGTGGCGCGGTCTTGTTTCCGGATTGGCTTCGGCAGTGGCCATGGCCTTTTACACCCTCTACGGCCAAACCCTGGTTAAAAGATATAACCCATGGACGGTGCTCTTCTATGCACTGGTCTTCGGTGCAATCCCCTGGTGGGTATGGCAGCCGCCGTGGGTACTGGCACAGATGGACTTTAACAGGCTAACCTGGGCGTTCTTTATGTACATCGGTATTTTTGCCACCATGCTCCCTTTTGGGCTGTATTTTATGGGACTGGGCAGGTTGGCGGCTTCCCGGGCGAGTATTGTTAGTACTCTGGAACCGGTAGTGGCAGGGGTTACCGCTTATCTAATCCTTGGCGAAATCATGTCACCTGTGCAACTTGCCGGGGGCATGTTAATTGTGGCTGCCATTATCAGCCTGCAAATGGAGCGGGCCCCTTCCTTTCCCGGTCAAAATTCCTCCACCAGCGGTTCGTAGTATTCCCTTCCGTGGTGGCAAAGGGGACAATTTTCCGGTGGTGTTTCCCCGTCATGGATGAAGCCACATTCCCGGCATTTCCACCGGATGGAGCGGTCCTTCTTTAATAGCGAGTCACCCTGGAGCATATCGCGGAGCCGTTGGAACCGCTCAGCATGATGTTTCTCCACTTGCTGGACGGTGGCAAAGAACCGGGCGGCAGCCTGGTTTCCCTCCTCCAGGGCGACTCGCTCAAACTCCGGGTACATGTTCTGGTATTCAAAGGTTTCCTTTTCCACGGCGGATTGCAGGTTGGTGGAACTATCCTTGATTCCGTTTAACAGCTTTAGAATTACTTCGGCGTGTTCCTTTTCGTTGTGGGCGGTTTCCTCGAATATTTCGGCGATCTTCAGCCACCCTTCCTTACGGGCGACTGCTGCCCAAAAGGTATAGTAGTTCCGTGCCTGGCTTTCTCCAGCATAGGCTGACTTCAGGTTAGCTTCCGTCTTGGACAAAAAAAACACCCCCCTAAGTTAGTTAGGGGTATTTTTCGCGGTAATTCCTGCCATTATACCAATTGTTATTTAATGTCGGGCGGGTACCGGCTGCCAGTACGCGGGGGGCAGGAAGCAAACCAAACCTATTCGCTGCAAAGATGCCAGGTCCCGCCATGGTTCGCCGGCAACCCCGATAAGATTGGCTACCTTGCCTGGGGTGAGGGTTCCCAGATGGTTGTCCAGACCAAGGACCCGGGCGCCCTCTATGGTAGCCGCCCTTAGCACTGCCTGGGGTGGCAGACCGCACCGGTTAAGTAGGATCATTTCCCGTAAATAGTAACTGGCATGGGGGACTCCCCTGGAGCCGGCATCGGTGCCTACGGCGATTCTGGCACCCAAGGCATGGGCTATACCCACTGACTGCATCTGGTGGTTGCAGGTATCTGCAACAACAGCCGGGTCAACTGCCGGATAACCTTCCTGGACGGCAACCGGCACCAGTGTGGGCACCCAGGCGGTTTTTCCGGCGGCCAGTTTGTTCAACCCTCCGGTAGTGATATGATAACCATGTTCCAGGGAATCCGCCCCTGCATTGATACAGTTTTCTACGGCGTCTGTGCCGCTGGCATGGACCATTACCGGTAGGCTTTGCTGGCGGGCCAGGGAGATGATAGTTTCCATTTCCGCCATGTCAAATTGGAGAGACCCCACCCTGTTGGGTCTGGTCAGATCGACTATGCCGGAGGCGATTACCTTGATCTGGTCCACCCCGTTATTGGCTGCCTGCCAGATGGCGGTCGGCAGGTCTTCTCTTCCTGTAACACCAGGTCCAAGAAAGGATCCATACCTCCCATGGCGGCGGATAGCAGTGCCGGTGGCCACCACCGCCGGGCTATCCCAACGATTTTGGATGGCCAGGTTACGTGCCATGATACCGGTGCCGTAGCGGTCCCCGCCATCCCGCAAAGCCAGGATGCCGTGGGTAATATAGCACTGCAACCGCTCCAGTAACTGGGAAACCTTTTGTTCCTGCTTGGGTTCACCTTCGGGGTTTGGTGGATTTACCCCGTCCAGAGCCAGATGGACATGACAGTCAACCAACCCAGGCAGGAGGGCCAGATCGGGGCAATCCACCACATACCAGTAATGCCGGTCCCATTCTTCGTTTCCAGTTGACGGATGGATAAAGGCTATCCGGCCTTCCACAATACCTACCGCTACCCTGCAAAGGGGGTGGGCCATGATTCCGTCCCAGGCGGCCCCTGCCCGGATAAGCAACGGACGGTTCCTATGTAAGCTGATTACCTGCACGGAATACCTCCTATCGAGACAATAAAAGTTTTGGTATGGCCTGTGTCTAAGCCATCAGAGCCCATACCCTTGTTTCGTTATTTTGTGCGACTAAATTTCATGGTCTGGGCTTTAGATCAAGTGTGATGTATAGCGGCAGGAACCATGTTGCAACCTATTGCTGGAAGCTGGAACAATTTTTAAGGGGGGTTGGAGTTGCGTTTTTGGGTAGTGTTATTGGTCATAACTGGACTGCTGCTGACCGGCTGCCAACGGATCATGCCACCGGGAGGAACGACCGTTGAGGATTATCTTCCCCTTAAGATCGGCAATCACTGGTCATATGAGGGTGAGGGGACGGAATATGCCTCCTATGATGACTGGGTGCTCTACCGGGAGGGCAACCGGGTGCAGGTCAAGCGCGACAATGGCGGAACTGTGTTGGCCCTGGTTTACGAGGTGAAAAGGGATCGTATCAACCTGGTGTATGTTGAGGAAGAAGCATATGATGATCAAAACCGCCTCAAGAAAACGGAAAATGAATCCCAAACCATCCTGATGGCCCCCTTAAAGATGGGTACAAAATGGATTGCCGGGGATCGGAAGTATGAGGTTGTGGAGGAAGGGGTACAATTGACCACTCCGGCTGGGACCTTTAAGGATGTGGTAAAGGTCCGTTCCACCTTTGGGGGCAGCCCATCGGAAGTGGACCAGTATTACGGCAAAGGTGTCGGACTGGTCTTTACTGAATTCCGTTCACCTCCGGATACGCGAATCACTTCTTCCCTGAAAACCTATGAAAGGAAAAAATAGGCTCAGACCACTTCTACACACCACTCCACCTGGGCGGTTTTATTTAACATGTGCAATACACTGCAGTACTGGCTTTGGGTCAATTCCGCCGCCCGTTGAAGCTTGTCCATAGGCAGGTTTGGCCCGCTAACGCGGTAAACCATTTTTATCCTGGTAAAGACCTGGGGGGGAACCGGAGCGCGCTCCGCCCACATGACCACTTCCAGGTCTTCCAGTTCCACCTGCATTTTCCGCAAAATATGTACCATATCGATACCGGTACAACCGCCCAAACCCATCAATACCGTTTCCATGGGGGAGGGTCCTGTCCCCTCACCACCTTTGGATGGCGGCGCGTCCATCAAAATGGTGTGCCCGCTGGCGTTGAGACCGGTAAAGGCTAAATTCCCCTGCCACTTTACCCTTGCTTCCACTGGCTCTGCTCCTTTCCTTTGCTACAGTCGTCATTTCAGTGTACACCACTGGTCCGCCTGTACTGGTCTATCAGAAGTTGCATTTGCTGCAGGTGTTGATGATCCTGGTGCAGAATTTTCAGCATTAGGCGCTGGCTTTCAGGATCCGGTTCCTCACGCACCAATTGGGAAGCCTTGGCGATGCCCTGATCTTCACCGTCATACATTCTTTCCAGTACCGCCACCGGGTTGGCCGATATACGCGCCTGCAGCCATAGCACGCCACTGGCCAATAATTCCTTGAGCCCGCCGCCCTTTCTGGGGTTTCCGCCAAGACTTAAGATGCGCTGGCGAACCAATTCTGCATGGCGCAGATGATCCTGCCGGAATCTGGTCAGCTCCTGCTGGAGTTAGGGGTCTGGAGCAATGGCTTGCATAATCCCATAGGCGGTGATGGCCATTTGTTCACCCTTTAACAAGGTGTTTAGAGCAGTAATGTTTGCTGGTTCACCCAATCTGTTCCCTCCTCAAATATAGTTGCATATAACATATATAGTAACATCCCCATTATCCCGGTCCAGCCATTCGGGGTTTTGTTTAAGGAGGTGAAGGAATTGATCTGGGGACAGGAAAATCGTAAAAGGAACACGGCCTATGTTTTTGGCTACGGTTTTGCCCTGGGTTCTGTAATCACCGGCGTAATTGGGCGGATGACCGGTATGGAGTCCATCGGGATGGTTTTGGGGGGGCTGTTACTGGTTGTACTGGGATTCAGTCAGTTTCGGGACGGTAAAAGGGAACACCGTCATGTCCGCCGGCTGAGGTAACGGTGAAGCCTCTCCCGCCTGTACAGGCGGGAGTCCTTTGGGCGGATTGTAATAGAAAACACCTACTGAAAAAACCGGAGAGTTTAAGTGCTCTCCGGTTTCTCATCTCCTAGTAGCGCTGGTATTTGCGGAAACATTCCTGGCAGTAGACCGGCTTACTGCCCGTTGGTTTGAAGGGTACTTCCGTGTCTGCACCGCAGTCGTGGCAGGTTACCGCATACATTTGACGACCGCCGGCGCCGATCCCCTGGCCGGCGTTAGCCCTTTTGCGGGCGGCACGGCACTCAGGGCACCTGGAGGGCTCGTTTTGAAAGCCCTTCTCGGCGTAAAACTCCTGTTCCCGTGCGGTGAATGTAAAGTCCAGACCGCACTCCTTGCAGTGTAGAATTTTGTCCTGGTACACTAAATTCCTTCCTCCTTTACCGGGGAAAATGATGGCCTTGTAAGGGTTGCTTTGCCCTGGTCGTCCGCGACAAGACCCTTACGGTGGAATTAACCGATAAGGAGGAAATCGTTGGAACCGAACCGGAGGTAGAGCAGGCAAACCTACAAAGCTAATGCTATTGTTTATTATATAACATAAGGTATGATATGCAAATAATGAAAAACAATTTTGTATGTTTTCCTGATATGTTAAGATAAATGGTAAAAGGGGTGTGTTTTATTGGAATACCGACAACTCGGACAAACAGGCCTGCGGGTGTCAGCCGTCAGCCTGGGGGGTATCCCACTGCAGCGTATACCAGCAGGGGAGGCGGAGGAACTGGTGCGGACGGCGATCCGGCATGGCATCAATTTCATTGATACCGCAAGGGCCTATACCGACAGCGAGTCCAAGATAGGAGCGGGCTTGCAGGGATTGACGGAATTGCCCATCATCGCCAGTAAGTCCATGGCCAGAACCAAGGAGGCCATGGCAGCAGATGTAGCGAAAAGTCTTGCCGCCATGGGCTTAAGCCGGATCGATCTCTATCAACTGCATAATGTGAAAGATCTTGAGACTTTAGAACGGACACTGGCTCCCGATGGAGCTTATGCCGCACTGCTGGAGGCCAGGGAGAAAGGGCAAATCAATCATATCGGCATCAGTAGTCACGTGGTGTCCGTTCTGTTAGCGGCGGTGGAAACCGGCAAATTTGCCACGGTAATGGTGCCTTATAATGCCATCGAAAATCAGGCGGCACAGGAGTTGGTTCCCCGTGCGGCGGCCATGGGTTTGGGTGTGATTGCCATGAAACCCCTGGCCGGCGGTGCCTTGCAGTATGCTGGGCCAGCACTGAAATACATTTTGGGAAATCCGCATGTATCAACTGCCCTGGTAGGGATGGACAGGTTGTCACAGGTGGCCAGCAATATCCAGGGTGCAGAGGGTTGTCTCCAGTCCGACGAGCGGAACCAGTTGGAGGAACTGGTGAGTAAGTGGGCCGGCCGTTTTTGCCGCCGGTGTGAGTATTGCCAGCCATGTCCCCAGGGAATTGACATCCCTATGATCTTCATTCTGGACGGGTATCATACCCGCTATGGCCTGCAAGAATGGGCCAGAAACCGATACCAAGTGATACCGGTTAAGATCGGAGAATGTGTGGAATGCGGCCAGTGTGAGGAAAGGTGTCCCTATGGCCTTCCTATCCGGGAGATGCTTCAGGAGTGCCGGGCCAGACTGGAATGATCAAAAAAAAAGCCGGGGGTTTGTATCACCCCCTTATCTGGATTGGAAACAATCCCTGGCTCCATGGCTGCGGCGGGGAAGGTCCCGTTTGCTGACCCCAGCAAAGGTAGGCTTCATTCAGTCACCATCCCCGTCATACCAGCGGCAGGTTGTCATCGGGCAGGGTTGCTGCATTGATCGTCACCTCCTGCCATGAGAATGCCCGGGGGTGGGGGTATCTATTCCTGTCAGGAACCTTCCGGTCCGGCCAGTAATGGCTTTTGCTGGGGATAGCGGTCAAGATTTTCTTTAATCAGGTGCCAAGTCCCCGGGTGCTCAAAGCCCCGGCGCCAGATAGCGATACCGGCCAGGTTATACTTCCGTGCCATCTCAAGCCGCTGGAGAAGGGAAAATTCATCTTCCAGCCAGATCTTGAAGGTGGTGTTACCTTCCTGGTAGGTGGCGTAATTTAACCAGTTCCGCTGGTCCAAGACCGGGGTGATGCCCTTTTCCATCAGCAGGCGGGATGCAGCTGGCATGGACAGGACCCTGGAAGACACCTTGACAGAGCCGTCCTCTTGCCTGGTCTCCTGCCATAAACGGGTGTAGAAGGGGATGCCCAGCAGCAGTTTATCTGCCGGGATCTCCGCCAGTACTCCTTGCAGTCCCCTCTCCACCCATGGCAGGGAAGCAACCGGGCCGGGTTGGGGGCTGCTGGCCCAGTGTTCATCATAGGTCATCAGTGCCACATAATCCACCGCTTCAGCGATGCGCTTCCGGTCATAGACCAGTGACCAGTTGGCGCTTTGGGATTTTACCGTTACGTCCACGGAAACAGTCAGCCCCTGTTCCCTGGCCAGTGGTGTCAGTTCCCGCAAGAATTGGACAAAATAGTCTCTGTCCGCCAAGTACATGTTTTCAAAATCGACGTTAATGCCATCCAGTCCGTACAATCTGGCCAGTACTAGCAACTGACGGATGACATTGTCCCTGGCTGTAGGATCCCGCAATACCTTTTGGGTCAGATCAGGATCAAAACTGTTGGTCACCAGCCCCCACACCTGGTAACCGTTAGATCTTGCCCACAGCATGTAATTTTCATCGGCATTGTTGGTTAACCGGCCCTGGGCATCAGCCAGGTGGAACCAAGTCGGTGAAACCACATTGATGCCGGGAATTTCCCCGATTTTAACCATATCGGGGTTTTTCTTGCCGACATGTTCCCATACCAGGCTAATCTTGTTTCCCACCGGTTTCCAGGGTGTGGGAGGAGGGTTCGGGGGCAGGGGGACGGAACGAATACCAGATAGTTCCGCCTTCCCCTTGGGGATATAACCAATTTCCCCCCGGGCTGTGCGCACCCGGAAAAAACCCCGTTCCTCACCGAAGATCGCCACGTCCTCTCCCATTGCCAGCCGACCGATACCCCTTACCCGCTGGTTGGGAACAGGGCGGAGCAGCGTTTTGGATAGTACCCGCCCGGTGATGAGGTTTGTACCGGGTAGGTCCACCACCAGAGTTTGGTCATCCGGCCGGCTAATAGTCAATCCCAGCAGCTGCACCAGCGGGCTGAGGGGCACCAAGGCGCCGCCTTCCGGGGCATCGGTCTGTATCAATGGAATATCAAGCTCCACTGGCCGTTCATTCAAGTAGGCGGTAAGGGTATCGGTACGCATGGTGAGCACCTTTTCGGCAGTGGTGGCTGTCAGCCGGCCGGTCTTTGGTTCCCAAAAGAGGTCCGGGTCAAGATGGTTCTGCACCAGCTGTACGGGAAGCAGGATTTCCTCTCCCTGGACCTGGAAAGGGGTGTTCACCACCATGTCCCCGAGCACCATCCTGGGTGATGGTGTCCCAGGATTCACCATGGGATTGGGGATTAGGGCGATCACCACGATGACGGTACAAGCAACAGCCATCCACACCATTCGCCTGAGCGGTCGGGGTGATGGCAGGGGTTGGGGGGCAGTCATGACAGGCTCGCCCATATCCAGCCTCCTTTAAGCATGTTCCTCAAAAATGATTATGACATGGTAAGGGTAATGATGTCACCACTCAATTTTTGGCCAATGGAGGAGCGAAGGCTTGATGGTTTACGACGGGACAAAGGGTAGAGAGGGTGCCCTGAAAGAGAACCAGATCCCACAACATGGTATGATTAGGCAGGAAGGGGGTCGGGAAGACACGGGTAAAGGGGAGGTACAGCTCTTGGGGGCTGGGGACAGAGCGCACCTGCAACCGGAGGGGGACTCTGTCGGAGAAATCCTGCGGCTGTTGGCGGAATACTATCCAGAGGCCAAAACTGCCCTGCGTTATGATACACCGTTTCAGCTATTGGTGGCAACTATTCTTTCTGCCCAATGCACCGACCGGAGGGTTAACAATATCACCGCCGGCTTGTTTAAACGGTTTCCCGATGCCTTTTCCCTGGCGAAACTGGAACCGGCGGAGTTGGAGCAGCATATCAAGGGGTGCGGCCTTTTCCGCGCCAAAAGCAAGTACATCATAGCCACAAGTCGCATCCTGGTTGAAAAGTATGGCGGACGGGTGCCAGACCGGATGGAGGAACTTGTGGAATTGCCCGGTGTTGGGCGGAAAACCGCCAATGTGGTACTGGCCAATGCCTTTGGTATACCGGCCATGGCGGTGGATACCCACGTCCAGCGGGTTTCCCGGCGGTTGGGATTAAGTAGGGGGGAGAACCCTAAAGTCACCGAAAGGGAAATTTGCCAGGTGATTCCTCGGTCCATGTGGATACTCGCTCATCACTGGCTGATTGCCCATGGACGGCAAGTATGTCATGCCCGGCGGCCCGCCTGTGTAGTGTGTCCTTTGGCGGGGGTATGCCCCTCACGGCGTCTTGAAACCGTCTGACTGAAGTGAACTACTCCCGCCTGTAGAGGCGTGAGATTCCGATGTGGGAGTCCTCTGGGCGGATGGAGTAGAATATGACTGAAGTAGATTACATAAAGACTGGCGGAAATGCTCCTTGGACGTTAGTCTGCCTGCAGAGAGTGTGTAGGCACTCTATAGTGAAAATATTCCTTAGATTTGGACTTTTCAGAAAATGAATTAAAATCTGGGCCGTCAACTTCGCATCCCCAAGGGCGGTGTGCCTGCCCACAGGTTGGATTTCCAACACCTTCAAGATGTGATCCAGGGAATGGTTTCCAAGGGAAGGCAGCAATGACCGGGAGAGGGCGGTTGTATCCAGGTGGGGGTTTTGCAAATGGGTTCCACAGTAAACCCCAAGTTTTCGGTTAATAAACTCCAGGTCAAACCCGATGCAGTGCCCGACAATCAAACCTCCTTCCAGGAAATCAAGGAATTCGCTCAATACCGTGAAAATATCCGCCTGATCATCAACCATGGCCTGGGTAATTCCCGTCAAGTCTGTAATTGCAGGGGGGATTGGCCGGAAAGGGTTCACCAGCCGGTGAAAGGTTTGATCCGCCTGGATCTGTCCGTTTTCCACCACCACTGCCCCAACGGATATTATTTCGTCCCCACGGGCGGGATAAAACCCTGTGGTTTCGGTGTCCACCACCACAAACCTGATTCTTTGCAGGGGCTGAAACTGCCAGATGCGGGAATGTTGTGCACAGGACTGTACCTGTGCCCTCAACTGGGCAGTAATTGCCGCCGTTGGGGGGGGGCCGCCATAGGGGCTGCTACCACTGTTGGGCCGGATAACCGGGCGCCGGGAGAGGATACGCAAGTATGTCAGCATGGATGTCACTCCTTTTGGGCTCAGTTTAGGTAATTCAGCCAAAAAATGGAAAAACTGTTGCTAGTCAGTTTTTGCAGGCGGGAGATGGCGGAAAAACTATCTTTCAAAATGGACTGTTCCCGCTTGCTCAACAGGTGTGGATTGATGTAGTTGTCCGGTTCCTTACCTTGCTTGGCCTTTTTTAAGTTTTCCCTGATCCTGAACATCATCAGGGTTTCATAGGCAAAATGAAAAAGTTCGGCGTCATCGGCCGGAATGGCTTTTTTATCAGTCAGCAGACGTAGCCGTTCAAAGGTGGCCGTTTCGCTAATCCGGTTTTTTACGGCGAAAATGCGCAGGCAGTTCACGATGTGGGTACAGGCAGCTGTTTTCAGGTTTATTTCATTTTTATGTGGACCTGATTTTTCCGTTACAAAACCTCCTAGCAGGCTGACCGGCACCCGGAACTGATTGTCATCAAAGGTCATCATGTGGGAAATGGCATAAGACTGTTCGAAAATACCGAAGATGGTATCCCACAATTGTTTTGCCAATTGGGTGGCACCGTAGACTGCCCGGAAATCCAGAAAGATAGTGAGCATCCGGATGTTAAATGGCTCCACCTTGTGTATCCACCGTTGCATGGTCTCCTCCCACTGTCCAAGGGACTTACACCATTGTGGATTGGAGGCCACTACATTGCCCTTACATTTAGCAAAACCGCAGGCAGCCAGGCCATCCACAACTTTGCCCGCCAGGGTGAGGAAATAGGGTTTATTTTGTTCGGCATCACCGTTGTCAGCATAGATCAGGGCATTGTCTTGGTCGGTACGCAGATACTGTTCCTTGCGGCCGGCACTGCCCATGTTTAACCAGCAATACTCAACGGGGGGAGGCCCAAATCCCTCCTGGATCATTTCCTGTTCACACAGAGTGATTACCCGGCGGGTCAGCCGGTCGTGCATTTGATGCAATACCCCGAACAGTTCCCAAGCAGTCGCCTTTTCCGCCACCATGGCGTTTAGCACATTGTCAATTACCCGGCCGATGGCGGCCAGACCTTCCAGAGTGGTTTGGGTTTCAATATCGTGGACTACCAGCAGAGTTCCCGTAGCCCTGGTTTTTAACAAATCCGCAAGGGTGATGATGCCAATCAACCGATCTTGATCCATCACTGCCAGGTGTTTCACCTGGTTTTGCACCACTGCCAGCAGTGCCTCGTTAAAATAGGCGGAGGCATCCACCCTGATGAGCACAGGGTTCATCACCGCCCCGGCGTTAATGGTGGTGGGAACGGGCCCGTCGGAGGTAATTAACCGGCGGACAAGATCCTTTTCCGTCAACAACCCCACCGGACGGTTCTGGCTGTCCACTACAATCACGCCACTGATGTTGTGGTGTTCCATTGTCCTGGCGACCATTGCCACCGTGTCATCCACCTGGCAGGTGATCACTGGACTGGACATCAGCTCGGACACCCTTTTCCGGAACAGGGGGGATTCCGAATTGCTGTAGGCTTCGTAAGATTGCTCTGCCACCACTTCCTCGTATAACGTCCGCATCCTTTCACTGAGGATGGCGGTGAAGTGGCTGGCAAACTCGTGGTTGTTGTGGATAAGACCCTCAAAATGCTGGCGGGTAAGTAAAAGGCAATGGGTCTCCTTTTTGGCCCGGGCGGAAGCCGGATAGGACTTGCCGCTCAGTACCGCCGTTTCCCCAAAAAAGTCGTACTGGCGGCGAAAACTGAACACGCTTTCTACACCCTTGTCATTGGTGACGGTGATTTCCACCAGTCCATCCACGATTAAGAACAGGAGTCCAAGGCTTTTGGAACCCTGTTTAAACATGTAGCTGTTTTCGGGGTATACCTTGTACTGGAGTTTACCGGCCAAATCCTGCAGCACATCCGGGCTGACCGTTTTAAATGGTTCCATGGCCTGCAGGACGGAGACGATGCTGGTTATGTCCACCGTCCTCCCCCCGTTTCTCGTCATGGGACCGGTTTGATAAATACATTATGCTGTTGCGTAAATATTACGACAATCATGTGTAATTTCCTTTTTATTTAAAAGTTGGAAAGTATAAAATTATGTAAAAATCTATGGACCAACGCTGAGGTGGTCCCGCTGCCTGAAGAGCGGTGGGTCCGTCCAATTTGCGGGCAGGCCATAGTTTGTAGATAGGAAAAGTTATGTTATATGGCGAACAGTGATGGAGAATGGGGGGGTAGGGGAATGGTAGTTGGTATTTGCACCGTGGAGTTGTACATAGGGGAATCCTGTTCATTGAAGGACAAGCGAAGGATTGTGCGGGCACTACTGGATCAAGTGCGTCACCGGTTCAACGTGGCTGCTGCAGAAGTAGGCAGCTTGGATAACTGGCAGCGGGCCAGTCTTGGTTTCGCCACCGTGAGTAATGATTACATTCATGTCAATCAGGTGCTGGCAGCAGTGGTGGGTTACATTCAACGGGCGGGGACAGCGGAAATAATTGATTATGGTACGGAGATCATTTAGAAGCGTTTGATTAGGTATGCTCCCAATACTATCAAAAGGCTACCCAAGGTCCGCCCCAAGGTAATCCTCTCACCCAGCACCAGTATTGCTGCCAGCATGGCCACTAACGGGAAGGCGGCGGTGATAGGTACCACCGAGGATACCCTTCCCGTTTTGAGGGCATAAAAATAGGTTAGATGCCCCAAATAGGATGCCAGTATGCCTTCCCCCAGGAGCAGGATTAGTGTCCTGGTATCCAGATGTTTAAAGCTGGTGAACTTACCGGCGGCCAGGCCGGTGAGGACCAGGGCAACGGCAACCCCGGCGGTACGGACGGACAGGCCGATGAAGGGGTCAACCCGTGCCAATCCGAGCTTGGCGACTACCGACGCCATTCCCCATAACAACGTGGTAACGCCGGCCCAAACTAACCAGGAAAAGGTCATGATCTTACTCCATTCTTCTCTATACCTTATGGCTTGAACCTTACCTAATCCGGCGCCCCCGGCGCCTGTTCGAGGAGTGACAAGGATGCATGTGGTGCTCGTCCAGCCGGAAATACCCCAGAACACCGGTAATATCGCCCGGTCCTGTGCCGCTACGGGGGCCAAGCTCCACCTGGTCCGTCCCCTGGGATTTTCCGTTGATGACCGTCAACTGAAAAGGGCCGGCCTTGATTACTGGCATCTGGTGGAGGTTTATTACCATGATAGTTTCAGCCAGTTGGAAGCCAAATATCCCAACGCCCGGTGGCATTTAGCAACTACCAAGGGAGGCCGCTTTTATTCCCAGGTGACCTACCAGATGGATGATTTTCTGGTGTTCGGATCGGAAACGAGGGGGTTACCGCCTGAAATGCTGGCCGCCCGGCCGGAAAGCTGTGTGCGTATTCCCATGCGGGAAGGGTCGCGTTCACTTAACCTGTCCAACGCCGTGGCCATCGTACTATTTGAGGCCTTACGCCAAAACGGGTTTCCCGGGCTGGTGTAAATCGGTCCGGGGTGCAGGAACGGACCCCGTTGTTGTCGAAATCTTGAACAGAGATCATGGCCAAACGAGGGAGGGAGGGATATGACGGACATCGGGCGCCTGATGCGCACGGTGCCTGTTTGCCAGATTACGGATCCCGTTGATAAAATATTATCCATGGTTACTGAAGCCAATGGCACGGTAGCTGTGGTGGTGAAAGAAGGGCGCCCGGTGGGCGTGGTCACCGCCGCCAGGCTTGCTAGCAGTCAACCGGCTACCGGATTATCGGCTGATTTGGTATTGCCTGTACCGGTTGTATCACCGGAGTCCTCCCCGGAGGATCTATTGCAATTGTCCACACCATGGGTTGTGGTTTGTGGTGCCGAAGGCATTTTGGGAACTGTATCCCGTGAGGATCTGCTGGAAGAGGTCCTTGGCCGCCAGCGCCTATTGAACCAGGAAATGCGCGTGATGCTGGACTCGGCGGCCAATGCCATTGTGGCCATTAACCTGGAGCAGAAGATAATCCTGTGCAACCGGCCCTTCGAAAAGGTAGTCGGACAACCTCTGGACCAGATTCTTGGGCGGCCCATCAAGGCTGTAGTGCCCAATGCCGGCCTCCAACAGGTGTTGGACACCGGTAAGCCCCAGGCCGGCGCCCGTATCCAAATCAGGGGAAACACCTATGTATCCAACCGCAATCCGGTTTTTCTGGACGGCGTTCTGGTAGGTGCGGTGGCTGTTTTGCAGGATGTAACGGAACTGGAAGAGGCGATGGCCGAGTTACGGGATGTCAAGCGTTATCGTGATATCCTGGCCACCGTTTTGGATACCGCCTATGAAGCGGTGGTGGTGGTTGATGCCGAGGGTATTATCACCATGCTCAGCAAATCTTACGGCGAGTTCCTGGGTATTGCTCCGGAAACCGCCATCGGGCGGCCGGTGACGGAAGTAATCGAAAACACACGTATGCATATTGTCGCCAAAACCGGTGAGGCGGAAATAGGGCAAATCCAGCGTATTAAAGGCCATGACATGGTATGTAACCGCATTCCCATCAAGCGGGACGGAAAGGTGGTGGGAGCGGTAGGTACCATGCTGTTCCGGGATGTGGCTGATCTGCAGGCCCTGGCCGACCGTTTTAACCGTCTCCAGGATGAATTGGAATACTACAAGGGGGAACTCAAAAAACACCAGGGAACCAAATACTGCCTCGATAGCATTATCGGCTCCAGTAAAAAGGTGGAAGAGTTAAGGAGTCTAGCCTACCGTGTGGCACGGACCCATTCCACGGTATTGATCCGGGGGGAGAGCGGCACTGGGAAGGAACTGCTTGCCCATGCCATTCATAATGCCAGCCCTCGGGCCATGGGCCCCTTTGTAAAGGTTAATTGTGCTGCCCTGCCGGAAAATCTGCTGGAATCCGAGTTGTTCGGTTACCGGGAGGGTGCCTTTACCGGTGCCCGTAAGGGTGGTCAGGTAGGCAAATTCGAATTAGCCCATGGCGGCACCATCTTTTTGGATGAGATCGGGGACATGCCCTTGAACATGCAGGTCAAGCTTTTGCGGGTTCTGCAGGAAAAGGAAATCGAACGTCTTGGGGAATCCCGCCCCCTGCAGGTGGATGTACGGGTGGTGGCAGCTACCAACCAGAACTTGGAGGAGATGGTACAGGGGGGGCGATTCCGGGAAGACCTTTTTTACCGGCTTAATGTGGTAACCATGGAAATACCGCCCCTCAGGGAGCGCCGGGAGGACATTGATTTATTGGTGGAGCATCTTTTGCTGAAACTTTGTCGCTCCCTAGGTTGTTCCCGCAAAGGGGTGGCACCGGAAGCGATGCAGGTTTTACGGCAATATGGGTGGCCAGGTAATGTGCGGGAACTGGAAAATGTGTTGGAAAGGGCCCTTAACATTATTGATGGTGACGTCATCACCATCAGTCACCTGCCCTATTACCTCCAGCGGGTTGGGGTGGTGCACGCCGGGGGCAGTTTGATACCTTTACGGCAAGCGGTTGAAGCTACCGAGCGTACCCTCCTCAAAGAGGCTCTCCAACTGACCCGGGGCAATTGTTTGGAGGCAGCCAAAATACTACAGGTGAGCAAATCCACCCTTTATGAAAAGATTGCCAGGTATAAGCTGCACCCACCAGCCTGAGAAATGGGGGCTGAGGTGCGCGAATGGTGGAAGGCATTCCGGTTCACCGGAATGCCTTCCACCATTTCGGAAAATAGATCCATGGCCGAAGGGGAGTCCGTTCCAAAGATCCGGAAAGGCACGGGTGAATTATGCAGCAAAGGCTGTTGGCACGGCTTTTGCATTTTTATTGTGCGTTATTGTGCGAGAACAGACTGGAAAGGGGGAAGGGTATGGCTGCCCGGTTTTTGTCCGCCTCGGAAGCTGTGCAGTTGATCAAGGATGGGGATATGGTCGCTTTTGGTGGTTTTGTGGGGAACTGCCACCCCGAGGAACTTACCGCAGCCCTGGAGGAACGGTTTTTGAAAACCGGGAGTCCCCGCAACCTCAGCTTGGTATACGCTGCTGGGCAGGGTGACGGCCAATTCAGGGGGTTAAACCATATGGGGCATGAAGGTTTAGTGGCCAGGGTGATCGGCGGGCACTGGAATCTGGCCCCACGGTTGGGGCGTTTGGCCATCGAAAATAAAATAGAAGCCTATAATTTGCCCCAGGGGGTCATTACGCATTTATACAGAGATATTTCTGCCGGCAAGGTTGGGACCATCACCCATGTGGGTTTAAAAACCTTTGTGGATCCCAGGATACAGGGTGGAAAACTGAACAGTGTGACCACCAGAAACTTGGTGGAGTTGATCACTATTGATGGTAAGGAAAGGCTATTCTACAGGGCCTTTCCTATCAACGTGGCATTGTTGCGGGGAACCACCGCCGATGAACGGGGAAACATTACCATGGAAAAGGAAGTTGTTACTCTTGAGGTGTTACCCATGGCCCAGGCCGCCAAAAACTCGGGTGGTATCGTGATTGTTCAAGTGGAGCGGGTGACCAGGTCCGGCACCCTTGATCCTAGATTGGTGAAAATCCCCGGTATTTTGGTGGATGTGGTAGTGGTGGCCAAGCCGGAAAACCATAGCCAGACCTTTGCCGAACAATACAATCCAGCCTATTGTGGGGAAATCCGGGTCCCGGCGGGGACCGTTGCGCCTTTGCCACTGGATGAGCGAAAAATTGTGGCCCGGCGGGCAATCATGGAACTGGTTCCCGATGCCGTGGTCAACCTGGGCATTGGACTGCCAGAGGCGGTGGCAGTGGTGGCAGCAGAGGAAGGCATTCTGGATTCCATGACCCTTACCCTGGAATCCGGCCCCATTGGGGGCATTCCTGCCGGTGGACTTAGTTTTGGTGCTTCACTAAACCCCGAGGCCATTATCGATCAGCCGGACCAGTTCGATTTTTATGATGGCGGTGGGTTGGATCTGGCCTTTTTGGGCATGGCCCAGATGGACGCCGCAGGCAATGTCAATGTAAGCAAATTCGGCCCCCGGATTGCCGGTGCCGGCGGCTTTATCAACATCTCCCAAAACGCAAAAAAGGTGGTATTTTGCGGCAGTTTCACCGCCGGGGGGTTGGAAGTTGAAGTGACCGGTGGTAAACTGGTAATCAAGAGGGAAGGACAGCACCGCAAACTGGTGGAAAATGTGGAACACATCACCTTCAGCGGGGAGTATGCCCGGGAAGTTCGGCAGTCGGTGTTGTACGTGACGGAAAGGGCGGTTTTTGCCCTGCGCGAGGACGGGCTGTGGCTGGAGGAAATAGCCCCGGGGGTTGATCTGCAGCGGGACATCCTGGATCAAATGGCTTTCCGTCCGAGAATAGCCGGTGGTTTAAAGCAAATGGACAACAGGATCTTCCGGGATCCTCCCATGGGTCTAATCAAGCCGGTGTAAATACGGAAGGGGGAACACAAATGCGGTTGAAGGATAAGGTAGCCATCGTTACCGGCGGGGCCAGGGGGATTGGTAAGGAAACGGTAACGGTATTTGCCAGGGAGGGAGCAAGACTGGTGGTGGCGGACTTTGACGCCACAGCCGGACAGGAACTGGTGCGGGAGCTTCAGGAAGCAGGAGCTGAAGCGGTATTTTGTCAGGTTGATGTGACCGACCGGACACAGGTGCAGGACATGGTTGATACCGCCGTATCCCGTTTCGACCGGGTGGATGTACTGGTGAACAATGCCGGGATTACCCAGGATGCCCTTTTGACCAAAATGACAAAGGAACAGTGGGAAAGGGTCATTGCCGTCAATCTCACCGGAGTTTTCCATTGCACCCAGGCGGTGGCGCCGGTGATGATAAACCAGGGCAGTGGCAGCATTATTACTACCTCATCGGTGGTGGGGGTTTACGGTAACATCGGACAGACCAACTACGCCGCCACTAAGGCTGGTGTCATAGGCATGACCAAGGCGTGGGCCAAGGAACTTGGCAAAAAGGGGATCCGGGTCAATGCCGTGGCACCAGGGTTTATTATTACTGATATGACCGCCAAGGTGCCCCAAAAGGTGCTGGATTTAATGAAGGACAAGACTCCCCTGGGTCGGTGGGGCTACCCCCTTGATGTCGCCCATGCCTTCCTGTTCTTGGCTTCTGATGAAAGCAGCTTTATTAACGGTGTTGTCTTACAGGTTGACGGCGGGTTGGTATTATAACGGACAAGGCATTTGGAGGATACAATGCTGGAGGCTTTTGTACAGGTCGCCCCATATATCAATTCCCTGGTGGTGGGAGATGTGGCGGTGGCCGTGGCCAACCAAACAGAATACCTCTGCTATGTACCGGCACAGCGGATGGATCACAAGGTCCGGGCTGGTGACCTGGTTAAGGAAGGAACCATCCTGAAAAAGGCCATGCAAAGCGGTCAAAGGGTGGTGGCCAGGGTAGGGCCGGAACTGTTTGGATTTCCCTATGTGGGCATTGCCATCCCTATCCGGGTTAATGGACAGGTGGTAGGCGGGGTAGTTTTTATGGAGGCCACCCAGCATCAGGACAATTTGTACCGGATGGCGGAACAATTGGCCAGTGTGGTTGAGCGGGTGGGGGAATCTGCCAGCCAGGTGACCCTCCAGGCCCAAGGCATGTCAGCCTTGGGGCAGGAATTGCTTAGATTGGCTGACAATGCGTCGGAACGAGTAGCGGAAACGGATCAAATTTTGGTGATGATGCGCAGGATAGCGGACCAGACTAGCCTATTAGGTCTAAATGCAGCCATTGAGGCGGCCAGGGTGGGCGATCTTGGACGGGGGTTTGGGGTGGTGGCGGAAGAGATGCGCAAGCTGGCCAATTCTAGTGCCGGATCCCTCCAGCGGGTGGAGGAACTGCTTTACTTGGTGCGGCAATCCAATTCTGGTTTAAAGCTTCGGATGGAGGAAATAGAACGGATTGCCGTACGCCAAGCGGAGGCTATGGTGGCAATTTCCAGCGCCTTACAGGAGATCAACGCCACCGTAAACTATTTGCGCCAGGAGGCGGAAAGCCTGGCTGGTGTTTAATGTGGATGCCGACGGCAAAAAAA
This sequence comes from Firmicutes bacterium UBA2598, assembly GCA_002339345.1. GTDB lineage: Bacteria > Bacillota > PH28-bin88 > PH28-bin88 > PH28-bin88 > UBA2598. The sequence continues at coordinate 66 of DDKM01000060.1, read as the reverse complement.
CCCAGGAGTACTGCCTCCTGGGTTTTTTTGGGGTGCGCCCGGCATGGGCGATAGCTTGGCGGTGAA
>DDKM01000059.1:36791-39456 GCA_002339345.1 Firmicutes bacterium UBA2598 | reverse complement strand
CCGCAATGGGTGTAAAGAGGGGTACGGCAATCATGATGGTACCAATCCAGTCGATGAACATCCCCATCAGAAACACGATAACGAACATGGTCAACACAATACCCCAGCTGGGGAAGGGTAAACCCAGTACCAGATCGGAGACCACATTGCCTCCACCTAAACGGATGAAAATGGAGGTAAAGAAACCGGCCGCGATGAGCACCAGGAAGATCATGGAACTGATGGTCATGGTGCGATAAACGGCTTCCTTGAGGTTGGCCCAGGTCAGCTGGCGGTAGGCGGCAGCCAACAGCAGGGAGGCAAAGGCACCGATGCCGGCAGCCTCGGTGGGAGCCGCCAGGCCGAAAAAGATGGTCCCCAGCACCGCCAGGATAAGCACACTAACCGGCAAAACAGAAGTTACAAAAAGATACAATTTCCTTTGCCACGGTACCCGCAAGGCGTCTTCCGGCAAAGCTGGACCAAGTTCCGGGTTGATGTAACAGCGGACAATGATGTACAGAACATACAGGCCAGCAAGGAGCAGGCCGGGGATAAAGGCGGCCATGAACAGCTTACCTACGGATATGCCAGCCAAGGGACCGTAAATGAGAATCATCACACTGGGCGGGATAAGAATACCCAAGGTACCACCTGCGCAAATGGCCCCGGTAGCCAGTGGCTTGTCATATTTGTACTTTAACATGGCCGGCAGGGCCAAGAGCCCCATGGTTACCACCGAGGCCCCGATAACACCGGTGGCTGCGGCAAATATGGTACAGGTGACTACCGTGGCCAGGGCCAGACCACCCCGGAGCCGACCCATCAAAACATGCATGGCATCATAAAGGCGCAGGGCAAGACCGGATTTCTCGATGATCACTCCCATGAACACAAAGAGGGGAATGGCGATGAGGATATAATCCCCCATCACCCCGAAGATTTTCAGCATAAACAGGTTCATCACCTGGGGACCCACAAACAAGAGCCCGAAGATGGTTGCCAATCCCCCGAGCACGAAGGCGATGGGGTAGCCCATCACGATGAGCACCACCAGGGATCCCAGCATCAAATAAGTAAGCAGTTCCGCACTCACGGGCGCTCACCTCCGGTTATGGCCACATAAAGGTCGCGAATAAATTCCGCTACCCCCTGGATGAGCAGCATCACCACACCAACCGTAACCCAGGTTTTAAAGGGATAGATAATGGGCAGCCAGGAGCCCACCCAGCTCTTTTCCTTCATCACCCAGGCAAATTTCACGTGGGCAAACATGGCCTTGGACATTAATATCCAGAGGGGAAAGAAAAGGGTCAAGGCAAAAACCACGTCCAAAATGGCCTTGGTGCGGGTGGAAAATCGATTGTAAAAAATGTCGATGTTGACATGGCCCTTGATCTTCAAAGTGTAGGCCATTCCCATCATCAGAACCAGGCTGGAAAGAAAATAGCTTACATCATAACTCCAGATGGTCGGGCTGGAAAAACCATAACGCATAACCACTTCATAGGTCATGGTCAATACCAGGGCGATCATCAGCCAGGAAAAGGCCTTGGCGATCACCTCGTTGACCTTGTCAATGGTCCCCAGAACAGTCTTCAAGATGTGCAAATTTGTCACTCCCCTCCGTCAAAAAAATCCCCCCAACAAGGGAGCAAAGCCCCACCCCGCAAGCGCTTGCACCAGGGCAGGGCTTTGCTTACTGCATGTCCATTTCTCCAATTATAACTTATTATTTGACTCGTACAGGCATCATGAAGTCTTCATAGTCAACATATTTGGCCCGGAAGTCCTTCACAGATGCCCAGATTTCGGCGAAAATGCCTCCCTGTTCCTTGGCCTTCTTGTCTAACAGCGCCCAGGTGTCATCCTTCAGCTTACGCTGGACGGATTCTTCCACCTCTACAAAGGTAACACCCTTTTTCTTGAATTCGTCCATAGCCTTCATGCTTTCATTGAAGTCCTTGGCCCAGCTCCAAAGGGTGGCAGAACGGGCGGAGGTTTCCACCAGATGTTTCAGATCATCCGGCAGGGCATTCCAGGAATCCTTGTTGATGCCCACATAGAACAAAACGCCGGGCTGGTGCATGCCGGGACCGGTGAGGTACTTGGCTACTTCGTAGAAACCGAGGGTCATGTCGTTGTAGGGGCTGCTGAATTCAGTGGCATCAAGCACGCCCCGCTCTAAAGAGGGATACAGTTCGGCTGCGGGCAGGGAGGTGACGGCCACACCGTTTTCCCTTAAAATTTCCGCCCACCAGCCGACGGTCCGGTATTTCAAGCCTTTCCAGTCATCGATCTTGGCCAAGGGCTTTCTGGCCCAGGCCAGGATTTCCGGGTGCTGGATACCCAGGGGAATAACCTTGATGTTATAACCGGCCTGATCATACATCTTCTGCCACAGTTCCAGACCGCCGCCCTCATACACCCACACCAGGTGCATGAAGGGCTCGAAGGTCATGGGAATGGAAGAGAAGAAAGGAGCGCCCGCCATTTTACCGATCCAGTAACCGGAGAAGGTGTGGTAACCGTCGATGGTCTTGGAGTTGGCCGCATCCAGAACCTCTGCAGCACCCACCACGGCACCAGCCGGGTAAACTTCAATTTCCAGGCGGCCGCCGCTGGCCTTGGTGACATCCTCTGCCCACTTCACAGGCATTTGCTGGATCATGATGGAGCTGGGCCA
>DDKM01000059.1:27107-36387 GCA_002339345.1 Firmicutes bacterium UBA2598 | reverse complement strand
GGCTTGCTGCTGGCACAACCGGCGGCAAAAATCATCACCACTACCAGCACAAGGGCTACCAGCAAAAACTTTTTGTTTCTGAGCACGCTTTCTCCTCCTTAAATCAATTTTGTTACTCCCCATTCACCCCATTTGGCCGTCAGGTAGCTCCCCAACTACCACCCCCTGCCTGAATTTGCCTTAATGTTTTAATTTTCTATGTATTAAAAACAGCAGAGCAAATGTTGTGCCAGGACATCCCCGCAAAAAACAGACGGGATTTTCCGGATTTTCGGAAAAATAACTACCCCCTTGACAGGAGAAAATCTAATGGGTCCCCTGCCCCGCCTTTCCGCCAAACCGGAATGATTCCAATTGTTCGGAATAGTCGGGGAGGTGTGGTGGCATGGTGGTCGGACCATCTTGCCATTTATATTCTATCTCTTTGCCGGAATTCCTGCTTATAATTTCAGATAATTGGCCATTTTAAATTAAATAAGTTGAGTTGCTTCTTATCTACCAGAGGGAGGGGTGGCTCTCCTGCTTCAGTCCACCAATTTTACACCATTATAATGGACACAACTGGCTTGTTTGTGTCCATAACCCTGTGCTATTATTAATGTAAGAATATTTTATTTCTACCATGGAGGTATTACCATGGCGGCCACGAGAATGACAAGCAAGGGACAAATAACCCTGCCTAAAAAAGTGAGAGACACCTTAGGGCTACAGCCAGGTGATAAAGTCGAGGTTGCTTCTTGCGAACACGGTTACATCATAAAAAAAGCCGCATCTCCTTCTCCTTTCGATAAATACGTCGGTTTTCTGAAAGGCGAACGCGGACGGAGCACTGATGAAATTGTGGAAGAATTGAGAAGCAGATGATTTCCGCTGTAGATACCAATGTTTTACTGGACGTATTAATGGCTGATTCCACGCATTTGGCCTTGTCCAAGCCTCTTTTGGACAAGGCATCTCTTCAGGGCAAGCTTGTTATTAACGAAACTGTTTATACTGAAATCGCCACGCGATTTAATAGTGAAAGCGACCTCCTTTCATTTCTTCAGGACACAGGCCGATACCCTGCTGACACGCGACCGGGGTTTCTATAAATCGTATTTCCCGGAGTTACCGATTAACAGGGTTTAGCTATCAGAATTTTTATTTTTTGTTTGAGACTGACGAATTAATAAGCGTAAATTCTCACGGACACAACTTCCATTCTTGCCAAATCCTTTGTATCCCATATTTTTCTGGATATCCAGGGAGATATATATAGAAAAATCAGGCCAGGTCAACCAGGGTGCCGCCGGTGATGGCCTGCAGCTGTTCCACCGTCACCGGCACCGCCGAGTGGGGGCTGCCTGCCGCGGCATAGACCACCGGGAAACGCTGCATGCTGGTATCCAGCAGAATTGGCAGGGGCTGTTTCAATGCAAAGGGGCACACACCACCCGGCGGGAAGCCGGTAAGAACCATGGTGGTTTCCGCGTCCGGCAGCCGGACTTTGCCGGAGTAGCCGCTGGCCTGTTTCAGTTTGCTGCCATTTACCTTCATGTCACCACTGGTGACCACCAATACCGGGTTGTCCCCGATGATAAACAACACTGTTTTGGCGATCTGCCCTACCTCCACCCCCACGGCCTGGGCGGCCAGTTCGGCGGTGTGGGTGCTGGCGTCAAACTCGTAAATCTCCAGTTGATAGGGAAAGGCGGCCAGAAAACGGCGCACCCTTTCCACCGCATTGTCTGTCATGGTACCCCCCCTGGAAATTGCTTTATCTATTTATCTTCACTACTATAAAACCAGCGAGCCGCCCCGGCCCCCTTTGCATAATACCCTTTCTACCGGGGGAATGCTTAATTTAACAGCAAATTGCACTTTCTAGCAAGGAGGGGTCGCAATGATCAGAAAGGTCACCAACCAACTGAATAACCGGTTATATAACCGGACCACCGTCACTGGCGGGCGGCGGCCAGCCGGCAGCCCGGTGCAGGTCCAAAAACTGGAGCCGCGTTCCGGCCCGGGCGGGGAAAACCTGCAAAGGGATAAACTTAAGACTGAGGCTGATCAAGAAGATATTTAGGGCCGAGCCAGTGGAAGGCCCCAGCGCCAGGAGGTGAACCCTGGGGTTCACCTCCCCTACCCCCGCCATGGCCACCCGGTTGTCCCTATTGTATTACCTGGTACGCAAGACCGGGATGGATGGGTGTGCTGGCTCCGAGGTTAGCCCCCCCTGTGGCCGAACTGGGCAGGGGGCCGTTGCCATAGTTGGTGACCGGTTTAACGGCCCATTAACAACCGGGCATAGGGCGAGTTGATGGGTAGCACGATCACCGGTTGGTTGTTTAAGGTGGTTTTATAGGATTCCAGGGTCCGGTATAGTTCGTAGAAGGACGGGTCCCGGCTGTAGGCCTCGTTGAAAATCCTGGCCGCTTCCTGTTCGCCTTCCGCCTCGATGGCTTTAGCGGTGGCATAGGCTTCCGCCATGATCTCCTTGACCTGCCTGTCCGTTTCCGCCCGGATGGTCCGCGCCATCTCATCCCCTTCGGAAAGATACTGCTGGGCGATCTTACTACGCTCACTCTGCATGCGGTTGAAAACACTCTGCATATTCTGCTGAGGCAGGTCCGTCCGCTTTAGCCGCACATCCACAATGTCAATCCCGTAGTTATCCCTGTCCAGGAACTCCTCCACCGCCTGGGTGACCTCGGCATTGAGATCCCCCCGCTGCTCGGAAACGATCTGGCTATATGTCACATTGGAAAATTTGTTCCTGACCACGGAATACATGGTAGCCTCGATGCGCTTCTCCGCATTGGGTATATTCTGTACCGTGCGGATAAAGGCCACCGGATCCTTAATCCGCCAGACGGCATAGCTGTCCACCCTTAAGGGCTTTTTATCTGCGGTTAAAATTTCCGTGGGTAGGCTGTCATACACCATTTTATACTTGGGCAGGGACTGGGTAGATTGAATAAAGGGTGCCTTGATATTCAAACCGGCGGTGTCCACCACCCGGACCACCGCCCCCAGCTGGCGGATCACCTTGTACTCACCCTCGCCCACGATGTAAAGGCTGTTGGTCGCCAGGATACCCAGGATGGCCAGGAAGGCCAGGATGGAAAACCAGCGGCTCCCCTTACCCCGTTTGGTGCCGATATCGATGACATTATCCATTCCGCTCACTACTGCCGGCCCCCCTTCAGTTCCGCCAGCGGCAGGTATTTGACGGTGCTGCCGTCACTGTTGTCCATGATGTAAATCTGCGCCCCCGGCAGCACCTGTTCCAGGGTTTCGATAATTAGCCGCTTTTGGGTGATGTCCTTGGCCCGGACATACTCCCCGTAAATGGCGTTGAACTTGGCTACATCACCCTGGGCATGGGCCACCCGTTCCTTCTTGGTGGCCTCGGCGTTGGCAATCAGGGCATTGGCCTCGCCCCGGGCGTTAGGCAGCTTCTCATTGCGGTATTTTTCCGCTTCATTGATCTTGGTGTTTTTCATTTCCCGGGCGTCTGTGACCGCCTGGAAGGCGGACTTTACCGCATCGGGCGGCTCCACATCCTGCAGTTTTACCGCCAGCACCTGGATCCCCACATCATAATTAGCCATCAGTTTCAGCAGTTGGTCGGTGATGCGGTTCTGGATTTCCGATTTGCCGGTGGTAATGGCCAGGTCCAGGTCGGTGGTGCCGATCACCGAACGGATGCTGGCAGAAATGGCATTACGGAGAATTTCCTCCGGGTTCTGGGACCCGTAAACAAACTTTTTGGCATCGGAGATGCGCCACTCCACCTGGGCATCCGCCCAGACGATATTTTCATCCCCGGTAAGCATCATGGCCTCCTCCGGCACATCCTTGGTCTGGCCGTTAATCACCCGGTAGCCGAACTGAACGGCAAAGGTTTTTTTTACCGGCAGCACCTCTACACTCTGGATGGGCCACGGTGCCTTCCAGTGGAGACCGGGATCGGTATAGCCGGTAAACCTGCCCAGGGTAAGCACCATACCCTGTTCGTGCTCCGAGACGGTGTACCAGCTGGTCAGTAAAAACACCAGGACGATGACCAGCAAAAATAGGGAAAACATCCTGGCACCCAGCCGGACGGACAACCTGCCGAGGCCGGGAATACCACCAAAACTCAAGGGAACCCCTCCTTTCCCGTAAGGGAAAAATCTGCCCGGGCCAGTGGGCGCCGGGGATCTTGCACATATGTTTATTCCCCGCCGGACGCGCTAATTCCTGCCTTCAACAACCACTCCCGTTCACTCCGTACCGTGAAGCCGTTCCTTTGGAGCAGGACGGTGGTCACCCCCGAGCCGGATACGCAAACCCCGGAAAAGGTGCCGTTATATACCCGGTTCACGCCACAGGAGGGGCTGCCCTCCTTCAAAACGGCGCCGGTACACCCTGTCAGGCGGGCCAGGGCCAGCACCTCCTGGGCTCCACGGCGAAAGGCAGTGGTAACATCATCACCCCGACCCGTGAGCACCCGCGCAAGGCCGGACCATACCTGGTGCCCATCACCCCCCACCATCTCCGCCGGTGGCCTTGGCGTGGCCAGCCCTCCCAGCTGCTCCGGACATACCGGAATGGCGCGACCGCTCCGGACCAATTCCACGATGGCCGGTACAGGGTTGCTTCCCCCGTCATACTTGGTGTGCAGGCCCGCCAAGCAGGCACTCACCAAGATCATCTCAATCACCTCCCAGATCTAAACCGGAGGGTCTACCCCACGGCGGCGGACCACGACAGGAACCACGGCGGTCACCAGGCCGAGAGCCATTAGGAACAGGCTGAAACCGCGTAGTACCCCTGCGGCAGCCTCCAGGGCTGCCAATAACAGCCCATGGACGCGCAGGGCCAATATCTCAGCAGCCTCGGTATACAAAGGGAACTCCAACAGGTATGCAGGGGGCAACCAAAAACGGTGCCACAAGACGGAAAGGGCCAATGCCGTTCCTCCGCCGGCCACAAAGGACCCAGCCACCCAGGACCAACCATGGCGGCGGTCAACCGCAAGCAAAAGGATTACCAGCAGTACAGTGATTACTACAGATATTGCACCCAAACGGGTCAACCACCCGGCCATCAACCGGGAAACCTGCCAATCCTCCTCTGCCATCAGTGAATGGACGGGAATGCCGTCGGGCAGTTCTCCTGCCATGCCCGCCATCACTACCCCGGCTGCCTTAGCCTGAATCGCCGGTAGATCCCTTCTACTCGCATACTGGGTAGCCACATCGGCCAAGGTGGACTTCACTTCTACCAGGGAGATCTCCCCTTCGGGTAAACTGGATTTCCCCTTCAGGTAGGCCAGCAGGTTGTCCAGTGCGCCCCGCAACTGTTCTTCCATCCAGGTGGAGGTAATGGCTTCAGAAAGTATAATCATCAAGCTGGACTGCACCTCTGGCGGCAAGGCAGAGTTTGCCAGAGCACCCTGTAAGAGATGATCCCGGATATCCGGCAGAGCCTGTTCCGCTATCAGAACATCCATGTAAAAATCTGTGTGCAGAAGGGTCCGGTTGACCAAAAAGCCCCCCTGGCCAACAAGCAGTGTGACAACCAGCATAATGGCCAGGATCAAGGCGGCAATTCCCTGCAAAACTCGCACCTAACCCGCCCTCCGCTCTTGGTATTTTCTTTATTATAACCCATATTTTATCTTTCCACGCCCGATGATCAGCCCCACAACCTGGGCAAGGGTGATTGCTTTCATTCTTTTAGCCATATGAACCCCGAAATCCTGCCGCCGGGATCGCCATTGTTCAAACAGGCATATCCTTCCCCCTTCAGGCCGGACACCGTTTTTTATCCATTGTCAAAAAGGCAGGCTACCATTACAATCGTAGTAAAGTTACCAGCCCGGCCACATTTGCCGGACGGACGGAAAGGGGCGTATGTTGTTGTTTGCCGATGATCAAGATAACCGAGTTATCGTAACCGTTCTCGGTAAAGACAAGGTGGGCATTATTGCTGGAGTCACCGGTGTTTTGGCTCAAGTTAACGCCAATATCCTGGACATCAGCCAAACTATCATGCAGGAGTTCCTGGTGATGGTGATGCTGGTGGATATCTCCAGGTGTCATGTGGACTTCGGCACCCTGAAGAATTTGCTGATGGCTAAGGGAGAGGAGATTGGCGTACAGGTCAACGCCCAGCACGAGGAAGTTTTTCGTTTCATGCACCGGATCTGAAGGCCGGGCTGGTAGACCGGCCAGTGGGACGCCAGGGCCCCAAGGCAGCCAGCTATTCAGATGAACACTAATGAAGAGCACTAATACTGAAGGAGGCCACTAATGCCACTTTCATTTTCCAGCAGCGAAATATACGAAACCATCCGCATGGTGCAGATGGAAAACCTGGACATCAGGACCATCACCATGGGCATCAGCCTGCGGGACTGTGCCGGGGGGAAACCCGGACGGCTACGGCAAAGGGTCTATGACAAGATCTGCCGGTGTGCCCAGAACCTCGTGCAAACAGGTGTGGAGATTGAACAGGACTTCGGTATTCCCATCGTTAACAAGCGTATCTCCGTCACCCCGGTGGCCCTCATCGCCGATGGATACAGTCCGGAGGACTTTGTTCAGCTGGCCCAAACCCTGGACCGGGCGGCGGAAACCACCGGCGTTAACTTTCTGGGCGGGTTTTCCGCCCTGGTGCACAAGGGGATGACCGCCGGAGACGCCAGCCTGATCAGTGCCATTCCCTCCGCCCTGTCCACCACTGAAAGGGTCTGTTCCTCCGTTAACGTGGCTACCACTAAGGCGGGTATCAATATGGACGCCGTGGCCCTGATGGGCCGTATAATTAAGGAAACCGCCGCCCTGACCGCCGACCGGGACGGCATTGGCTGCGCCAAACTGGTGGTTTTCTGCAACGTGCCAGAGGATAATCCCTTTATGGCCGGCGCCTTCCACGGTGTGGGGGAACCGGAGTGTGTCATCAATGTAGGGGTGAGCGGACCGGGGGTGGTACTGCGGGCTATACAGAAACACCCCGGGGCTGATTTCGGTACCCTGGCTACCGCCATCAAGCAAACTGCCTTCAAGATTACCCGGATGGGTGAACTGGTGGGAAGGGCGGCCTCCCATAAGCTGGGAGTGCCCTTTGGCATTGTGGATCTCTCCCTGGCACCCACGCCGGCCATCGGCGACAGTGTGGCGGACATCCTGGAGGCCATGGGGCTGGAACGGTGCGGCACCCACGGCACCACTGCCGCCCTGGCCCTGCTGAATGATGCTGTGAAAAAGGGCGGAGCCATGGCCTCCTCCTATGTGGGAGGGCTATCCGGTGCCTTTATTCCCGTCAGCGAGGATGCCGGCATGATCGCCGCAGTGGAGGCGGGCGCCCTGTCCCTTGATAAACTGGAAGCCATGACCTGTGTATGTTCCGTAGGCTTGGATATGATCGCTGTCCCCGGCGACACACCGTCAGAAACCCTGGCCGCCATCATCGCCGATGAGGCCGCCATCGGGATGATCAACGGCAAGACCACCGCTGTACGGATCATCCCTGCACCAGGCAAAAAGGAAGGGGATTTGGTGGAATTCGGCGGCCTGCTGGGCCGAGCTCCGGTAATGAAGGTGCACCCCTTCGGGGCAGCCGCCTTTGTGACCCGGGGTGGCCGTATCCCGGCACCTTTACAAGCCCTTACCAATTAAGCACCCTATCGCCGGGCGAAAAAACGGCCGGCCATTACCCGGCCCCATAAGTGCCATCAAAATACACAGCCCTCCAACCTGCCGGAGGGCTGTGCTATTTAACTTTCCCGCCGGCGGGCCGCCAGGAACGCCACAAAGGGAATGCCGCCGTGGTCAACGGCGGTCCCCAAAAACACCATGGCATAGCCGTATTTGCCAATTGGAACAAGGGAAGTTTCTATCGCCTGCTGCATGGTCGCCTCCTATTCCATATAACGTGGCCGTGTCCGGCTACAGGGCAAGACCGGTTTTGACCATGCCCGCCAGTATAAAGAACAGGAAAATTACCGTAGCGGTGGACAGCCATACAATGGCCCTGCCTGCGCCCTGGTGGCTGCGGAATACTACCAGCCCCACTATCGCCGGGACAAACCAGGACACGAGGGCTATAGCGGGCATGATGTAGAGTTCTACGGGTGGTCCCCACCGGTCCACCTGGCCCGCCAGGTTGTAGTGCATGGGTATTTTCTCCGGCAGCTGGGGAATTTTTGCCGCCACATAAACCCACATCCCCGCCATTAACGCTACACCTGCTATTATGCCCGCCAGCGCTACCTTATCCTTGAAGGGGTTGGGCTGCGGCCGGGTACGGGCCCGGGTTGCCTGGCGGGACCATGTCAGGCCCAGCTCCGCCCTTTTTTGTTCCAGGGCGGCCAAAAAACCCTCCCGGTCGGCCGGGCTGATGCCGTAAAGGGTATCACCGGCCTGGATCCAGATGATTTCCTTTCCCACCGTGTAAAGGGTCCCCTCCCCCAGGGAGCCGGCGGTGAACACCCCCTGACGGAGGTCGGATAAAGCTATGCCCACAATCCGGCTTACGGCATAATTGATCTGGCCCGGCTGGACTGCGGCAATGGCAGCATAAGGTATGATTACCGGACGAAAGCCCCACCTGATTTCCAAACCCTCTCCGCCCAAATGGTACGCCAGGTTTTGAAAGGAACGGTAATAGTGCCATAAAAGGGCCACACTACCGACGAAGGTAGCCAGAAATAGAACCCCTACCGGTCCTTTACCGGGAAAAGGCCCGCCCTGTAGCCATAAGACCAGCGGCAGGCCGGTGACCAGTCCCGTGACAATTCCCAGCCATCGCAGGTTACTCAGTCCCTTAGCTTCCGGCGGGTAATAAATCTGCATCAGCCGCACCCCCCTTTGCTTCACAGGCAATGGCCTTAACAATTATACCATATGATGCCATGACAAAAAGATAAAAAATTTGGATAGCCTTTGGCTTTCGGTGATGTTAAAATAAAATATCCCGGGTTTGAGATCCCGGGACAAAGGATAAAAAGGGAGTTGACAGCAAATGGATAAGTTCGTGCTAACCATGGGAGCGACCCGTCTCATCTTCGGCCTGATGAACCTGGTGGCAGCCATCGTTATGTTCCGCCTCAATTCGGTGGAACAGGGTTTGCGTATTAACGGCATCCTGGGAGCCATCGGCCCCTTTGTCTTAATCTTTGTCAGTGCAGTGGGACTGGCCGGGGTTGCCGCCAAACTTCCGCTCCACAAGGCGTTGATGCTGCTGGCAGGGGTAACCCTTACCATTCTCGGCACTAGATAATATAACCCTTCATCTTGAAATATCCCTG
>DDKM01000059.1:0-26769 GCA_002339345.1 Firmicutes bacterium UBA2598 | reverse complement strand
TGAAATATCCCTGCACGTATGACATACGCACGATATACATGTTTGACATTGGAACTAGCAACCATCGTGACTATAGCTTGGCCTAAATTGTTACACATCCCTGGCCAGATCCATGAACCGGGTGTATTCCGCCAGGAAGGCCATCTCCACTGTGCCGGTAGGGCCGTTGCGGTGTTTGGCCACTATGATTTCCGCTATCCCCTTCTTGTCAGTTTCCTTGTCGAAGTACTCTGGCCGGTGGATGAACAGCACGCAGTCACTGTCCTGTTCCAGGGCGCCGGATTCCCTTAAATGGCTGAGGCTGGGGCGCTTGTCCCCCGACTGCTCCACCGCCCGGGAAAGCTGGGACAGGGCCAGTACCGGTACGTTCAGTTCCCTGGCCAGCGCCTTTAATGACCGGGATATCTCGGAGATTTCCTGCTGACGGTTTTCCGCCCGGCGGGAGGTAGACTGCATCAACTGCAGGTAATCGATGATCAGCAGGCCCAGCCCGTGCTCGCTCTGCAGCCGCCTGGATTTGGCCCTCACCTCCATGACCGAAATACCAGGCGTATCATCAATAAATAGGGGGGCTTCATACAGAGGGGTTGCCGCCTCGTAGAGTTTTTGCAATTCATGATCATTCAGGTAACCGGTGCGCAGCCGGTGCTGGTCCACCATAGCCTGGGAGGCTAGCATGCGCTGGACCAGCTGATCCCGGGACATTTCCAGACTGAAGATGGCCACCGGTATATGATGTCTAACCGCAACGTTTTGGGCGATGTTCAAGCAAAAAGAGGTCTTGCCCATCCCGGGCCGGGCAGCGCAAATAATCAGGTCACTGGGGTGCAGGCCGGACAGCAGCCGGTCCAGATCCCGGAAGGTGGGAATCCCGGTGGCTCCCCCCTTGTTCTTGCTGAGCATCTCCAACCGGTCAAAGACCTCGTTCAACAGCGGCTTGATGGGCACAAAGCCGTCCTGGCGGCGGCGCTGGGCTATCCCCATGATCAGCCTTTCCGCCTCGTCCAGGATTTCCGCCACCTCATCACCGCCGGCATAGACCCGTTCCGCAATGCCGGTGGCGGCCCGGGCCATGGCCCTTAGCAACGCCTTGTCCGCCACGATCCTGGCATAATAAGCGGCACTGGTGGCGGTAGGCACCACATTGGCCAGAGACGCCACATAGCTAATGCCGCCGGCCTGTTCCACTTCTCCCCGGCTACGCAGGGCATCACAGACCGTCACCAGGTCCACCGGCTCACCCTTCTCCGCCAGCTGCTGGATGACCCGGTAGATCACCCGGTGGGCGTCGCGATAGAAATCCTCCGGGGTGAGAATTTCCAGTACGTTGAACAGGGCCTCCCGGTCCAGCAGCATGGAACCCAGGGCGGCCTGTTCAGCTTCAATATTTTGGGGTGGTACCCGCATCACAGACCCATCCAACCCACCCACTCCTTGCAAACCATTAGAAGTTCCGTAGACAATCTACTGGCTGCTGGCCTTTCCCAGTTCAAATGGCGCGCCAAAGGCCACCTTGGCGGCTTCCTCCATGGTCTCCACCGGGATTATCTCCACACCCTTCAGCCCCACTGGTACATCGGGCAGGTTTTCCCGGGGGATAATCACCGTTTTGATGCCCGCCTGTTTGGCACCGTGAATCTTTTCACCGACCCCGCCCACCGGCTTGATGCGGCCCTGGATGGACAACTCGCCGGTAATGGCCACATCCTGGCGTAGGGGACGGTCCTTCACGGCACTGATCACCGCCAGCAAAATGGCCGCACCGGCGGAGGGACCATCAATATTACCCCCGCCCACCACATTGATGTGCAGGTCGTAATTGTCCAGTTCCTCACCCGTCAGCCGGCGGAAAACGGAAGCGGCGTTGAATACCGAATCCCTCGCCATGGTCCCGGCTGTTTCGTTGAACCGCATGGTCCCCTTGCCCTGTTCCCGGGCGGGGAAAGCCACCGCCTCAATTTCCAGCACCGAGCCCACAAAACCGGCCACCGCCAGGCCCAGCGCCCTGCCCACCTCCGGCTGGTCGGAAGCCTTCACCGTCACGTAGGGCGTCAACCTGGCGCTCTGCACCACTTCGTACACATCGGCCACCGTCACCTGCACCTTTTTAGCCTTACGGCCCCGGGCGGTTTCCCGCCGGTACAGGCACAGGCTGTAGGCATCCGCCAGAATGTTGTTGGCCTTCCGGCCCTCGATGGTGTATTCGGCGATTAAATCCGCCACCCCCGGCTCCAGCTCCACATCCAGCTTTTCCGATGCATTATGGACAATCTGTTTGATGTCCGATGGAGAAAGGGGGTCAAAATAAACTTCGGCACAACGGGAACGGATGGCAGGGTTGATTTCCGCCGGGTCCCGGGTGGTCGCTCCGATGAGCACGAAGTCCGCCGGAGCGCCCTCTTCGAAGATCTTCTTGATATACTGGGGCACGTTGTCATCATGGGGATCGTAGTAGGAGGAATCGAATTCCACCCGCTTGTCCTCCAGCACTTTGAGCAACTTGTTCAGTAGCAGGGGATCCATTTCCCCGATTTCGTCGATAAATAGCACACCGCCATGGGCATCGGTGACCAGACCCAGTTTGGGCTCCGGAATGCCGGTTTCCGCCAGATCCCGCCGGGCTCCCTGGTAAATGGGATCATGGACGGAACCCAGCAGGGGGTTGGTTACCTCCCGGGGATCCCACCGCAGGGTGGCACCATTGACCTCCACAAAGGGGGCGTCCGGCCCGAAGGGGCTGTGGCGCAGTTTCTTGGCCGCTTCCAGAGCGATGCGGGCGGCGGTTGTTTTACCCACCCCCGGCGGTCCATAGAGCAGGATGTGCTGTGGAAAGGGGGAAGCGATTTTGGATATCAGTGCCTTCACCGCCCGCTGCTGCCCGACGATTTCCTCCAGCCGCCGTGGACGCAACACCTCCATCACCGAACGGGCCAGTTTGGTGTGCTCCATCTTTTCCAGGATGGCCAGCCTTTTCAAGGTCTGGGCGTTTTCCGGGCCCGCCTTGTCCCGCAGGATCTGCATCTTGATCTCCTGGACGTACTCCTCGTGCCGTTCCTGCATCCGTTCGGCGATTTTCCGTTCCAGGTTTTCCTCCACCGCCCGCCTGGCTACAAAGTCGGCAATCTCCTCTTCGATTTGCTCCAAAATGGCGGGTATTTCCACCATGGTGGGCACCTGGTCCATGGTGGGGTCCTCATAGATCAGCTTCTGCAAACCCAGCACCCTTTCCCCCACATCCTCGGATTTCAAAAGGGGAAGGGCCTCCAGCTTGCTGGCCTTCAGGACGATGCGATCGGTGCCAAAAAGCTCGCACATCACCCCGTACAGAGACTTGACCTGCCTCGTAATCCGGGCGACATCTTCCCGGTCCTTGATCTCTGTTGCTTCCTGTTTGCGTTTCAGGTACTCTTCCAGAATACCCTTCATGTTGCCTTAACCCCTTTCCTTTGCTGCGGCCTCTACTGCAACGAAAACCTGAACTGTAACTTCGGCGTGCAACTTGATGGTAACCGGATAGGTGCCAAGGGTCTTGATGGGATCCTTCAAATCGATCTTGCGCTTGTCCACCGACAGGCCAAATTGCTTCTGGATTTGTTCCGCAATCTCCTTGCTGGTGACGGAGCCGAACAGTCGGCCGCCCTCCCCCGTTTTGGAGGCAATCCGGACGGAGGCTCCCGCCAGCTTGGCCCCCATGGCCTGGGCTTGCTTCAATTCTTGGGCCTTTTTGGCGTCCACCCGGCCTTTGGTCTGATCCAGTTCCTTTAAAGCCCCGGCGGTGGCCTCAATGGCCAGCCCCCTGGGAAGCAAGTAATTGCGGGCATAGCCGTCGGCGACCTCCACCACCGCACCCTTTTTGCCCAGGGTTTTCACATCAGCGGTAAGGATTACCTTCATCCCTTCACTCTCCTCTCGCCAAACGCCGGTAATTAAACAGGGGATCGAACAGCCCCACCGCCAGCACAGCCATCATGGCCAGCGGAAAATTGAGCATGATGAGCAAACCGACCATCACCTTGATAAAGGGCGACAGGTTGACCCGGTAATAAAAGAAGGTCAGGACGGAAAGGCCGGACACCAAAAGCAGGGGGAAGTAAATATACATGATGTTCTGGCCGATTACCTTTACCACAGGCCACTGCCAGTAATCCCCCCCCTGCCAGAGGGCCAGTCCGATGATGATCCCCCACACCCCGTACCACGGCAGCTGCCACTCCCGGAAGGGAGGCAGTTCCGGCGCATACAGGCCCAGGCGCAAAAGCACCATCCGGGCCAGCAGGAAATTAATAAAAGCGGAGATGGCGGCTCCTGCCACCATGGCCCCCGGTAGCAATAACAGCATCAGCCTGGCCATCTGTTCCAGGGAGACCTTGAGGGTTTCCGGGTCGGTGCCCTGCCTTTCCAATTGGTCCAGCAAACCCATCCTGGCATACATTTCCATGGCGGAGTCCACAATCTGGCGCATTTCGGCATCCACATCCTGAAAGGGCATGCCGGAAATGACCAGGGACAGACCAATGGTCAGGGCGATGGACACCGCCGCCACCACCGCGCCCCCTAAGATAGCCTTGCCCGCCCCCGAACGGATGCGGAACAGGTAACCATATACCAACCCCAGCCCCCCGAACTGCAGGATGAGGAACAGGGCACGCACCGGCCCGACGAACAATAACACCACCAAGCCGGTCACCACCGTGGCCATCACCCCGGTCCGGAAATCCCGCCGGACAATCAGTACCACGATGGGGATGGTCCAAATCAGGTTGGTCACCACCTGCAAAGGCGGGATAAACAGGCCCAGCAGGGCCAGAACGGCGGTCAGGGCAGCCAATATGGCCCCTTCCACCAGGGCGGATACTCTTGCTTCGGCCAACTAAGTCACCTCTTGCTTTCCAAATGGTGTAAAAGGGAGGAAAGATCTCCAAACCACTGCTCCGCTTCGTGGTCATCGGCAATGCCTGCCCGCAGCCTGTCCAATAGGCGGCTCTCCATCCGGGCATAGCTGATTCCCAACCGCCGGCCCAGTAGGTAGGTGGTCATCAGTACACCGGCCAGGCCATCCACCAGGGCTTCCTGTCCACCGCGCACCGCACCCCTGAGGAGGGTACCCACCGCTGATACCAGTTCTGCCTTCAACCACTCCAGCATCCGGATATTGCGGGCGATATCCACTTCACGTTCCCCAACTGGCATGGATCCTCCCCCTTTCGGCAGGATTCCTTTTCTCTAACCACCGCGGCTTTTCCTGCCTGAGGTTTTAAACAGATTATTCCCCTACTCCCGCAATATGTACAAGGAGGGAGCTTTTCGCTCCCTCCCCGGCTATTCTGTAGTATAGGGCAACAGGGCAATCATCCGGGCCCGCTTGATGGCCACGGTGACCTGCCGCTGATGGCCCGCGCAGTTCCCGGAAATCCGGCGGGGAAGGATTTTCCCCCGCTCGGTAATGTAACGGCGCAGTCTGCCTACATCCTTGTAATCGACGTGCTCGATCTTGTCGACACAGAAGCTGCAAACCCGCTTGCGGGAGCGCCGACGGTCACGTTTCAAATCAATATACCTCCTTAACGACTTCCCAAAGGGTATTACAATCTAAAAGGGGGTTTCCCCTTCATCCATCATCCCGTAATCAGGCATGAAGGCATCGGTGTCCCCCATGCCCGGGCCGGCACCTGCCCCTTCCCTGGGCCAATCCAGGAAACGCACCGTCTCTGCCACCACCTCGGCGGCCTGCCGCTTGCTGCCGTCCTGGGCTTCGTAGGAGCGTACCTGCAGGCGACCATCCACCGCCACCATACGGCCCTTGCCGAGGTTGTTAGCACAAACCTCGGCCAGCTTGCGCCACACCACGATGCGGATAAAATCCGTTTCCCGCTGGCCCTGCTGGTTGGTAAAGGGCCTGTCCACAGCCAAAGTAAAGCTGGCCACCGCCACACCGCTGGGGGTATAGCGCAATTCCGGATCACGGGTCAGCCGTCCAATCAAAATTACACGGTTCAGCACAGGACCCACACTCCTTTTCCAAACCTGCTGGTTTTAGGCTGCATCCAACCGCGTAATCAGGTGTTTCAGAACTTCCTCGGTAATCTTAATGATCCGGTCCAGCTCGGCAGCCGCCTGGGGCTCGGACTTGAATTGCACCAGGACATAGTAGCCCTCGCGGAAATCCTTGACTTCATAAGCCAGGCGGCGCTTGCCCCAGGAATCCAGCCTGGTAATCTCGGCACCGTTGTTCTCCAGCAAGGCCTTAAACTTTTCCACCACTGCGGTAATTTGTTCCGCCTCCAGGTCCGGCCTGATGATGTACAGCAGTTCATAGGTACGCATAATTAACTTCACCTCCTCCCCGCGGACTAGCGGCCCCACCACGGAAGTGGGGCGGGCAGAATGGAGCGGCAGCCGGTTGAGCAACCGCTAACCCTTAAAATATCACACCTTGACCGCCAGGGCAAGGGGCTGTGGCCGGAAAAGCCAAGGGTTGGCTATTTTTTTACCCAAAAATGTGTGTTATCCCAGGAGAATGGTCTTCCACCGTCCCCGGTAGAACCGGATGGAAAAGGCGGTGCCCAGCAGGAACAGGTAGCCAATTGCGCCAATCCATGCGCCCACCGCTCCCCAGTCCAGCACGAAGGCGCCCAGGTATACACCGGGCAGGAACACGCCCCAGGCAGCCAGGAGGGTTACCATCATGGTATAACGGGTATCGCCGGCGCCATTCAGCACTCCCCGGAACACGATGTTCAAGGCATCGAAGATCTGGTACAGGGCCATCAGCCTAAGCAGGATGACACTCAGCCCCACCACCGCCGGGTCCTTGGTGAAAAGTCCGGCCAACTCCCGGGGAAATACCAGGAATATAAGACCCAGACAGCCCATTACCCCAACCCCCAGGGCAGCGCCGCGGTACCCCACCGCCTGGGCCACCTGAGGTTGATCAGCTCCCAGATAACGGCCCACCAGGGAACCGGTGGCCACACCCAGGGCGAAACCGGGCATGAAGGCCAGGGCGCTCACCTGGTTGGCAATCTGGCTGGCCGCCAGTTCCACTGTACCCAGTTTGGATATGAGGGCCAGGAAGATGGAAAAGGAACCCACCTCGATGCTGTCCGCCACACCGATGGGAAAGCCCACCTTCACCATTTTGCCCACATCGGCCAGCCCCGGCAAACTCCAGGCGGTCAGGTGGTAATGGTAACTGTACCTGATAAAGACCACTAGTAAAAGCAGTACTGCCTGTACCATTACCGCCAGCACCGACCCCCAGGCGGCACCGGCCAGCCCCATGGCCGGAAGGCCCAACTTTCCAAATACCAAAACATAATTGGCGGCAATATTGAACAACACTGTAATAGTGGCCAGGATCATGGGCAGACGGGTATTCCCGATACCCACCAGAAAACCGGACAGGGCGGCGGCTACCAGGGAAAAGGGCACCTCCACCAGCCGGATGTTCATATAGACCATGGCCTCCACAGCTATCACGGGGTCCGGCCGGATGAGCAGGAAATACCCCTTGAAGACCCACGGCAAAATCAGGGCGGATGGGGAAATCAACAAGGCCAGGGTTATGAAATGCTGCAAAAACCTGCCGGCGGCCGGCAGATCGCCGGCACCGTACATTCTGGCCACGAAGGGTGTGGTGCCGCTAATGGTGCCCCGCAGCACCAGCAAGGCGGTCAAAAAAGTGATGGAACCCAGTCCCACCGCCCCCAGGGCGGTGATGCTGACCCTGCCCATGAACAGGGTGTCTGCCGCTCCCAGCAGGGTATAGGCCAGGTTGGAAAGAACAATGGGGGTGGCCAGTTTCACCAACTGTCTGGTGAGACCGCGGGGAACCCCCTGCTTGCGTACATTGATCATGGAGGTTCTCCTTTGAGCAGGGGCTAAATCAAAAATAACAATCGTCCTTGTTCAAAACGACAAAATTCATGGTTAGGACATGCTAAAATCAACATCGAAATGCCCTTATTGGAAAAAATGGTCGGAGGTCGTTGGTAATTGTTTCCTATCGGCATCATTGTCTGTCAAAACCACTGGCGTAATGGTTGTCCGGGCATTGGTTCCCACATCCTGTGTTTCAAGGCCATTGCCGAAAAAAAAGGGCCGCTGGGCAACTTCCCGGAAGCCGCCATTATTGCCATGGAGCCCTGTGGTGGTTGCCCTGGTAACCACGCCTCCGATATCGCCAGGGACATGGCTAGCCAAGACGGAGCCAGGGCCATCGTTTTGCCAACCTGCCTGTTCACCTCAGCCAGACCCTGTCCCCATGTTGATTCCATGGCTGCCGCCATTGCCGCAACGGTAGGGGTGCCGGTACTGCTGGGCAGTTATGCAGACCGGGAAACCCTGCAAAATCACCCCAATTACCTGCCCCAATTCCGGCCGCTACTGGTGGAACCGGCATGACCTTTCGTCCGGCATGCCGGCCGATCTGCCGCTAACCCAACGGAGCTAACCTGGAAATGAATCGGTCAGAAAGTGCTAATCCAGGACCGGCGGTCCACCCTCCGGTGCCACCGTGGTGCTGACCACCCTTTTGACCGCCTTTTCAAATTTGGGGCGGGGAATCATCACCTGGTGGCCGCAGCCCAGGCACTTGATGCGAAAATCCATTCCAATCCGGGTAATCTCCCACTGGTCACTGCCACAGGGATGGGCCTTGCGCAGCTTGACCACATCCCCCAGGTTAAAACGCCTGATCATTAGCACCGTTCCTCCTTTTTCAACCATTCCCCCGGCTATCCCTATGTACCACCAGGTGCCGGGGAAAGGCCACCCGCAAGCCGCCCCTTTCCAGGGCTTCCTTAAAGCGCTTGCGCAATTCCCTTTCCACCCGCCACTGTTCCCCTGCCGCCGTACGGGCCACCACCCGTATCACCACCCCGGCGTCATTCATTTCCACCACACCCTGCACTACAGGTACTTCCAGGATGGCGGGATCTTCACCCCGGGCCTGCTCCGCTTCCCGCCGTAAAACTTCCATGACCTGGTCCAGCGGTTCGTCGTAGGGTACCGGCATCAGTACCACCGCCAGCATCGGCCCCCGGTTAAAGTTGGTGACCTTGGTAATCTCACCATTGGGGATGATATGCAGTTGCCCGGTCCATTCCCTAATCCGGGTGGTGCGTAGGCCCAACTCCTCCACCACCCCCATTACCCCGGCGGTGGTCACATAATCACCCACGGTAAACTGGTCTTCAAAAATGATAAAAAATCCGGTAATGATGTCCCGGACCAGGTTTTGGGCACCGAACCCCACCGCCAGGCCGACAATACCCGCACTAGCCAGGATAGATCCGGTGCGCACCCCCACCGTCTCCAGGATCATCAGGGCGGCGATGAAATAAATGGCATAGGTGAGCACACTCCGCAAAAGCGCCCGGAGGGTTTGAGCCCGCCGGTCCTGCAACCAGCCCACCGGCTGGCCTTCCGGCGCAAAAAGCCGGTCCACCACCACCCCGCCGTATCGCAGCAGCATGCCTGCCACCAGGAGGATAGCAACTACCCTGAGGAGGGTGCCGCCGACGCCTTTGATATCCTCCGGTCCCACCACGCTGATTTCAAAGACCTCAAGGGCGAACAGGAGGGAGACAAAATAAACACCACATACCAGTAAAGTGCGCAGCACCTGTTCCATCATCCCAGCCAGGCCGCCGTAGGGCTGGCTGCGGCGAAATACTCGCCCCAGCATCCACCCGCCGATGGCAATGACCAGGCGAGCCGCCAGCAAAATCAGCAACAGTACCACACCGGTCTGGAGCCAGTAGGACCATTCTCCCAAACCTGGCGAGGCAGGCCACCATTCCCACAAACCCATGCCTAGTTCTCCCTCCTTGATACCAACCGGGTCAGGGCCTCTTCAGCGCTGACCTGGACACAAGCCTCAGCGTCGGCCAGGGCACTCTGCAACCATTCCACGGCCTGCCTGCCTCCCAGGCGACCAAGGCCCTGGGCCGCCGCCGCCCGCACCTCCCGGCTGGGATCACCCAGGGATAACCCTAAATAGGCCAGGACTGCATCCCCCCCAAGGAGAGCCAGGGCGCGTACCGCCGCTACCCTCACCGGAACCAGATTACTGTCTAAAAGGCTGGAAAGGCCCGGTACCGCCCTTTTGTCACCAATTTCCCCTAGCACCTGGGCCGCCACCTGCTGACCCACTGCCGGCAGCCGGGGCAACTCCGCCAGGAGTGGCTCCACCACCACTTCTCCCAGGCTGGCCAGGACCTCCCCCGCCCGGCCGGCCACACCCGGCTCGGACCGGTAAAGGGATGGCAGCACCACCGGTAGCACCGCCTCACCCAGGCGTACCAGGGCCCGGGCGGCCGCCAGGCTTACCCCGTCCCCCCTGTCCGCCAGGGCTTCCACCAGGGGTGGGGCCGCCTCCGGCACCCTGCACCAGCCCAGCAAATCGGCGGCGGCACACCGGATCGCCGGCTCCCGGGCCTCCCGCAGTGCTCGACGCAGGGGAGCGGCAGCCATGGCCAACAGGGGGCCCACCCGGGCCAAGGTAGTACCGGACATCCCCGGGTAAGCTGCCAGGGACACCTCCACCCGTTCCTTGAGGGACAACTCCCCCAACCGGGCCAGCGCCCTGGACAGTTCCGGTTCCTCTCCCGTCAGGGCCTGCACCAACCGGTGGTGCCGGCTGTTTTCCAAAGCTTGTCCAGTCACAACACCACCTCCTTTGGAATGCTACAAGGACAACACCTTGACCGCCCCGGCCAGGTGTTCCATGATGGCATACATATTGCTCACCTTGCCGGCGGACAGTTTAGCCTTCAGGCCATAGTAATCCAAACATGTGCCACAGGCCAGGATCTCCACTCCCCGCCGTTCCAACTGCCACAGGTGATTTAACACCGGGGATCCCTCACAGGCCAACTGTACCCCGCTGTTCATCAGAATGATGTGCCGGAAGGCTCCCTCCCTCTCCACCAGGGTGTAAAAGAGGCTCTGCATCAACACCCGCCCAAGTTCCTCACTACCCCTGCCCAAGGTGTTGGCGGTGATCAGCAACACTTGATGTCCTGCTGTGGCCAGTTCCGGGTGCATGCCAACAACCACCCCTCCCTTGGTCAGGCGGATGTAAAAATCATTCTCCTTCTGCTCCACCTTGGCCTGCAGGCATTGACTTTCCGCAAAGCGGAGGATGTTATCCCTGGCAATTTCATTGTCGACGATGGTGATAATCTCGCCACTAGCCAAGCTGTCCAGGGCACGCTTGGTGTTCACCACCGGTTCGGGACAGGCCAACCCCCGGGCATCCACCACATTATTTTCCACCGGATCTCCCTCCCACTTCAATGACACCGGAACGGCCAGTCACTTCCCCCACCACCGCCGCCGGCACACCCGACTCCGCCAGTTCGCTGACCACTTGCTCCAGGTTCCCAGCCGGCACAGCCATCAAAAGACCGCCGGAAGTCTGGGGATCTGCCAGAATATCCCTGTCCACCGCCGACACCTCGCCCTGCCACTCCACCTTGTCCGCCAGATAAGCAAGGTTACGCCTGGCTCCACCCGGTACCAGCCCCATGGCCGCCGCCGGCCAAACACCAGGAATTACCGGTACCATGGCCAATTGGATGGACATCCCTACCCCAGAGGCAGCACAGATCTCATAAGCATGGCCCAGAAATCCGAAGCCGGTGATGTCTGTGGCGGCATGCACCCCCACCCTGGCCATCACCTCTGCCGCTTTCCTGTTCAGGGCGGTCATGGTGTTGATCACCGCATCCACCAGTTCCGCCGGGGCAAGGCCAGCCTTGATGGCGGTACAGGCAATCCCCGAACCCAGGGGCTTGGTCAGTACCAGCCCATCACCTGGACGGGCGCCGGCATTGGACACCACCCTTTGGGGATGGACGGTGCCGGTAACCGCCAACCCGTATTTCGGTTCCTTGTCCTCGATGGTGTGCCCGCCCACCAGCACCGCCCCCGCCTCCAGCACCTTGTCCGCACCACCGGCCAGGATCTCCCCTAAAATGGCCAGATCAAGGGAACAGGTGGGGAAGGCGGTGATGTTCATGGCGGTCAGCGGCACCGCTCCCATGGCATAAATGTCGCTCAAGGCGTTGGCCGCCGCAATTTGCCCGAAGATATAGGGGTCATCCACCATGGGGGTGAAAAAATCCACCGTCTGGACCAGGGCCAGTTCTTCCGACAGCCGGAACACCCCGGCGTCATCCAGCTTGGACCCACTGATTAGCAGGTCTGGATGTTCAAATACCGGCAGTTTCGCCAGCACCTCGTTAAGGGTCCCCGGACCCACCTTGGCCGCTCACCCCGCGGCAGTAGCATAACTGGTCAGCCTGATCTGGGCATCCATGATCCTCACCCCCCGGGAATAATCTACCCGATTGTTTAATGTACCGGCTCCCTTCAGGAATAGCTTCACCGGACTGCCGGCTGTCCACCGGGCTTTCCTTCCCGACCCCTAGCTGGACAGGAAAACCAGGAAGGCCCGGTAGGTCATGTAGATGTCCGCCTTGCTGGCTAATTCCATGGGAGCATGCATGCTTAAAAGGGGCACTCCGCAGTCCACCACGTCCATCCCCAGGTTGGCCAGGTAGCGGGCGATGGTGCCGCCGCCGCCCTGGTCCACCTTACCCAGTTCACCTACCTGCCATACGATGCCGTGCTGGTTGAATAGCCGCCGCACCTCACCCACCAGTTCGGCATGGGCATCACTGGCATTGTACTTGCCACCGGCACCGGTATACTTGGTCACCACTACCCCATGGCCCAGGCGGGCGGCATTGTTCTTCTCCATGACCCCTTCAAAGGTGGGATCAATGGCGGCATTGACATCCGCCGAAAGGGCCCGGGCATTGGCCAGTGCCCGGCTCGCCGCCGGGTAAGGCGGAACACCCTGGGCAGTCAGGATTTCCTCCAGCAGGTGTATTAGCAGGCGGGATTCCATGCCGGTACTACCCATGCTACCAATTTCCTCCTTGTCCACCAGCAGCACCAGGGCGGTCCGCCGGGGCACCCCGGTCAAATCCCCCAGGGCAGCCAGGGCGGTAAAACAGCACACCCGGTCATCCTGTCCGTACCCGCCCACCAGGCTGCGGTCCAGCCCCACATCCCGGGCCGGCCCGGCCGGAACCGCTTCCAGCTCGGCGCTGGTGAAATCCTCTTCCACCAGGCCATACCGCTGGTACAGCCATTCCAGCACCGCTAGCTTCACCCGCTCCTTAACCTCCTGGTCGGGGTGGGGCATACTGCCGGCCACAATGTTCAGATCCTCCCCTGCCACCGCCTCCTGCATCTTTTTCTGCATCTGGTCCTTGGCCAGGTGGGGCAACAGGTCGGTAATGGCCAGCACCGGATCGGCCGGGTCCTCACCAATGATTACCTTGACGCGCTCCCCGTTACCCTTCACCACCACCCCGTGCAGGGCCAAGGGGATGCTCGTCCACTGGTACTTTTTGATACCGCCATAATAATGGGTTTTCAATAACGCCAACCCCTCCGCCTCATAGAGGGGCAAGGGTTTCAAATCCAGCCTGGGGGCATCCAGGTGGGCTCCCACCAGATTAAAGCCACGCTCCAGTGGCTCGCTGCCCAAAACACCCAGCACCAGGGCTTTGTTCCGGATCTCCACCAGGAAACGGCAACCCGGTACCAGGTCTGCAGATGCCAGGTCCGCCAGGGGCTTAAACCCCCTCTCCGCCGCCCAGGCCAAACAGTATTCCACCCCTTCCCGCTCCGTCTTGGCGGCATCCAGAAAACGGCGGTAATGTTCCCCCATGGCCATGGCCTTTTCCCTGATGTCCGGTTCCCTGTCCCATACCAGCACCCGCTGGCGGGCTAGTTCTTTAAAGAGCTTCTGTCCCGCTGTCTCTGTTTTCTGATCCACCGTCATCACCGGTCAACCTCCCTTTTCCTCCATAGCCGCGTCGCTTTGGTTTTTCCCCCCACGGGCAGACCGCCAGGCACCTGCCGCAAACCCGTTTGCCAAAGGAAACCCGCACCTTGGACTGGTAAGCATCACAACCCCTGGCATCCAGCCTGGCCTCCAGCGGGTCCTCCGGCCGGAAAGCCACCCCCTTAATCGCCCCGGGCGGACAGGCCTCCATACAGGCGGTGCACTTGCCGCAGCGGTCCCCCATGGGCTGATCCGGCGGCAGTGGTGCATCGGTCAGCACAGTGACCAGGCGGAGACGGGGGCCCACCTCCGGGTTGATGAGGGCACAGTTTTTCCCGATCCAGCCCAACCCCGCCAGGCTAGCGGCCAGGCGGTGGGAAAAGATGCCCGCCAGCTTGTCCTCCGATACCCGCTGGGAAGCGGGCACGGGAAAGGAATGGTACCCTTCCCGGTACAGCCTGTTGGCCAGGCGCAGGGCAATGTCGTCCAGGCGGGTGTTCAGAGCCTTGTAATAGTACAGATAGGTGTGAGTAGGCCCCTCCCGGATCTGGTTGACCACCCCGGCGGGGAAAAATACTGCCGAAACCACTGCCTTATCCAGGTGCAGCAGTTCATCGCCAAAGGTTTCCTCTATGTATTGCCGGACGGGGGAGAGATCGGCCACCCCGAACAGGTCAGCCCCCCACTCTTCCGCCATGCGCCGCAGTTCCTCCTTTAAGCGGCTGCCAGAACTGACCATCGCCATCATCCTTTCCCGGCGGCTTGCCCGTATTGATCGATCAAGCATAGGTTTGCCCAAAATGTTTAATTATAGGCTAGAATAGGCCCAACAGGCGGTTGCCCAGGGTGGTGAACAAGGCCAGCAAAGTCTGGGCCAGTTTGGAGCCACCCACCACCGCCGCCATCCCCTTGGTGCTGCCACCGGAACCCAGGGCAGCCATGGGTACCAGCAACCCCAGCAACACCGCCAGCACCAGTGCTTTCACGCCAGCTCCCACCACCATGCCCAACAGGTCATTGACCGGACCAAGGGGAGTGGCCCTTAAACCCCTGGTAAGGAAGGCGGCCACCAGTTTCAGCATCACCACCACCAGAAAGGAAAGGCCGAGAAACACCGCGGCCTGCATCAGCATCAAGGCCAGACCCTGGGCAATGGCGTCCCCCAGGTATTTGACCGCCGGCATGGCCGTAACGGGGGATGCCACATAACCGGCCAGCCTGTCCTGCAGAAAACCCGGCAGGGGAGTCTGTTCCAGCAGGGGTGTAATATCCGCCGTTCCCACCAACCCCATGTCCAACTGGGCGACAGGAGCGCTTAAAGGCAGGGCGGATTTCAACTTGACCGCCAGGCTGCTGACCAGGCCAAAATTGCTTTCCAGATAGAGGGTCACCCCACGGGTATACACACCGGCCACCACAAGTCCTACCAGGTAGCCGGCCAAACCGGTAAGGGCGTTTAACGCCCCCTGGCGGTAACCCCGCCACGCCCCCCACACCAGCACCGCCAGGATAATCCCGTCCAGTATGTTCACCGCCAACTCCCTCCCCAGAAAATGGATCCAACGATCCTCTGGGGTATTTCGTTAAGGAAGGGGGAATCTCCTCCATGTTGAACATCATTTCAACCACTGGCCAACGGCCAGGAGGGCGGCGGCAATACCGCCCGCCATCAAAGGGCCGACAGGAATTCCGCCGAAAAACAACACCCCTATAATAGAGCCAACCACCAGGCCGATCATCAGTGAGGGCACCCGCTGCAAAAGGTCCAGGCCCTGGCCGTTCATATAGGTGGCCAGGGCGCCGCTAACAAGGGCGATCAGGCCCGGCACGGTAACAAAGGACCTGCCGATTTCCCCCCAAGTGACCTTCCCGGAGGCAAAGGGCACCAAGACGGAGATGACCAGGAAAATCAGACCGATTTCCAGGCC
Source organism: Firmicutes bacterium UBA2598 (assembly GCA_002339345.1). GTDB lineage: Bacteria > Bacillota > PH28-bin88 > PH28-bin88 > PH28-bin88 > UBA2598. The sequence continues at coordinate 10,974 of DDKM01000059.1, read as the reverse complement.
CCTGGCCTGTAGGACAGGGAACAGGCCTTGCATGTTAGTCACCTGCAATACCAGCAAGATGCCTGCCGCTCCCGCAACGATATTGGATTTTCCCACAATGCCCAGCACCAGAATCAAAAGCATCAAAGCCATCGAAGGGCTCACTGGTCCCCCCCCTACACCCTTGGGTATGGGCACCCCGTGTCCAGGCACCCCTTCCATCATATTCCCTGCCGGAGGGTAGTAGAATTATTGATCAGTACGGCCGGGTGGAAGTTAATTTTTCGCAACCCGACCATCTAGGCAGGATAATGGGTGAATAAATCGAATAAAAAGGACAAATGTCTGCCGGGAGGGAAAGAGGTGGAAATATCCCATGGCGCCTTCAAGCAGCATATCATGCGCATCTACAATGCCATTAACCAGGAGATGTTTGCCACGGGGGTTAAACGCCAGCGGGTAGATGTCATCGGTACCAAAATTGTCATCCTGGCTATTCATCAACGGGTCGCCGGACTGGGTTCCCTTGACAAGACCAACCGGTTTGTAACCAGGCTGGCGGATGTGGCGCTGCTGGATGAAAACAAAGCCAGGTTAAAGGCGGCCATTGAGAGGGAGTTCCCTGCCATCAAGGTGAAAACCGTACTGAAGGATTATGATCCCTTTACGGAAATTGCCGGCACCATCATCGTTACCGAACAATCTCTGGATGACCTGTTTACACCTTAGTGGGGATGTGCTAGAATATTCTCAAGAATGGACAAGCCCCTGACCCTTTGACGGGAAGGGGGCATGTTCAAAATCATAAATTAAACTTGATGGTTGCGGGAACTCCGGACGCGGAGAGCCCAAAAGACCGCCGGTTTAAAGTCAATCAACACGAGGAACTGTTCCAGCCTGGTGTTGTTGTGCTTTAGACAGGCGGTTTTTATTTTTCCCGCAAACCATCATGCAGGAGGTGAATCGTTTCAACCGCCCACAGGCAAAGCAACCGGAGGGAGCCATGGGTAAAACAGTGAGGAGGTAGGAGATGCCAAATCCAACAGTTATCGCCGATGTAGTGCGCGCTTTGGACCGGATTACCGGTGGCCGCGTCATCACCGATGTGTCCCATTTGACATCCGGCAAGAACCGTTTTGTGATGATCAAATCATCAAACATTCCCGGCAAGGAGGTGATGGAAACCCCCGGTCTGGTGTGGGGAGACCCGGAGAAGCCGGTGCGCAAGCTGGCGGTGGCCATGACCCTGACGGAATGCGGGATTGAACTGGCCGGCGCCACCGGAGTGGACGCCATCGTAGCCCACCATCCCATCGCCGATGCCGCCAATTCTGGCGGTGTGCCCCTGAAGTACTACCTTTCCCTGTATAACCTGGCGGTGCTGGAGTTGCACGAGGCATTCCACGGCCTGCATCCAGGCATACCCTTTATCCATGGTCACCAAACATTCCGGGTGGAGGTAGCCTACGGCGGGGTTCCGGGGAACGTGGTGTTTTTCGGCAAGGCACTGCCGGAAGTGCAAACGGTGGGAGATGTCCTGCAGCGGCTGGAAAACTTCATGGGGACCACCCAGGAAAGGGACCTGCTGGCCAGGGAACAGGAACTGCGGGACTGCTGGGAAATCCAGGAGACCATTGCCGCAAACGGCACCCTTTTGTTCCATGGGGAACCCCACAACCCGGTAGCCAATATTATCCACATCACCCCCCATGGCGGGCTGACACCCCAGCAGCTAGAACAGGCGGTGCGGGAACACCCGGAAACAGATACCGTCATTTGCAGCATTAGCCGGGTCAAACCGGACAGCCCGCTGGTGCATAAGGCCAAGGAACTGGGGCTGAACTTCATCGTGGGCAACACCCACGCCCTGGAAATCCTGGAAAACGGGATGCCCCTGGCCTATGCCCTGCAGTCACTGCTGCCGGAGGTGGAAGTGGTGCTGTTCCGCGAACGGGTGACCAGCACGCCACTGTACCGGGCGGGTAATGAAACCATTCGCAATTATGCCAGGAATATCGCAGAAAGGTATTTGATTCCCGCCAAGTAAAATTTCATGATCATAATACTTAAAAGGAGGAAAGTTGCAATGGCCAGAACGGAAGCGGAAATCACCACTCGCAAGCGGGCAATCACCACCATCGAGTATGTGGGCATGGGGCTTGTCATCCTATCCCTCATCGGGCTGCTGTTCAAACCCGCCTCCATTGCCGGCGTTTTTGACGCCATGGTCAATAACGCCTACAGCATTTTCCGGGTGTTTATATTCGGCAACTGGAACAACGGGGTATGGACACCATCCACCGTGGGTGTGGCCATCATCGTCAGCGTGATGATCGGCCGCATTTTGGAGCGCCTGGGCTTTACCGACGCGCTGATGCGCATCTTCGTTCCCGTCATGAAGTTTTTTGGTGTGAACTCCGCCGTGATCATCCCTGCTGTTTACAACATCCTCGGGGACATCAACGCCGCCGGCCGCATTGCCGGACCCATTTTGAAAAAGGCGGGCGCCACCAAGGATGAGCAAAAAATTGCCGTAGCCACCATGGTACAGTCCCAGCAATCATTCTCTACCTTTATGCTCGGTCTTTTGGCCATGACCACCGTGGGGATCAAGGTTTTTCCAGTCATCATCGTGGTGTTGTTTCTTCCCCTGCTGGTGGTGCCGCCCTTGCTGCGTTTTACCGTTTACCGGAAGACCAAGGCCGTAGGCCTGGATGAACTGCCCCGCTTCACCCCCAATACCCCGGCCCTGCCCACCATTTTCGGTGCGGCCAGGGAAGGCGCCGAACTGTTATTCCTGCTCATCATCCCCGCCGGTGTGGTGATTTTCGCCATCATCGGCGGCTTGGACCACCTGGGATTGTGGGCGCCTGTGAAAAACACCCTCACCGCCGTCCTGGGCGGCCTGTCCATCCACCCGGATACAGGTATCCTGTCCATCCTGGTGTCCCCGACCCTGGCCATGGGGATCCTGAAAAACACCGTAGCGGCGGATGCCGCCTCCATCGCTCCCCCCTTGGTCCTTGGCTCCTTTGTGCTGGCTTCCTCCGGGTTCCCCTTCTCCGTCATCTTCGGCCAGATCCCCGCCGTATGGGCAAACTCCACCGACCTGACGGAAAGGGAAGCCATGGGGGCAGCGGTACTGGGAGCGGTGATGCGCCTTTTGACCGCCGGTTTTGTCGCCGTGGTGCTGGCTCCGTTGTTCATTTAAATATGTTGTTTAGTGCAGGGACAAGGCCAGGGCACCATGGAGCAGACCGGTCAGGGGAATGGCATACTTACCCCGGCCCTCCCACCAGATGGCCACATCCGGCCGGCACAGGGGAATATCAAAACACTTGCCCTGCCTGTTGACCAGCCGGATACCCAGGACATCGGCCAGAATGCCGGGATCCAGGATCAGGTCTGTGGCCAGTTCCAGGGTCAGATCCTGCTCCCCCGTGGACAGGTCCAGGAACCGGCCGGGGTACGCTTCCAGGGGACCCAAGCCCGCCGGCAAACTGGTAAGCTCGTGATTACAGTCCCGCCCCAGGGCGGCCACCCTTTTACCACTGGTAATCACCCCCTGCAGCCGGTAGCGGTCATACCCGACTGAACCGGGGAGGATAATTCCCCTTGCCCGCAGGGCAGTCTGTAAAAAGCTGTCCTCCTTGATCCACAATGGTTTTTCAGTGTAAATCTCCACAGCCGCATACATGCTCCCACCCCCGTAAAATCGGTACAATATTCTATGGGAAGCAGGAGTGGGGTGTGCGGCCCGGTGGTGGCGGGGGAACCAGTCCCGATCTTGCCGTCACTTCCTTTAATATAAATTTCCTATTTGGGGCCGGGTGCTACCCGGCCCAATTTTTTTGCCCCTTCCTGCCACAACACCCGCAGCCAGGGAGTAAGATCCAGCATATAGCGGTGCCGGTCCAGGCATTCCACATCCACTGCCGGTGAGCGCAACGGCAGTTCCAGCAGCCGGTACCCAGGACCATAACACCAGCGCAATACCGTTTGCACCGCCAGGCAGCCGGGATTCCGGAAGGCATTGGTAGTGATGTACAACCTGGGGTGATCCCATGTCTCCAACATGAGTTGCCGGGCCTCCGGCGGGTCCGCCTCCACCGAGGCCCGCCCCGCCCAGTGGCTGTAGCTGTAATCCCTCTCCCGGCCGGTGGCTGCCAGCCGCCGGCCCCCCAGTACCAGGCCGGACAGGTGGTAATGATCCCGGCTGGCCAGCTCCAGCACCGGCAGGTGGTTCACCTTGACTTCCAGGTGAAAGTGGTCACCCGCTTGCAGCCAGCACAAGTGGTCTGCCAACAGTTCCAGGGACCTGATTTCCAATGGCAACACCCCCTTGCTCCATGCTATGCCGGGCAGGGGGTGTCATGACTGGTATTTTCAGGTTGTTCTGTCCAGCCAGAATGGATAGTGAAGGAAAGGGTGGCTGCTGGAACCCCCGGCTTACCGGCAGTAGGGCCGTGAGAAAAACATCAGATAGACCAGGTCGGTGGCTTCCCCATTCCGGCAGGACAAGAAAATTGGCAACCCGGTGTTTACTAATTATTGGCGAGGACCATACGGCCGGCGATCATTTCCGGCACCACCTCCAGCCAATCCTCCCGGGCACACCACTCCAGGTCGGCAGCAAAACCCAGTTCTATCAGGTGTCGACCATGGCTGCTGCCGGTAAAAAGCTCAGCCAGCCTACCGGCATAGGCTTGGTAAAGGGCACGGGCAGCCCTGCCGGTATCGGACAGGAGCACGGGCTGCATGGCGGCCAGGTGGTGGATAATGAGGCCGGCCGCCGCAAAATCCTCCAGGGAGAACCGGCCCTGGGTACCGGCACAGGCGAGCAGCACCTCCCGTTCCCCCCGCAGGGCTGCCGCCACCGCCCTGGCGTTAACCACCGCCCCTGCCAGCACCCGCCGGGCACCGGCCACTCCCAACAGGGTACGGGTACCATTGGTAGTGGTCAGTACCACCTCACGCCCGCCTACTGTTTCCACCGTATACTCCAGGGGCGAGTTTCCCAGATCAAAACCGGGAATCCGCACTGCATCCCTTTCCCCGCCCAACAGCCTGTGGTGATGCCGCAGGGCTTCCGCCTGGGCCGGTTCCGCCACCGGGATCACCGCCCGGCAACCGGCAGCCAGGGCGGCGCAGATGGTGCTGGTGGCCCGCAGCACATCCAGCACCACCGCCGTAGTATCATCTTCCACCCTTTCCGGGAGGGAGCCGGCAGTCAAGGAAACTTCTATGCGCATTCCCCATCACCCCTGTTCCACGTAGTAAGGCCGGGCGTTCGCCCGGCCCGGTTGGCCCTTTTAAACACCGGCCTGTGCCAGCAGTGCCGCCCGCAGGGTATCACCTCGCAGTCCCACCCGCAAAGCTTCCAGGGCCAGCACATCGCCGGCATGGATATTGCCTAGGTTTACGTTGGCCCCAAAGCACATGATCAATTCCTGCTGCTGGTTTTTCAAGGGCGCCTCCCAAAGGATGCGGGACACATCGGCAATATTGGCCACCAGATCCGCCAGTTCATCCGCCATAATCCGTCCATCGGCATCGTAGATAACCACACCCTTGCCGGATTCCCTCCCCTCCACAATCACCTTGTAGGCTCCCGCCTCCAGGTCCATTTGCACCTGCCGGTGCAGATCCATGGTGGATACCCGGTCCCGGGGATCCTTTTTCCCCACCTCGGTGATCACACCGAATCCCCATGCCTTGGCCCGGGCGATACAGTTGTCCCGCACGTCCCTGGTCATGGTGATGGTGCCATCGGAAACCTCGATGAAAGTATACCCCAATTTTTTGGAGGTTTCCAGGTAGGCCTCCAGTTTACCCTGTAAAACTGCCACCTCCAGGAAGGTTCCACCGGGGAATATATCCACCCCGTATGATTTCACCAGGCCGATTTTCTCCTGTAACAGGCGGGTGGAATACAAGGCAGAAGTGCCAAAGCCCAGTTTGATGAAATCGATATAATTGGCCGCCAGATCCAAAAGCTCCCTGGTCTCCGTCAACCCCATGCCCTTGTCGATAACCATGGTCAGGCCCTGGTCCCGGGGTTTGGCCCGCCTGCCCACCATGGGGAAATCCAAAATGTCCGCCCACACCGATAACCTGCCCACCTGGCTCATGGGAAGATCAACTCCTGTTAGAAATTTCGCCCTGGGGCGATGTCCATCACCCCCCCTTCAGCCTGGTTTTAATCTATTCAGACCCCATAGGTTGTGTTCACCGGCGCACGGCAAATATAATCAGTCCCACCCCCAAGATGATCATGGCCATCCGCCAGGGGGCGATTTTACCGGCCAGACCGGCCAAACCGATGGCGGTAACGATCAACAGCACCGTGGGACCCACCATTGCCAATCCGGCATTGATTTTCAAGGCCTGATCCACCCTGTTCAATTTTAACATCAATATAGCCGCTGAAAGCTCAATTAACCCGGACAGTACACGCATCAGGGCCATCCCCAACACAAACTTGTCCTTCACAAAAAAAAGCATCCATCGCCCCCCCTTTTTATGGTTGCCTGATTCTATGAAGGGAAATGGACGGGTATACCCAATTAAGCCGGCAATGGCTTGCTGTAATTTATTACCATGTTGTTTGTGCTGTGCGGGACTAATAATCTGTTCCCACAGGGGTACAATATGGCTACAGGGTTCGTAATGGCCGAGCCAAGACTGCTACAGGGTCTGTTCAGGGCTCTGTGGTGGTCGGCCAAAGGTCAGTATTGGGTCATCTACCGGCTCAATGCTGGCCGGCGGGCAGATCATGGTCTGTCCTGTAAGGCTCGGTAATGGTCCTAAAGATCATTACCGGGTCAAAAGGGATGGATCATGGTCGAGCAAAGATCACCATGGTTGCCGCAGGATTTTTATTTAATCTGGAGGTTTGCAGTGGTCGAGAGATCATTGCAGGCTTCTAAGGTAGTCATGGTGGTCGGGCTAAGGTTATCATGGGTTCCGTAATGGTCTATCGTAGCCGAAAGGTTGCGGTGGGCTATGCAGGGATGCATGGTAGCCGGAGCGAAGGTCATTACGGGCTCTTTTGCTATGAAATTATTCGGTTAAACCGGTCCAATCCATGCTTATCCCCCAGCACCACCAGAATATCCCCCTCACCAATGGGGGTGTCCGCTCCCGGCGATACCTTTATTTGATCCCCGTGTTTAATGGCCAGCACCGTTACCCCATATTTGGCACGCAGATTCAGCTTGCCCAGGGTCTGCTGGTTAAACTGCTGTGGGGCAATCATTTCCACCACCGCATAATCCGGGGATAGATCAATGTGATCCATCACCCCCGGTGTGGCCAACCGTTGCGCTAACCGTATCGCCATATCCCGCTCGGGATACACAACCCAATCGGCACCCACCTTATCCAACACCCGTCCGTGCACATCACTGTGGGCTTTGACAATAACCTTGGGCACTCCCATCTCCTTTAAAATCACCGTGAGCAAAATGCTGGCTTGAGTCTGTTCACCAAGGGAAACGATTACCGCGTCAAAGTTGCGTAATCCCAAAGCCTTAAGGGCATTTTCATCCATGGCGTCCGCCACCACGGCATGATTGATCTCCCCCATGATGGCATGTACCCGGGCTTCACAACTGTCGATGCCGAGCACCTCCTGGTGGTGGTTAGAGAGGGCCCTGGCCACAGGTGCGCCAAACTGGCCCAGGCCAATGACCGCATACTGTTTTCTTTGCATCATTTCCACTCCTATCCCAAAAGCACCCGTTCTTCCGGATACCTGATGGAGGTTTTTTGCTCTCCGGCCGCTAGGGCCAGGAATATTGTAAGGGGTCCCAACCGGCCCAAAAACATGGTCAGAATAATAATTACCCTTCCGGCCACCGATAATTCCGTAGTCAACCCAAGACTTAATCCCACCGTACCAAAGGCGGAAACGACTTCAAAAAGGGTGGTTAACAAGTCCGCCCCTTCGGTGAATACCAGTAACAGGGTGGCCAGCAACACCCAGGACATGGAAAGGAAAAAGATTGCCACCGCCTTGTGGATCTGCATTTCCGGTAGCCGCCGCTCGAACAGTACCACATCGGGCTGGCGGCGGATGATATGGCGCACCGTCAGGATCAGAGTGGCAAAGGTAGTGGTTTTAATCCCCCCGCCGGTAGAACCGGGTGAAGCACCCACAAACATCAAAAACAGCAGGAAAAACTGACTGGGTAAAAGCAAAGCGCCCTGGTCAATGGTGTTAAACCCGGCCGTGCGGGCAGTAACCGACTGAAAGGCCGCAGCCATGGCCCGGGTGGCGGAATCCAAGGAACCGAGGGTGGCCGGGTTGGACCTTTCCGTTAGCCAAAAAAACAGCCACCCACCGGCCAGCATCACCAGGGTGGTAACCAGTACCATGCGGGTATGCAGGTTATACCGCGACCAGTGGCGCATAAAAACCATGTCTGTGATTACTGCGAATCCCAAACCACCAATAACCACCAGCAGGGCCACCATCAGATTCACCACCGGGTCAGCCACAAACCCTGTGAGGCTTTGGAAATTGCCCATCAGGTCAAAACCGGCGTTGTTAAAAGCGGAGACGGCATGGAACAGGCCATACCATATACCATCCGGCCAGCCCACCACCGGTGTTAAACGCGCGGTGAACACAACAGCGCCGAAACCCTCCATTAACAGGGTAAATACAACGATTCGCTGGACCATCCGGACGATACCCTCTACACTGGAATGGTTGAGGGCTTCCTGTAGCAGGAGGCGTTCCCGGAAATAAATCCGGCGGCCAAGGACAAAGGCCACCAGGGTAGCAAAGGTCATAAAGCCAAGGCCGCCCAACTGGATTAACGCCAAAATAACAGCCTGACCGAAAATGGTAAACCGGGTACCGGTATCCACCACCACCAGGCCGGTGACACACACTGCCGAGGTGGCGGTAAACAGGGCCTCCAGCCATGTTAAGGGTTGCTGCGCCGAGGCCACGGGCAATTTTAACAAAAAAGTACCGATCAAGATAATAAGCAAAAAACCGAAAATTAAGATCTGGGGTGGCCGCAGGCTTTTCTGCAATGCCGGTTCGCCTCCAGCAAGACTTTACCAGTTAGTTTAATACTCCTTCTGAATGAATGCAACTAGCAGCTTTGGAGTAACAGCCCTGTACTTCTCCGGTTCTTTATCTTTCCCCGGCCTACAATCCTTAGCCCTTTTGATGGTTGGCAAAAATTTTTTAATAAGGCTGATCTTCACTGTAATAATAATGCTGGGGCGGGAGACAATAGAGTCACAGGGTTCGTAATGGCCGAGCCAAGACTGCTACAGGGTCTGTTCAGGGCTCTGTTGTGGTCGGCCAAAGGTCAGTATTGGGTCATATTCTGGCTCAATGCTGGCCGGCGGGCAGATCATGGTCTGTCCTGTAAGGCTCGGTAATGGTCCTAAAGATCATTACCGGGTTAAAAGGGATAGATCATGGTCGAGCAAAGATCACCATGGTTGCCGCAGGACTTGGGGAAATACCGCAGGGTCTGGAGGTCTGTAGTGGTCGAGAGATCACTGCAGGCTTCTAAGGTAGTTATGGTGGTCGGGCCAAGGTTATCATGGGTTCCGTAATGGTCTATCGTAGCCGAAAGGTTGCGGTGGGCTATGCAGAAATGCGTGGTAGCCGGAGCGAAGGTCATTACGGGCTCTTTGCTATAGAAGCCACTCCTATTATGGAGTGGCTTCTACTGTTTAATTGATTTTTACAACACTGTGGCCAGGGCCAGGGAAATGACGCCCATTAGGGTTAGGGCTGCAAAGGCAACAAAGACGGAAGCCTTGGTTTCCGCGGAAGTTTGCGGTGTGTAATAGTGATGCATCAGCTCAACCTTTTCTTCGTGGGCCATTAAATATTATCCCCCTTTTCCGTTCCTGCTTATAAAAATAGCTATTCGCGGCCCACGGCCATTTTCCTGCCGTTAAACCAGCCTACCCGGGTATAATGCCCCAACCACTATTCCCCTTGGCGGCACACTATCATGAACAGGTAAACACCGGTAATGATCACCACCCCGCCGATCACCTGCAGCGGAGCTGGCACCTCGCCCAAAAACACCAGGGCCAGGATGGTCGCCCCCACCGGCTCCCCCAATACGCTGATGGAAACCACCGGTGCCTTCAGATAACCCAGGGCCCAGTTGAAAATGGTATGACCGCAGAGGGTGGGGACCACCGCCAGCAGCAAAAAGTAAATCCAGGAGTGAATAGGATAGGGACCAAAGGGGGTACCAGCAGCCAGTCCCAGCAGAAACAGCATCAAGGCACTGCTCCCGTAAACCACAAAGGTATAGGCGACCAGAGAGTAGCGCTGCCGCAGGCTGCGGCCGATAAGGATATAAGAGGCGATTAGCACCGCGCCGGCCAGGGCCAGCAGATCACCCAGCAGGGCATCGGCACCGATGCGAAAATCGTTAATCCCGATGAGGGCGCTGCCGGCAAAGGCCAGCATACCAGCCCCCAAAGCCCGGGAGGGCACCCGTTCCGATAGGAAAAGGGTGGACCCGATCATCACGAAAAAGGGCTGGGTGGTGACCAGGACGGTGGAACTGGCCACCGAAGTGTGGTACAGAGAGGTGATCCAGGTGTAAAAGTGCAAGGCCAGGAACAGGCCGCTGACCATGGCCACCAGTAAATCCCGCCGGCGGAAGCCGAGGATTTCCCGGCGGTAGGTTGTTGCCGCCAACGGCAAAAGCAGCATGGTTGTAAAACCCATGCGGTAGGCGGCAATTACCAGGGGCGGGGCGGCCGCCAGTTTGGAGAATAGTGCCGCAAAGGACATCCCCAGCACTCCCAGGGCCAGCATGGCATAGGGATTGACAGGGGCCGGTCTGGCGGCACTTCGTACTACCGTTGGTTCCGACACAGCTTCCCATCCTCCCCTTGCGAATTACCGGCACCCGCCGGACCGGCGGACATTTTGTTATATCCAGGGGCCGCCAGGGCACAGGGGCCGCAGGCGCACTTGCCGCAAACATCACAGGT
>DDKM01000018.1 GCA_002339345.1 Firmicutes bacterium UBA2598 | reverse complement strand
CCTTCGCTTCGCTTAAGGACGGGAACTTCCCGGCGGGTGGGTTAAAAGCATACACAATGCTGTGAGTCAATTTCCGAAGAGCCCGGTGCGGGAAATTCGCACGCCGGGTTCCGTGGGGGTTGGGCCACCGAATGGTGGCCCTTCTACCCGGAGGGTGTGCTGCGAGGCATACCTCTACTCGACACTACAGTGGCGGTCCACCAGAACTTTGTGCCGGTAACCGATGATGAAGGGATTTTCATCGGTATAGTTCGTCGGCGGGAAATCATCGACTACCTGGCCAAACTGGCCTTTCCCACAGCAGCAGAGGACTTATCTTATGCGGATTTCTCGCAGCCTTGCCTCTCGCGCTACCTGGGCGAAGCGAAGCATTAGCTCTTGACTGGGCGAAGGGTGACCGGCCAATGGGCCCCTAACTCCATGGTTCCGGAACCGTTGTAACACCAATCTTATTTGCGGGTTTGTGGCTGCCAGAAAAGCGACCATGGACCGAAGATGAGTTTCGTCATCGGTGAAACCGGGAATGACCAGGTGTCTTACTTCGTAGAGCTTATCCAAAGAAACTAAATGAATAATGGAGGTTTTAATCGCCTGGATATCCGACCCTGTCAACAACCGATGGGTGTCCGGGTCCCAGGCTTTACAGTCCAGCATTACCCCGTCAGTTACTGGCATCAGCCGGTCCCAGGCCTTCGGGTCGGTATTACCGTTACTATCGATAAAGGTATTCAGGTTGGTTTCGGCTTTCACCTGGGTGAAAAGTTCCCGTACAAATTCCGCCTGGGTGGTGCACTCCCCTCCCGAAACGGTAATCCCGGCGATAAAGGGCGATGTTTGTTTGATTATCGCTAATACTTCACTGACGTCCATCAACCTGGCTTTGGGTGTGCTGTTATGAGGGCAGCTTGCCACACAGAGGTCACAGTCCCGGCACCGGTTGGCAAGGTGGATAACTTCTTGCCCGCTCCCTTTCGCCCCTTCACCTTCCCCTCCATGCAATGCCAGGGCTTTGTTGGGGCAAAGAGACACACATTCCCCACAGTGCCGACAGCGGTTGATGGTGTGGGGGTTATGGCAGTTCAGGCAAACCATGTTACAGCCCTGCAAAAAAATGACCGTCCTATTGCCAGGACCGTCAACCAGACTGAATTTCAGGATCTTCGTTACTAAGCCCGTCAATGTTTCACCTCAAAATATTGTTCCATGGGGTACGCATTTACCTACCGGTAGATCCTTCTCTCCAATGTTCGCTGTTTGGCAATTGCTTCCGCCCCAAAGACGGAGGAGGTGCTGCGCAATTCCTGGCGGTTGTTGCACGCTTCCACTTCGGTCTTTCTGACCAGGTACCCGGTAATCCGTACCAGTTCCGAGTTGGAGGCGTGGAGGGTGATGGTACGCATGTCGGCAGCCATGGCGCCTTTAATGATGTTCAGCACACCTGGCAGGTTGTCCCTGGCTGTTAACTCTAATACCAAGATGTCGGATATACCAGCATTGAAGCGCCGGTGCTGGGGCGCCACCGCCTGGATATGGTCAAAGAGTTCCGTTGGCTCCGAACCGATAGGAATCCGGGTGCCCGGGGTCTCATCTATATCAGCAGAAATCCCCGACTGGGCATGGAAAGCCATCCGGCCGCCGGTGCCTTGGCAGTATAAACCTTCATGGCCCATTAGTTCAGTATAAAGGCGTTCCACCAGCAAGTATCCCAACTGGTTGGCTGTTGCATCAGTGCCGTATTTGCCGGTTAAACCTTGCCGTTCCATCAGCAGGTTTACCGCCTCCGCCACCCCAAAGGGACCCACCATGGTTGTAAACCGGTCGATGGAGATGAAGCCTTCCCGGGCCAAAAAGGAAGTATCGAAAAAGCCTGCCTCTTCCACTAGGAACCTGGCTCGGGCATTAGCGATTTCCACCGCCAGAGCGGCGGTTTGGGGTATTATCTCATCCAGCAGCATCTCCAGCGGCACCTCATGCTCAAGTACCAGCTGCCGCACGTTGATCCGCACCAGAGTATGGCTGCCGCCCCCAAGGGGGAGACTGTTGTAGCAGCTGGCTATCCCGTATTCGCCAAGGTCGCTGGTAAATAGGCGGTGGTTGCAGAAGTGGGGTTTGCCGGTAGTGAGGGCGCTGGCTGCGGCCAGAAGGGCCAACCCATCGCCGGTCACTGTTGGGTCATATTTTAAGGATATATTTGGTACCGCTTGCTTCAGCCTCATATCTGTTTGCAGCAAGAGGCGCCCGGTAGCGGTTTCTTGGGGGCCGATGTTTAAGTGTGTGAAGGCACTGGGGCACAGGCGGTCCACGCCGATGAGGTACCATTTAATCCACGCCTCGGCTTCTTTTGTCGGCACAGCGGCCACAAAAGGCTCAAGCAGAGAGTCCCCATCGCCCAGGTATACCGGGTAGCCAGTGATGGACGGAACATAGGCATAAAACAATAATAAACTTTGCACCGCCTCCATGATGTTCCCGGGGGGGCCAAGTTCCAGATACGTACATCCATTAGCCATAAATTTGGCGTAATCGGGCAGTATGTAGCGGGGACGGTATGGGGCGTGCCCTTCGTCCAGGTCGTGGATAATCCCCCGTTCCATAAAATCCCGGGCTGCGGGGCTTAGCTGGGGGTATGGCAGCAGGTTCTCTGCCGCCAGCGCCAGCAGGTATTGTTTCTGGTGGTATGGTAAACTCCGGTCAGCAATGATCTTCCCGATTTCCCTTTGCTTAGCAGCAATTGAATCGCTCACTTTCAGCCTCTCCCTCACAATGGTGCTACTTTGATTTTACCACTAGTAGGTACAGGAAAAAAGCTGCAGTTCTCCTTTCCCCATCGGGCCCTCCTTAAACCCTTCAGGCGGTTATTCCGAAACCATATTCTATGGGCTAATCAACAGGTTTCAGAAACTGCTCCAGGAACGGGGCATCAGGCATATCCGCCCCAAGATTAACAGTCCGGCCACCCGGGGCAAGATCGAGCGTTTTTGGCGTACCCTCAAAGAAGAGGTGCTGGAGCAGGAGTGATTTGAGAGCCTGGAGCAAGCCCAAGCTGCCATAGACACATACGTCCACCACTACAACTGCCACCGGCTGCATAAGGACACTTGTGTGGTCAGGCGACCAATCTCGGCATACAAGTCCTGGATCTGCTTATCGTAATTTTTTCATGGCTTCTATATTTCACTTATCAAAAAATTGGGGCAGGTTTTCAAAAAAGTGTGAAAACATTGCAAATGGTTTTTTTTACATTATGTAGAAGCACGAGGAAATATATTTATTGAATGATGAAATAAAAAGTAGTACAATAATTAACAAAATTCTAAATAATTAAAAAACACCAGGCGCACGATTTCGCTCACAGGGGTGATGCCAGGATATCAATTTATTGTTTTTACGGGACCAAGACCAATAATTGGCCTGGCCCTATTACAGGGAAAGGGAGTTGGAGCAGGATGGACTACAGATTAACTCCAACCTTGGAGATCAAAAACATCAGCCTTAATTTCGGTGGTGTGGCCGCCATTACCGATGTCAGTATTGAGGTGCCGGATAAGCAAATCTTTGCCATCATTGGCCCCAACGGGGCCGGCAAGACCAGTCTTTTAAATTGTATTAGCGGGGTCTACAAGCCTGCAAAGGGCGAGATTCTTTTCCGGGGCCAGCCCATCACCAGGCTTTCTGCCAGCCGGCGGGCAGCCCTGGGCATTGCCCGGAGTTTTCAAAACATCGAGCTTTTTAAACATATGACCGTTCTAGACAATTTAATGCTGGGCCGGCATGTGCACATGCGTTCGGGTTTACTACAAGGCGGTATTTACTGGGGAATGGCCCAGCGGGAGGAGGTAGCACACCGCCGGGTGGTGGAGGAAATTATTGATTTTCTGGAAATTGAAAATATCCGGCACAAAATGGTAGGTACTTTGGCCTATGGACTGCAAAAAAGGGTTGAACTGGGCAGGGCCCTTGCCCTTGAACCAAAATTGCTGCTGTTAGATGAACCCATGGCCGGTATGAATACAGAAGAGAAGGAGGACATGGCTAGGTTTATTCTGGACATTTCCGAGGAAAGGGAAGTGACCATTATCCTTATTGAGCATGATATGGGTGTTGTAATGGACATCTCCGACCGGGTGGTGGTGCTGGATTTCGGTGTCAAGATTGCGGAAGGCACGCCGGCAGAGGTGCAGCGGGATCCGTTGGTAATCGAGGCCTATCTCGGCGAGCGGGAAGCTGTATAACAGATCCAAAACCGTTTAAAAAAGCAGTTTGAAGGGGGTATGGCAGCTTTGGTTGGGGATACACTACCCAAACTTTTAGTGGAGGCCGCCAGACGGTATGGTAAAAAAGGTGCCTTGCGGGAAAAGGAGTATGGCATCTGGCAGGAGGTGTCCTGGGAGAGCTATCTAGGCCATGTACGGGATTTTGCTCTGGGTCTGGTAAGTCTGGGTTTTCAGCGCGGTGACAAGTTGGCCATCATTGGTGATAACCGCCCGGAATGGATTTATGCAGAACTGGCCGCCCAAGCCGCCGGCGGTGTGGCAGTAGGGCTCTACCAGGATTCCCTTAATAAAGAAGTAGGCTATATCATTGATCATTCCGATGCTAGGTTTGTGGTGGTGGAAGATCAGGAACAGGTTGACAAATTAATCGAAATCATGGACCAGTTGCCCAAGGTGGAAAAGGTAATTTATTACGATCCCAAGGGACTGCGGAATTATAAAGAACCATATTTGATGTTCTTCCCGGAGGTGGAGACCCTGGGGCGGCGGTACCATGAGCAGCATCCCGGCTTTTTCATGGAAAGTGTCATGGCAGGCAATGGGGAGGATCTGGCCATCATTTGCTATACGTCCGGCACTACCGGCTTTCCCAAAGGAGCTATGTTAACCCACAAGAATTTAATCCAAATGGGTAATAACTTGCTGGCGGTGGATCCCCTTGATCCCAGTGCCCAACTTGTTTCTTTTTTGCCACTGGCCTGGATTGGTGAACAGATGATGTCTCTGTCGGTAGCCCTGACCTGCGGATGTGCCGTAAACTTCCCGGAAGAGCCGGAAACAACCGCCCAAAATATGCGGGAGATCGGTCCCCACGTGATGTTTTCACCTCCGCGGATCTGGGAGGACATCGTGGCCAAGGTAAAGGTGAAGATTGAAGACAGTACCTGGCTTAAAAAGTTCTGTTACCACAAGTTTATGGAAGCCGGTTACCGTATGGCGGACTGCAAATTTCAAAAACAGGCACCGTCATTACGGCTTAGGTTCATCTATGCCTTGGGTGACCTGATTGTTTTCAGTGCCATCAAGGATCAGTTAGGGCTGTTTCACTTGAAAAGGGCATACACGGGGGGAGCTGCCCTGGGGCCGGATGTTTTTCGCTTCTTCCACGCCCTGGGTGTTAATCTCAAACAGATTTACGGGCAAACGGAAATTGCCGGCATTTCCGTGGTACACAGGGATGACGACATCAAGTTCCATACCGTGGGCAAACCGATACCCCAGACGGAGGTGATGATCTCCGTGGATGGCGAGATTCTTTCCCGCAGTCCCAGTGTTTTTAAGGGGTACTACAAGAATCCTGAAGCCACTGCGGAAACCCTGGCTGGGGGATGGTTGCACTCGGGGGACGCAGGATACATCGAAGAGGACGGGCATTTGGTGGTCATTGACCGGGTCAAGGATGTCATGCGCCTTAGCGATGGCAGTATTTTCTCACCCCAGTTTATCGAGAACAGTCTCAAATTCAGTATGTATATCAAAGAGGCGGTGGTCATCGGGCGGGAAAGGCCCTATGTGGCGGCGATGATCAATATTGATTACGCCAATGTGGGGAAGTGGGCGGAAAATAATCATTTGCCATATACCACCTATCTTGATTTGTCCCAAAAGCCCCAGGTGTTGGAACTGATCCTGCGGGAGGTGGAGCGGGTCAACCGTAACCTGCCGGAAGCCGCCCGGATTGCCAAGTTTGTGTTGCTGCATAAGGAACTGGATGCCGATGACGAGGAACTAACGCGGACCAAGAAGGTGCGGCGGGGTTATGTTTATGAAAAATATAAGGATATGATTGAAGCTCTGTACGGGGAAGAAAAGGAGATCCAGGTTGCCGGGCGAGTGAAGTACCGGGATGGCCGGGAAGCTCTGGTGGAGACCGCCCTAAAGGTAATTCAGATGAGGTCGGAGGTGGCATAATGGAGTTCTTTTTGCAGTTATTGGTGGGCGGTATTGTGGTAGGAGCCATCTATGCCATGGTGGCCATGGGGTTTGTATTAATTTATAAGGCCACCGATGTCATCAACTTTTCCCAGGGTGAGTTGCTGCTGGTGGGAGCGTATATTTCTCTTTCCCTGATGGTGCAATTCCAGGTGCCTTTTCTGCTTTCCGTTATCTTGGCAGTAATTTGCAGTTTTCTGGTGGGATTATTGTTAGAGCGTTTGGTCCTGCGGTCCTTCATTAATGAGCCGGTTATTTCCGTGATTATGGTAACACTGGGTCTGTCCAGCGCCCTCAGGGGGTTAATGCAGGTAATCTGGAGTACCGATACCCGGGTGTTCCCTACGGTGTTTTCCCAGGCGCCGGTTAAGTTGGGGACTGTCCTGGTGTCCCAGGTTTACTTGTGGTCACTGGGTATTTCCCTACTTTTGCTGGTAATCTTCGCCCTGTTCTTCCGGTACTCTTTGTTGGGTGTGGCGATGCGGGCCACCGCAGATGACCAACAAGCCGCCCTATCCATGGGCATTAGCGTAAAGTTGATTTTTGCCGCCACCTGGGCTATTGCAGCGGTGGTGTCCGCCATCGGCGGCATTCTTCTTGGCAACATTAACGGGGTTAACCCCTCCCTGGGTTATATCGGCCTGACTGTGCTGCCGGTGGCTATCCTGGGGGGGCTGGACAGCATCCCCGGTGCCATCATCGGCGGTTTTACCATTGGGGTATTGGAAAACCTAGCTGGTGGATACCTAGATCCCTTCCTGCCAGGGGTAAAACAGGTGGCCCCCTTTGTCATACTGGTGCTGGTACTGATGGTTAAGCCCTACGGCCTGTTTGGTAAACCAATAATCGAAAGGGTGTAACATGTTGAAACTGCGAAATCCCTTTGTAATGGAATCGGGGGTTTACACCACCAACTACCGGGAGGATATGGCCTTTCACTTTACACCCATCGCCAAACTCCGGGTGATTGCGATCATTATATTGCTGTATCTCTTGCCCATGGGCGCAAATAACTACCTGGTCAGCTTGGCCAACCTGGTGGGCATTGCCGTTATCGGTGCGCTGGGGTTGAATATCCTCACCGGTTTTACCGGACAGATTTCCATCGGCCAGGGTGCTTTCCTGGGGGTGGGGGCTTACACGGCGGGATTTCTAACCGCCAAAATGGGCCTTTCCTTCTGGATTGCACTGCCGGTGGCTGGACTGGTCACAGCCCTGGTCGGTTCCGTTTTCGGCGTTCCTTCCTTGCGGTTGAAGGGATTATACCTGGCCATTGCCACCCTGGCCGCCCAAGTGATCATTGAATTTACCCTCATCCGGTGGGAACACGTGACCAACGGGGTACACGGTCTGGTAGTGCCATCCCCGGTATTGTTCGGCATCAGCTTGAATAATGATCGCAGGTATTATTACCTCATCCTTACCACAGCCATTCTTTTTACCATTTTTACCTTTAACCTTTTCCGTACCAGGACCGGGCGAGCCTTTGTGGCCATCCGGGACCGGGATCTGGCTGCCGAGGTGATTGGTATCAACTTGTTCCTTTACAAGATGAAGGCCTTTGCCATCAGTTCCTTTTACGTTGGAGTGGCGGGTGCCCTTTGGGCCCACTACCTGCGGATTATCAGTCCGGAGCAATTCACCATCTCCATATCCATTCAATACCTGGCCATGGTGATCATCGGTGGTTTGGGAAGTGTGATGGGTTCCATTTACGGGGCGGTATTTATCACCTTGCTGCCCGTCGTGTTGCGGGAAATTGCCGGGGCTACCAGCGGGTGGATACCCAATATTGAAATGATTATCAATGGACTCAGGGAGATGATTTTCGGTATCACCATCATTCTGTTTTTGATTTTTGAACCGGACGGTTTGGCCAAAATCTGGCGGAATATCAAGAACTATTTTAAACTCTGGCCCTTTTCCTATTGATATGCCACGGTAAAGATGGATGGCAAGTGCTTGCCATCATTCCGGGTTGATGGCAAAGGCCTGGATGGGTGGTGATGGTAAAAAGGGGGGATGAAGGAAAAGACATATTTCAGAAAACTACTTCATAACAGACGGGGTTTGGGGGTTTGGTTGTATTTATCACTGGTAAGGAGGTAAAAGTGTGAAAAGGTCGGTTTTACGGAAGGTAGCCTTGCTGGGCCTTTTGGTCTTTGTGGCTTCCCTGGCGGCCGGATGCGGTGGTGGCAAGGCTCCGGAAAAGGCGGTGGAAAAACCAAAGGAGCCCATTAAAATTGGCGGTATTTTTGACATTACCGGAGCGACGGGGGATGTGGGCACCCCCTATGCCCAGGGGGCCAAGGCTTATGTCCGGTGGATCAACAGCAAGGGCGGCGTTAATGGTAGACCTTTGGAACTGATTGATATTGACTACCAGTACAAAATACCCCAAGCGGTGGAGGCATACAAAAAACTGGTCAATGTGGATAAGGTAGTGGCCATCATGGGTTGGGGTACAGGTGACACCGAGGCCATGCGGGAATTTATCGCTGCTGACAAAATACCGTATGTTTCAGGTTCGTATTCCGAAGGCCTATTAAACATCCAGCAGAGCCCGTACAACTTCCTGGTAGCGGCATCCTATTCTGACCAGGCGCGGATCGTTCTGAAGTGGATTAAGGACAACTGGAAGGACAACAGCAGGCCGCCGAGGGTGGCATTGCTTTATAACGATACCGGGTTTGGTAAGTCCCACTTGCAAGATGCTAAGGATTATGCCAAACAAATCGGTGTGGATATCGTGGACGAACAAGTCATTGCCCTCAACGTGTTGGATGCCACACCCCAACTTTCCAACATGAAGCTAAAGGCGCCAGATTTTGGCATTCTTCAGTATACTTCCAATGCTACATCTGTTATCCTAAAGGATTCCAAAAAGCTTGGCATCAACACCCAGTACATTGGGCTGAACTATGCGGCGGATGAGATTGTGGTACGCCTTGCCAAAGAGGCGGCAGAAGGATATATCGGTGTGATTCCCTTTGCCTTCCCCTATGAAACGGGTGTGCCTGGTCTGAAGGATGTGGAGGAAGGCTTTGCCATGGAAGTGAAAAAATTGTCCGACCTGAACCAAAAGCATATCCAGGGCTGGGTGTCCATGGCGGTGCTGGTGGAAGGTATCCGGCGAGCCGGTGATACGGTGACCGGCGAAACCATCAGGAAGGGTCTGGAAACCATGAGCAGCTGGGATACCGGCGGGCTGGCGGCACCGGTAACCTTCACTTCCCAGAGTCACCGCGGTTCCGAAAAGGTTAAGCTGTCCCAGGTTAAGGATGGTAAGTTCGTGCCCCTTACCGACTGGATCGGTTATAAGTAACAACAACCGAAAAGGGGAGGGGCCCCGTACTATGGGGCCCTTCCACCCTTTTCCTTGGCTACGTTGGCGGGATTTGGCCCAATGATAGTAGGACCGGCTACTTGTTGATAAGGGGGATGACCGTGCTTGAACTGACCAATGTGGAAGTGATTTATGATAAGGTCATTCTGGTTTTAAAGGGGATGTCCCTGAAGGTACCGGAGGGCCAGATCGTGGCTCTGTTGGGCAACAACGGGGCGGGAAAAAGCACCACTTTAAAGGCCATTTCGGGCTTGCTAAAGGCGGAGGACGGCGAGGTCACCGATGGTGAAATTATATTTTGTGGCAAACCCATTACCAATCGGGATGCCGACAAGATTGTCCGGGATGGCATCTTTCAAGTGATGGAAGGAAGGCATGTCTTTGAGCATTTGACCGTTGAAGATAACTTACTGGCGGGGTCCTTCACTCGCAAGGACCGCCATCATGTCCGGCGTGATCTGGACATGGTATATGAATACTTTCCCAGGCTTGTCCGCCTGCGCAACCGTATTGCAGGGTACCTTTCCGGTGGTGAGCAGCAAATGCTGGCCATCGGCCGGGCGCTGATGGCCCGGCCTAAGTTAATGCTTTTGGATGAACCTTCCCTTGGCCTAGCCCCATTGCTGGTTAGGGAGATCTTTCAGATTATTAAGCGGATCAACGAGGAAGAAAAAACTACCATCTTGCTGGTTGAGCAGAACGCCCATATGGCCTTATCCATTGCCCACTTCGGCTATATCATGGAAAATGGCAAGATCGTGCTGGAGGGTGAAGTGGAGAAACTACGTGATAACGAGGATGTACAGGAATTTTTCCTTGGACTGACCGATGTGGGCAAACGCAAGAGCTACCGGGATGTGAAACATTACAAGCGTAGGAAGAGGTGGTTGTAATGGCGGTAAACTGGTGTGAGTTCATCCGCCTGTTGGAACTGGCATCGGCCAGTTCTCCGGCGGTGCGTGCCCAGTTGGATGAGGCCGGAGTTCGGCCGGAGATGATCCGGACCGAGGCTGATCTGGCATGCCTGCCGGTACTCCGCAAAGATCACCTTGTCAAAATGCAGCAAAACCAGCCACCGTGGGGCGGAATGCTAGCGGTGCCGCAGGGTCAATTGCAGCGGATTTTCATGTCACCAGGCCCAATCTTTGATGCACAGGGCTTTGGCCAGGATTACTGGCGGTGGGGGGTGGCCTTGGCGGTTGCCGGTTTTTGCGCCGGGGATGTGGTGCAAAACACCTTTTCATATCATCTCACACCGGCGGGTTTCATGTTTGACGCTGCGGCCAGGGCCATCGGGTGTGTAGTTATTCCAGCGGGAGTGGGCAACAACGAACTGCAGGTACAGATGATGCGTTCCGTTGGGGTTACCGGGTTTGTTGGAGTACCCAGCTATCTGATGACCCTCATCAGGAAGGCGGAGGAAATGGGATTTGACTTTCGCCGGGATTTTGTCCTGACCAAGGCCTTTATTACGGCGGAAAAGCTGCCAGAGTCTCTACGCCGTACTCTGCTGGCAGAGTATGGCGTAGTGGTTTACCAGGGCTATGGTACCGCCGATCTTGGTTGTGTGGCCTATGAATGCCAAAAGCAGCAGGGTATGCATATGGCAGACGGGGTGGTGGTGGAACTGGTGGATCCGGACAGTGGGGTGCAGGTGGGCCCGGGTGAAACCGGCGAGGTGGTGGTTACCTGGTTGAATGAAACCTACCCGCTGCTGCGGTTCGGCACCGGCGACCTGGCGGTTTTCACCGATGAACCCTGTGAATGCGGCCGGACGGGGAGGCGCCTGACGGGGATCATTGGTCGGGTGGGAGATGCTGTGAAGGTTCGGGGAATGTTCCTGCATCCCAAACAGATGGAGGAGGTAATGGGAAGGTTCCCAGAGGTGGGGCGCTGCCAGGCGGTAGTTTCCCGCCCGGAACATACCGACCAGTTAACCATCCTGCTGGAACCAGCCAGTGCTGATCAACTGCCTTCCTTGGACCGGATCGGAGAGACCATCAAGGAGGTGCTGCGCCTCAAAGCGGAACTGAAACTGGTACCACCCGGAACCATCGCCGATGGGGACAAACTGATCAGGGATGAACGGGTATGGGACTAAAAATGTGTTCGGCAAGTAAAATTGGTTCCCGGCGGAAGGTGGGCCCAAATCTTTCCGCAGCCCTCCCTTGACAAAGCAGGTATCTCTCCTTTATATAAATAAAGGAGAGCATATTACCGATTTAGGGAGGTGAGCGCTGTGCCAACCTACGAATACAAATGTGACGGTTGCGGCGTCTTCGAAATGGAACAGCGGATAACCGAACCAGCCCTGGAACAGTGCCCACACTGTCATAGTTCGGTTCGCCGGCTGATCAGCCGCAATATTGGCATCGTGTTCAAGGGTTCCGGGTTCTATATTAACGATAGCCGTAAGAACAGCGAAGCCTGTAGTACTGAGAGTTCCTGCAAACCGGATAATTGCCAGAGTGCATCCTGTTCCAAGAGTGAAGAAAAGGCGGCCAGCTAAGCCGTCTTTTTTCCATCCGGCATGACTGGGGGTAGGTGTAATTGGGATACAGGCAAAGATCAAAGGAAATCGATGTGATCCTGAACTCTACCCACGAGGGTATAGTGGCGGTTGACAGGGAGTGCCGGATTACTATTTTTAATCAGGCTGCAGAACGATTGATTGGGGTTGCTGCCGAACAAGCCCTGAACCAGCACGCTGCCCACATTATTCCCAATACCCGCCTGCACCTGGTGATGCAATCGGGCCAGCCGGAATTAAACCAGAAACAGCGGTTGGGGGATGTGACCATAATCACCAACCGGGTGCCGGTACGGGACGAATCCGGTCAGGTCATAGCTGCCGTGGCGGTGTTTCGCGACATTTCTGAGGTAATCAACCTGGCGGAAGAGGTGACCAGTTTAAGGGAAACGCGGACACTGCTGGAGTCCATCATCAACTCCACTCAGGACGCCATTTCGGTGGTGGATGAGCAGGGCTTGGGGATTATGATTAACCCTGCCTATACCCGTTTGACCGGCTTGACGGAAAGAGATGTCATCGGCAAACCGGCCACGGTGGATATCGCCGAGGGGGAAAGCATGCACCTACAGGTGCTGCGGACCGGACAACCGGTGAAGAGTGTGCCCATGAAGGTGGGCCCGAACCGCCGGGAAGTGCTGGTGGATGCCGCTCCCATTGTGGTGGACGGAAAAATCAAAGGGAGTGTGGCGGTAATCCACGATGTATCGGAAATCCACCGCCTGTCGGAGGAGCTGGACCGGGCCAGGCGCCTGATCCGTTTGCTGGAGGCTAAATATACCTTTGAAGATATCATCGGGGTAAGTGCGGAGATTCGCTATGCCATCGAACAGGCCCGCAAGGCGGCGCAAATTCCTGCTACTGTGATCCTGCGGGGGGAGAGCGGTACCGGGAAGGAGCTTTTTGCCCACGCCATTCACCAGAGCAGTGGACGGCGGAAGGGCCAGTTTATCAGGGTTAGTTGTGCGGCCATTCCGGAATCATTGCTGGAAGCCGAGTTATTTGGGTATGTGGAAGGAGCCTTTACCGGCGCCAAACGGGGCGGTCGCCGCGGTTACTTTGAAGAAGCCAATGGCGGTACCTTGTTCTTGGACGAGGTAGGGGAGATCAACCTTTCGGTACAGGCCAAACTTTTGAGGGTGCTGCAGGAAAAGGAAATTGTACGGATCGGGGATGCCCAGGCCGTACCCGTTGATGTACGGTTAATTACCGCCACCAACGCCAATTTGGAAGATTTGGTCAAACGGGGGCGCTTCCGGGAGGACCTCTACTACCGTTTGAATGTTGTACCCATTTATATTCCACCGCTGCGCCAGCGAAAGGGTGACTTGCCCTACCTGGTGGATCACCTGTTACGGAAGTACAACCAGGAATATGGCCGGAATGTAACGACGGTTTCTGCCGGTGCGATGAAAATACTCATTGATTATGAATGGCCGGGAAATGTGCGGGAACTGGAAAACGTAATTAGCAGGGCTATCATCAATCTGAGGCTGGGGGAAACCATCGTTGAGGAAAGCCACCTGCCCCCCCTTGGCCATGGCCCAGCAAAAACAAGGATGGGGATCGCCAGTCGCGGATTGCCCCAACAAGGGGAGACTCTGGCTGTAATGCGGGAGCGCTGGGAAAGGGAGGTGTTGGCTGCGGCGCTGGCCCAAGTGGGCGGCAACCGTACCAAAGCAGCCAAAATCCTTGGGGTGTCACTACGTAACCTTTACAACAAGCTAGACAAGTACGGTTTAACCTGATGTGCATCTTTTTACAGTGAAAAATACTGCATAATGCAAATAATTGCATACACGCTGGAGATTTGGGCTGAATGGGAAACCAATGTGCCAGCGGATTTTCATGGGTGCCGGCCCGCCGCAGGGGGTTGGTACCTTTTTTGCTATAGAGGGCTATGGGAGTAAGTTCCATTCTTAGGGAGGAGGCATTTCCATGGACATTACCCTTTACATGGAACAACACGGCCATGAGCAACTGGTGGTTTGCCAGGATCGTTCTGTCGGATTGAAGGCCTTTATCGCCATTCACGATACCACACTGGGGCCGGCTCTAGGTGGTACCCGGATGTGGCCATACCGGAGCGAAGAAGAAGCAGTTATCGATGTGCTGCGCTTGGCTAAGGGGATGACCTACAAAGCATCGGTAGCAGGCCTTAACCTGGGTGGCGGCAAAGCGGTAATTATGGGGGATCCCGGCCGGGACAAGACTCCCCAACTACTGCAGGTCTACGGCCGGTTCGTGGAAACCCTTAACGGCAGGTACATCACGGCGGAGGATGTGGGTACCTGTCAGCAGGATATGGATATTATCCGCACCTGCACCAGGCATGTTTGCGGGGTTGCGCCGGAAAACGGGGGAAGTGGTGACCCGTCACCCTTTACCGCCCTGGGCGTATTCCACGGCATCAGGGCAGCGGTGAGGGAAACAGACGGCAGGGATGATCTGGCCGGTCTCAAGGTGGCGGTCCAGGGACTTGGCCATGTGGGGTACCACCTCTGCCATCTTCTGGCTGAAGCGGGAGCCAAATTGGTTGTGACGGACATCCACCAGGCACGGGTAGCCTCGGTGGTTGCGGAGTTTGGGGCCGAAGCAGTGGAACCGGAGGCCATCTACGTGGTGGATTGTGACGTTTTCGCTCCTTGCGCCCTGGGTGCGGTGGTTAACGATCGGACTGTTAAAGGGCTGCGGTGCAGGATCATTGCCGGTGCAGCCAATAATGTACTGGCCGAGCCTTACCATGGGGAACTGTTGGAAAGTGCCGGTATCCTCTATGTGCCGGATTATGTGATCAATGCTGGTGGCTTAATTAACGTCGCCGAAGAACTAAACGGATATAACGCCCGGCGATCCACCGAGAAGGTCTGCCGGATCTATGACAGGGTCCGCGAGGTAATCACCCTCGCCAGAAGCCTTGGGGTATCTACCCATCAGGCGGCTGATTGCCTTGCTGAACAGCGGATCAGGGCAGCCCGGGAGGGAAGCCAGCATAGCCAGGAGGTGAGCTTGGTTGGGTAGTGTGGTGGTGCATCTCCGTTTTGATGAACAACGCTGTAAAGGATGTAGCATATGTGTTTCCGTTTGCCCCAAGGGTGTACTGGCTTTGGGTGAACATATTAACTCCGCCGGATACAACCCGGTGGTGGAGGCGAAGCAGGGGTGTAACGGGTGTGGTATGTGTGCCTGGATGTGCCCCGACCTGGTAATCAGTATCTATAAGGAGATGGGCGCATGAAGGTTTTGATGAAAGGCAATGAAGCCCTGGCTGAGGCTGCCATCCGGGCGGGTTGCCGCTTGTTCTTCGGTTATCCCATTACACCGCAAAACGAAATACCGGAATACCTGGCACGGCGCATGCCCGAGGTGGGTGGCACCTTTTTACAGGCAGAAAGCGAAGTTGCCGCCATTAACATGGTCTACGGGGCGGCAGGTACCGGCCAAAGGGTCATGACCTCTTCATCCGGTCCAGGGATCAGCCTGAAACAGGAGGGTATCTCCTTCCTGGCCGGTGCGGAACTGCCTTGCGTGATTGTGAACATGATGCGCGGCGGACCTGGTCTGGGCAGCATTCAAGCCTCCCAGTCGGATTATTTCCAGGCTACCAAGGGCGGTGGGCACGGCGATTACCGGATCATCGTACTGGCCCCCGGATCGGTCCAGGAATTGGCGGATATGACGGTGTGGGCCTTTGAGCTGGCAGAAAAATACACAACACCGGTCATGATTTTGGGAGACGGAACCATGGGGCAGATGATGGAACCCGTTGATCTGGATACTATCCCCATCAAGACGGGCCATAGTGAGTTTCCGTGGGCTACCACTGGCTGTAAGGACAGGCCGAAGCGGATCATCAATTCCCTGTACCTGGACGCCACTATGCTGGAACGGCATAACCAGAAGTTGCAGCGGAAATACCGTTTAATCAGCGAGGAACTACCCAGGGCGGAAGCTTATCATACCGATGACGCGGAACTGGTGCTGGTGGCCTTTGGTACCGCCGCCCGCATCGCCAGGGGAGCGGTGGATCAGGGTAGGGCCAATGGCCTGCGCCTCGGCCTGGTCCGGCCCATTACCCTGTGGCCTTTCCCAGGTGAGTTTTTACTGGCCGCTACAACCGGGGCCAGAAAATTGCTGGTGGTGGAAATGAATACCGGTCAAATGGTGGAGGACGTCCGGCTGGTGGTGGAGGGCCGTATACCTGTCCATTTCCATGGCCGTTGCGGGGGGATGCTGCCTACCGTTAAGGATATTCTGGCCCAAATCGAGGAAATGGGGGTGTAGGGCTATGAGAACCGTATTTGCTCCGCCTGCTTCACTCACCAAAGACCCATTCCACTACTGTCCCGGGTGCACCCATGGTATTATCCACCGGCTGGTGGCTGAAGCCATTGATAGCTTGGATATCAGGGAGCGGACCATTGGTGTGGCTTCGGTCGGGTGTTCCGTTTTGGCCTACCAGTATTTTAACACCGATATGCAGCAGGCTGCCCATGGCCGTGCTCCCGCTGTAGCTACCGGCATCAAAAGAGCCCTGCCGGGCAGTGTGGTGTTTACATACCAGGGGGATGGCGACCTGGCTTCTATAGGTATTGCGGAGGTCATCCATGCCGCTGCTCGCGGGGAAAACATTACCGTCGTATTTGTTAACAATGCTTGTTACGGCATGACCGGCGGACAATTGGCACCCACAACCCTCATCGGGCAGACCACCACTACTTCACCTGGAGGTCGGCGGGTAGAAAACACTGGATACCCCATCAGGATGGCGGAGATGCTGGCCACCCTGGATGGTTCAGCCTATATCGCTCGCGTTTCCGTCCATGATCCCGCCCATGTTCGCCAGGCCAAGAAGTCTATCCAGCATGCCTTCGAGGTGCAGTTGGCGGGTAGGGGCTTCAGCATGGTTG
The DNA here is from genome assembly GCA_002339345.1 of Firmicutes bacterium UBA2598. Lineage (GTDB taxonomy): Bacteria > Bacillota > PH28-bin88 > PH28-bin88 > PH28-bin88 > UBA2598. The sequence continues at coordinate 31,233 of DDKM01000018.1, read as the reverse complement.
AGGTGTTATCTACCTGTCCCACCAACTGGGGCCAGAAACCTGTAGAGGCTCTGACCTGGCTGAAGGAAAAAATGCTGCCCCAGTACCCCCTTGGCTTGTTTAAAGTATGGGAAAGGAGTGAGGTAAATGCTTCATAGCGTAATTCTGGCAGGTTTTGGCGGCCAGGGGGTGTTGCTGGCCGGCCAGTTGATTGCCTATGCCGGTATGATCGAGGGAAAACACGTGGCCTGGATACCTTCCTACGGACCGGAAATGAGGGGCGGCACAGCCCACTGTGGTGTTTCGGTATCTGACGATCCCATCGGTTCCCCTGTGGTGGAGGAACCTGGCGCCTTGCTGGCCTTTAACCTTCCTTCCCTGGAGAAATTTGAGGGTAAAGTTACCCAGGGGGGCTTGGTTATCTATAACGCTTCCCTGATTAAGCGGGGTGTGTACCGCAAGGACGTAGTTGGGTATCCCCTGCTGGCCAACGAACTGGCCGTGGACGCAGGTAATCCACGGGGAACCAATATGGTGATGCTGGGTGCTTACCTCATGTTGTCGGGTGCCACCGGCATCGGCTCCATCCGCCAGGCTTTGGAAAAGATATTTGCCAGCAAAGGACCGGAAGTGGTGGAGATTAATATGAAAGCACTGCTCATGGGTTGGAGGGCGGTTCAGGGGGTTGTCCAAAAGGGGGCGTGAACTAAGTCAGGTTGATCAGAATAAGACCATGGACAGGGGAGGGCTTTGACCCTTCCCTTTATTTATGCCTTCCGTCTCTGTTATAATTGAAATTGGTTATAATTTAGAAATAAGGGGAAGAGTTTCCTTGGTATATGCTGATGTTGTAGTAAACCTGCCCCACCGGGAGGTGGACAAATCCTTTATCTACACCATACCCAGCGGACTGCAGAACCAGGTGGTGATTGGTAGCCGGGTTTTTATTCCCTTTGCCGGCAGACAGGTGGATGGCTATGTGGTGGGTTTGCGGGATACCACCCCCATTGAACACCCCAAAGCCATAACCGGTGTGGATGTGGCAATTCCACCCCTTTCGAAAGAGGCACTGGCCCTTGCCAGCTGGCTAAAGGATACCTATCTTTGCCATTTAGCCACAGCCATCCGCTGCCTGATGCCCTCCGGTGGGACAACCAAATCTCGGCGCCGGTGGGTAATTGCCGGCAACGGTGAACCTGCCGCCGTGCCAAAGGGTATGGACCGATTGTGGTATTACCTAGCTAGCCGTGGTGCCATAACGGAAGAGGAGTTGCGCAAACACTTTCCTGGGGCGCAACACCGGGTGGCCCTAAAGACTTGGGTCATGGCGGGGTGGGTGCGGGAGGAAAACCGTCTTGCCGGTGGTATCAGGACCAAGGACCAGGCATTTCTGTACCCTACCGAGCAAGGGTCAAATGTCATTGGCTATCTAGCAAAGGCGCCCAAGCAGGCCGCCCTTTGGCAGGTGGTTATGTCCTCTCCGGGGATCAGTATGGGTGAAGCCTGCCAGGTGGCGGGTACAGATCGGCGAGTGGTGCGGGAGTTGTGTAAAAAGGGCCTGATCCGGATGGAGCAAAGCCCCATCTGGCGTGAACATCCGGTACTGACTGCCGGTGAACCGGTGCACCACCACCTGACCCTTGGGCAACGGGAAGCCTGCCGGGCCATTGAACCGGCCTTACTGGCGCGTGAGGCCAAAACATTCCTGCTCCTCGGGGTAACCGGCAGTGGCAAGACCCAGGTTTATATGGAAATGATCAACAAAGTTCTGGCTCTGAGCAGGCAAGCCCTTATCCTGGTACCGGAGATTGCCCTTACCCCCCAGATGGCGGCACGTTTCCAAGACAGGTTTCCCGGAAAGGTAGCAGTATTACATAGTGGTATGACTGCAGGCGAGAAATACGACACCTGGCAGAGAATCGCTACCGGGCAGGTGGCGGTGGTGGTAGGTGCTAGGTCGGCGGTGTTTGCTCCCTTTGAAAACCTGGGCCTGATCATCCTTGACGAAGAACATGAACCAAGCTATAAGCAGGAATCCGCCCCGCGTTATCATGCCAGGGAGGTGGCCCGGTGGCGGGCGGAGTGGCACCAGGCGGTAGTTATTCTCGGCAGTGCCACACCCTCCCTGGAGAGTTTCCATGCCGCCATGCAAGGTAATTACCACCTGCTTTCCTTACCACACCGGATTGCCGGTCGTCCTATGCCTGTTGTACACGTGGTGGATTTACGGGAGGAGATCAGGCAGGGGAATCGAAGCATGTTCAGCCGGCTCCTGCAGGAAAGAGTGGCAAAATGTCTGTCCAACGGGGAGCAGGCCATCCTGTTTCTTAACCGCAGGGGTTTTGCGGGCTTTTTGTCCTGCCGTGACTGTGGCAGTGCCGTGATGTGTCCTAATTGTGACGTTTCCTTGACACCCCATGGGGGTGGCAGTGTGTTGGTGTGCCATTACTGCGGGTACCGGTGCCAACCGCCGGCCAGGTGTCCCCGGTGTAGCGGCCAGCGGCTGCGGCCCTTTGGCATCGGTACCCAGCAGGTGGAGCGGGAGATTAGCCGTTTATATCCCGCAGCCAGGGTATTGCGGGTGGACCGGGACACCATGACATCCGGCAGTTCACATATCGCTTTATGGGAAAAATTTCGGTCAGGCGGAGCGGACGTATTGGTTGGCACGCAGATGATTGCCAAAGGGCTAGACTTCCCGGGGGTAACCCTGGTTGGTGTGGTGGCTGCCGATACCAGTTTGCACATTCCCGATTTTCGGGCCAGGGAGCGTACCTTTCAGCTTCTCACCCAGGTTTCCGGGCGGGCAGGACGTGGTCAGCGGCCGGGTGAGGTTGTGGTACAGACCTTTCTGCCCGGTGATTATGCCGTCCAAATGGCTAAAGCCCATGATTTTCATGGTTTTTGGCGGTTGGAAGGGGTTTTCCGGGAAAAGCATGGTTACCCTCCCTTTGGTCACTTGGCCCGGTTTTTGCTAGTGGGTTTTCATCAGGAGACGGTTGCCGCTGGAGCCAACCAAATTAAACTCGCCCTGGAGGACACCCTTGTAGAAAACCGGGGGACAATCACCGGTGTGGAGATCCTGGGGCCGGTGCCTGCCGTTCATGCCAGGCTGCAGGGCTATTACCGCTGGCAGGTGGTATTGAAGGGTCCCCGCCTACCGGAATTGCGGTTGCTTTGCCGGGCTGTGCTGGACCGGGAAAAACTACCCAGTGGTGTGCGATTTGCCTTGGAATTTGATCCATTAAACATGGGATAAGGAGGAAAATCATGGCGGTATACCGTATTGTGCAACTGGGGGAAGAGGTTTTACGGGAAAAGGCCCGCCCCGTACCCCGGATAACCGAGACAATCCACCGGCTGCTGGATAACATGGCGGAAACCATGTACGATGCCAAAGGAGTTGGACTGGCGGCACCACAAATCGGGATTGCCAAGAGGGTGATTGTGGTAGATGTGGGGGACAACCTGCTGGAACTGATCAATCCGGTATTACTGGTAGCGGAGGGTGAAGCTATTGATGTAGAAGGATGTCTGAGTATACCGGGGGTACAAGGGGAGGTTGCCCGGGCGGCCACCGTCCGGGTGAGCGGATTAGACCGATACGGTAAGCCCATGGAAGTGATCGGGGAAGGGTTGCTGGCGCGGGCTCTGCAACATGAACTGGATCACTTGGACGGTATCCTGTTTATTGATAAGATGATCAGGTCCCGGGAAGGTACCGATTGATCGGCGGAGGTGGTGGGATTTGCGAGTGGTATTTATGGGCACACCGGTCTTTGCAGTGCCATGTTTGCGCCGTCTTTTGCAAATGGGGGAACAGGTGGTTGGTGTAATCACTCAGCCGGATCGGCCCCAGGGGCGCCATATGCAGTTGGTGGCTTCGCCGGTCAAGGCCGTAGCATTAGAACATGGGCTGCAGGTTTGGCAACCGGATAATCTGAAAGGGGATGCCGCTACCTCTATCCTGTCATCGGCAAAGCCGGATTTGATTGTGACTGCCGCTTATGGGAAAATTCTCCCACCACCGGTTTTGGCATTACCATCCATGGGCTGCATCAATATCCATGCTTCCCTGCTGCCACTTTACAGAGGAGCAGCACCCATTCACCGGGCGGTGATGGCTGGTGACCGTTTGACCGGGATTACCTCCATGTACATGGATGAGGGTTTGGATACCGGTGATATTATTTTACAGGCCGCCAGCACCATAGGACCGGAAGAAACGGCGGGGGATGTGCATGACGCCTTGGCTGAGTTGGGTGCAGAAGTTTTGGAACAGACCATTAAGTTACTGCAGGCTGGTTTAGGCGGATCCTTCCGGCGGCCCCAGGGTCCTTACCATACCTATGCACCACCCTTGACTAGGGAGGATGAAAGAATTAACTGGCATCATTCCGCCAGACAGGTGGTAAACCATATTCGGGGCATGAACCCATTCCCGGGAGTTTATACTATTTTTAAGGACAAGCCTTTGAAAATTCTACGGGCAGTGCTGGTTGAAGAAATCGGTGGTGTAGCCGGAGTGCAACCGGGAATGGTAACCGCAGTCTTGCGGGAAGGGTTCCGGGTGGCTACCGGCGGCGGCGACGTGTTGATCACCAAAGTACAACCACCAGGGAAAAAGCCCATGGCTGCCGCGGACTTTATTAACGGCTACCGTTTGATACCGGGGCAATTCTTTGAGTAGGGGGTGGAGTTGTGATGCGGATCAGGAAAAGACTTTTTGTGTCTCTCTTGGGGATTAGCCTGCTGGTGCTGACTGGCATGGCGGTTGCAGCCTGGCACCTGGTGGTGAACCGGGATCTCCCTTTATATAATATGATCCTTGGTATTTTGGGAGGGTTTTTACTGGTGGTCACGGTGGTGGTGGGATTGGGCCTGGCCGGCTTGGTGCTTACCCTTTGGCGGGACAAGACCTACCCATCACTGCAAAACCTGATGCTGGTAACCACCAATCTGCTTTTTCCAGTGGCTCTGGTGTTGGGCAGGGCAGTGGGGATTAGCGTGGATACCATCAAAAGCTCCTTTATCGAAGTGAATAACCAGTTGGTGGGGATGCGGATCAGGCATGTACCGCCGGAGGAGGTCCTCATCCTGGCTCCCCATTGTTTACAGGACAGTGGGTGCAAATACAAGATTACCCTTGATGTGCACAATTGCCGGCGGTGTGGCCGATGCCCGGTAAACGACCTGCACAACATTGCCGACAAATATCAAGTTAAACTGGTTATTGCTACCGGTGGCACCTTGGCCCGGCGATTAGTCCAGCAGATCAGACCGAGGGCCATTGTGGCCATTGCCTGCGAAAGGGATTTGACCAGTGGCATCCAGGATACCAATCCCCTTCCCGTGTTGGGCGTTCTGAACATCCGCCCGGAGGGACCCTGTTTCAACACCAATGTTAATTTAGGCAAGGTTGAGGAAGCGGTGAAGTCCTTCCTGGCAGGCTCACGGCGGCCAGTTGATCTAAGGGATACCCTGTAGGGGTTTGCATCCTGGGGGCGGATCAGTTATAATTTTGCCTGAGACTACCTTTAAGGAGGGGATGACACTTGTTCTTTCCGTTTTGGGATCCGACCATGATTATTTTGATTCCGGCCATCTTGATTTCCCTTTGGGCCCAGGGCAAGGTTCAATCCACCTTCCACAAATACCTGCGGGTACCATCGGCTGGCAGGCTGACCGGTGCGGCCATCGCTCGGCAACTGTTAGAACGCAGCGGTATTACCGATGTAACAGTGGAAATGATTCCCGGCAACCTCACCGACCATTACGATCCACGGGCCAAGGTAGTGCGCCTTTCGCCACAGGTATACCAGAGCAGTTCCCTGGCGGCCATCGGTGTAGCTGCCCACGAAGCAGGTCATGCCATCCAGCATGAGGTGGGGTATTTTCCGCTGGAACTGCGCAGCAGCCTGGTACCCGTTGCCCAGTTCGGATCAAACCTGGCTTTTCCGTTATTAATCCTGGGTATCTTTCTGGCCAGCCCCAAATTGATGGTCTTTGGAATTTGGCTATTCGGTGCGGCGGTGCTGTTTCAGCTCGTCACACTGCCCGTGGAGTTCAACGCCAGCAGTCGCGCCATTGCCCTGCTGGAAACGGGAGGTTATATAACCAGGGATGAGGTGGGACCCACCAAAAAGGTGCTGGACGCGGCTGCTCTGACTTATGTGGCGGCAGCCATCACTGCGATATTGACTCTGGTTAGGTTTATCTTACTTTCCAGAATGGTTGGGCGCGATGAATAAACTAACCGGCAGGTAGTAGCTACCTGCCGTTCATTATGTTGTTTCGGAGGTGACCCGCCATCGGTGATGGCATGAGTGCCAGGGAAATGGCTTTGCGAATCCTATACCAAATTGAGGTGGAGGGGGCCTATGCAAATCTAGCATTGAACAAGGGCTTACGCCATTCCGGCTTGAACAAAGCCGACCGGGGTTTAGCCACAGAGCTGGTTTATGGGTCGGTAAGGTCAATGGGTACCCTGGACTGGGTAATTGCCCAAAAATTGACCAGACCCCTCAAACAGTTGACACCATGGATACGTAATATCCTGCGGCTGGGTGCCTATCAGTTGCTTTACCTGGACCGGATTCCTCCTGCCGCGGTCTGCAATGAGGCCACCGAATTGGCTAAAAAATTTGGTCACAGGGGTACCGCCGGGTTGGTGAACGGGGTGTTGCGCAATATCGCCAGGGACGGGGCGGGTATCTTTCCGCCGCTGGAATCCGATCCGGTTCGTCACATTGCCCTGCGTCATTCCCACCCGGAGTGGATGGTGCGCCGCTGGTTGCAGCGGTTTGGTACGGCAGGGACCATTGAGTTATGTATTGCCAATAATCAGCAAGCCCCCACTGTAGTACGGGTAAACACACTGAAAACAACCAAGCTCCATCTTGAGGAGTTGCTAACCACCCTAGGGGTGGTAACGGAGTCTGGCCAGTTGGCACCCGAGGCGCTTTTTCTAAAGGGTGTGGATTGCCTTGACCGGTTGCCCCCTTTTCAGGAAGGAATGATGGTTGCCCAGGATGAGGCGTCCATGCTGGTAGCCCATGTGCTAAATCCACCACCTGGTACATTGGTTTTGGATGCCTGTGCGGCACCCGGCAGCAAGACAACCCACATTGCCCAGCTCATGGAAAACAGGGGGCGGATCACCGCCCTGGACATCCACAGTCACAAATTGGGATTGATACGCGGTAGTGTCATGCGACTAGGGATTACATGTGTGGATGTGCAAAAGGGGGATGCCAGGCAGGCGGATGTTCTCTTTCCTTCAGGATTTGATTATATTTTGGTGGACGCTCCTTGTTCCGGAACGGGAGTACTGCGCAGGCGAGCCGATGCCCGGTGGCGCAAAGACCCGGAACGCTTGCAGCAACTGGTGGAACTGCAGCGGGAGATCCTGCAGGGTGCCTACCGGGCCCTCAGGCCTGGCGGTGTGCTGGTGTATAGCACATGTTCAATTGAACCGGAAGAAAACGGGCAAAACCTGACCTGGCTTATGGAACAGTACAGGGACCTGACGCTGGAAGATTTAACACCATATCTGCCCATGGTGCTGGCACCGTCGGATCTGGTCACGGCCCAGAAGGGATACCTGCAGCTACTGCCCCATATTCACGGTACTGACGGGTTCTTCATCGCCCGCTTGCGTAAACAAGCGGGATAATACCTCCTGACAAGGAGGGATTTATAAATACATGTGGAATGGTAAAATACTTGCAAGGTGAATAAGTACGGGGGTGGGTACTTGGCCACGGTGGACCTGCGCCAACTGGACAGGCGGGAGATGGAACACCTGCTGCAAGAAATGGGACATCCGCCGTACCGCGGCAGACAGCTTTTCCGCTGGGTGCATAATCGTGGAATTGCCAGTATTGAGGTTATTACCGACCTGCCGAAGGAATTGCGAGGGCAGATTGCCCAGCAGTCGGAGATCAGGGTGCCGGCGGTGGTCGGCCTGGAAACTTCAAGGGATAACAGGACCCGAAAAATGGTCCTGAAACTGCCCGATGGAGAAATGGTGGAAATGGTGGTGATGGAGTACCTGGGTAGGGACAGCCGGGATCGCATCACCCTTTGCCTTTCCACCCAGGCCGGTTGTGCCATGGGGTGCCTTTTTTGTGCAACGGGCATGGGAGGGTTCCGACGTAACCTCACCACCGGCGAGATCATCAGCCAGGTTTTGGCGGGGCAAAAGCTAGTAGCGGTCTCTGGTTACCGAATATCCAATGTGGTGTACATGGGCATGGGCGAACCCCTATTAAACTACCAGGCGGTGCTGAAATCCATCCATATTTTAAATGATGAAAACGGGCTGGGTATTAGCTATCGGCGCATTACCCTTTCCACCTGTGGACTGGTACCCGAAATCCGCCGCCTCGCCGGGGAAAGACTTCCCATTGTATTGGCCGTTTCCCTGCATGCTCCCAATGATCACTTGCGGGATCGGCTGATGCCCATCAACCGCAAATACCCCCTGGTTGAACTGATGGCGGCTTGCCGTGATTATATCTGGCAGACTGGTCGGCGTATCACCTTTGAGTATGCTTTGGCCAGGGGTGTGAATGATTCCATGGTCCATGCCCGGCAGCTGGCAGAACTGGTTGCTGGGATGAAGGTGAACATCAACCTAATCCCTCTTAATCCGGTGGCCGGGGCTGGTTTGCGTCCTTCTCCCCGGGGCCAGGTGCAGGAATTTGCCAGTTACTTGCTTAAGTATGGGACGGAGGTCTCCATCCGGGAAGAAATGGGCGGGGATATTCAGGCTGCTTGTGGACAACTGCGGCGGCGCGTGCTGGCAGGCACGACGGAACAGGCGGGGGAGAAGGGGGTTAAAAATGCTGGCAGAAGGGCTGTCCCACATCGGCTTGGTCAGGCGTAAGAACGAGGATGCCTTTGTTATTGATACAGTAAACGGGGTTCTGGCCGTGGCGGATGGGATGGGGGGCCACCAGGCCGGTGAGTTAGCCAGCCAATTGGCCATCACGGAACTACTCAAGTTTATCCGTCAGCATAATTATCCCGATGTTCCCGGGATGCTTTTACATGCCTTTCAGCAGGCCAACAGAGCAGTTTTTGAACAGGCCAGGCAACAAGCGGTGCTGGCGGGTATGGGTACAACCATGACTGCCGTTCTGGTGAGGGCGGGTATGGCCCATATTGCCCATGTGGGCGACAGCAGAGCTTACTTGTTCCGGCAGGGAGAGGTGACCTGTCTCACCACAGACCACTCCCTGGTGGCGGAACTAGTTACACAGGGATCACTGACACCGGACGAAGCCCTGATTCATCCAAAACGTAATATGTTGACACGGGCGGTCGGGGTGGATGGACACGTAGATGTAGAAATGATGACGGTCAGCTTAAGCCCTGGTGATTATTTGCTATTATGTACCGACGGCTTGTCCAGTGAGGTTACGGCATTGGAGATGGCTAAATTGGTTTATACAGCGGACAGCATGTCTGGTGCCCTGCAGTCCCTGGTTAATTTGGCGCTGCAGAGGGGTGGGCGGGACAACATTACCGCCTTGCTGGCGCGAATTTAGTTTTTTGGTTGGGGGGTGAATTAGTGGTCGGCAGGATTTTGGGCGGGCGTTACCAGGTTGAAGAGAAACTCGGTGGGGGAGGTATGGCCCTGGTATACCGGGGCAAGGACCTCCTTCTCAACCGGACGGTAACCATCAAGGTGCTCCGTGAACAATATGCCCATGATCAGGAGTTTATCAGGCGTTTCCGGCGAGAAGCCCAGGCGGTGGCCAGTTTATCCCACCCGCACATTGTCAGTATTTACGATGTGGGGAGGGAGGAAGACTTACACTACCTGGTCATGGAGTATGTGGAAGGTAAAACCCTGAAGGATCTCATCGTGGAAGCGGCCCCCATGCCAATGGAGTTGGCGGTGCATATTACCCAGCAAATCTGTGAAGCCTTGGAGCATGCCCATCAACACCGAATCATACACAGGGATATCAAACCGCAAAATATTTTAATCACCAAGGATGGACGAGTAAAGGTTACTGATTTCGGCATCGCTCTGGCCACTACCGGGGCCACCCTCACCTATGATTCCTCGGTGATCGGGACGGCCCATTACCTTTCACCGGAACAAGCCAAGGGGGAAGTCCTCTCCAACCAGTCTGATGTGTACTCCATCGGTGTTGTATTATACGAGATGCTGTCCGGTCAAACACCCTTCACAGGGGATTCGCCCATCGGGGTGGCCGTAAAGCACCTGCAGGAAAAACCGCGTCCTTTAAGGGAACTCAAACCTAAGGTTCCCGCAGCCCTGGCACGGGTTGTGACCAAGGCCATGGCCAAGGATCGGGAGGAGCGTTACGGGTCCGCCCGTCAGATGTGGACTGACCTGGAAAAAGTCAGGTTGGGCCTGGATCTTGAGGAGTTGGAGGATGAACAGATGGCGGCTAATGGCAAACATCGGCGAAACAACCGGCGGAGGCTGCGCCCATTAGGGACGGTGCTGATAGCTGCCCTGGCGGTTTTAATGGGTTACGGACTTTGGATGCTACTGGACAGTTGGCTGGTGGTGGGTGAAACAAGGGTTCCCATGCTGGTGGGGGAAACCGAAACCAGGGCCCAACAGATGCTGGAAGGGGCAGGATTGAAAATGCGTGTGGATGAGCGGCGGTTTCATCCGACCATCCCTGAAGGCAGTGTGGTTTCCCAGAGCGAAGAACCAAACAAGGTAATCAAAAAGGGGCGTATCGTAGGGGTTGACATCAGCCTGGGGCCAGAAATGCGCTTGCTACCCGATGTAACCGGCGATCCCGAAAGGGTTGCCAGGTTGCGCTTAACTAATGAAGGATTTGCTGTAGATCCCAATGTGGAGATGGTTAACCATCCAGACATCCCCGAAGGAAGGGTTGTTTCCCAGGATCCTGCTGGTGACACGAGGCAGCCTAAAGGGACAATGGTCCGGTTGACAATCAGTGCCGGCCCGCCGGCCCAACTGGTGCCAATGCCAAACCTAATCGGCCTCAGTATGGAGGAGGCACGGGTGGTGTTGGAGGAAGCCCGTCTGGTGCCGGAAGACATTACCTATACTGACAGTAACCTCTACTTTTCCGGTCAGGTCAGCGGTCAGAGCGTACCGGCGGGTGAGCCAATTATGCAGGGTTCCGGTGTGCGGTTGGTGGTCAGCAAGGGGCCTGGCCCGCTGGCCCAGGGGGCCGTTGTCAAAATGACGGTGCCGGCGGATGGCCGGGAACATGAAGTACGCATTGTGGTGGTGGACGCCAAGGGTACTCATGAAGAATATAGGCGTACCCACCCGCCAGGGGAAAACCTATCTGTACGGGTACCCTATTTCGGCACCGGAAAGGTGCAGGTTTACCTGGACGGTCAGTTATACTACGAATACTCTTTGCCGTAGGGGTGTATATGCTACAGGGTATCATATTAAAGGGGTATAGCGGGTTCTACTATGTTCATACCGATACCGGGATTGTGGAGTGTTCCTTGCGAGGGCATTACCGGATCAAGGATCAGGAATTCCTTCCCGGCGACCGGGTAGAAATCACCGAAACAAGTAAGGGCAAGGGAGTGATCCAGCATGTACTGCCCCGGACCAACCGGTTGGTGCGGCCGCCGGTAGCCAATGTAGATCAGGTGGTGATCGTTGCCGCCGTTACCAACCCTGAGCCTGACCTGGAGCTGCTGGACCGCTTGCTGGTCCAGGCAGAAACAGCTTACCTGGCGGTGGTGATTTGCTGGAACAAGGTTGATCTGATCAGCCCAGGAGAGCGGGAACATCTCATCAGCCAATACCGGGATCTGGGGTACCGGAGTATTACGGCCAGTACCAAGAAGGGCTATGGAATTGACGATTTGAGATCCCTTTTAGCGGGAAAGGTCTCCATCTTTGCCGGTCCCTCGGGGGTGGGTAAGTCATCATTGCTTAATGCTGTACAGCCCGGACTGTCCCTTAAAACTGGGGAGATCAGTTCCAAGGGCCTTAGGGGAAAGCATACCACCCGCCATGTTGAATTATTACCCCTGAAATCTGGCGGTCTGGTGGCGGATTCCCCTGGTTTCAGCCGTTTGATAATGCCACTGGAATTACGCAGGGAGGAACTGGCAGCCTTTTTCCCGGAAATGGAAAAGCTGCTGGGTGCTTGCCGTTTTTCCACTTGCTTACACTGGCAGGAACCCCAGTGTGCTGTCCGGCAGGCGGTTGCTGACGGTTCCATCAATTCCATCCGGTATGACCACTACATAACCTTTCTCCAGGAAATTATCAACAGGGAAAGGAGTTACTAACGTGCATAAGATCGCCCCTTCCCTGCTGGCGGCTGATTTTGGCCGCCTGGGTGAAGCTACAGCAGCGGCACAGGCAGCTGGAGCAGATTGGCTGCACCTGGATGTCATGGACGGCCATTTTGTGCCCAACATCACCATCGGTCCAGGAGTAGTCAGGGCACTGCGCTATTACGCCACCATCCCCTTTGATGTGCACCTGATGATTATTGAGCCCGACCGGCATCTGGCATCCTTCGGCGAAGCCGGAGCGGATATCATTACCATACATGCCGAAGCCTGTGTTCACCTGCACCGGACCATTCAGTCCATTCGCGCCATGGGAATCAAAGCAGGGGTGGCGCTAAATCCCCATACTCCCCTGGAAATGGTCCAATATGTTTTGGCTGAAGTGGACCTGGTATTGCTAATGAGCGTTAACCCCGGCTTCGGTGGTCAGCGGTTTTTACCCTTTATAGTGACCAAAATCCAAAAACTGAGGCAGATGATTGAAACAATGGGCTTACAGACATTGATCCAGGTGGATGGCGGTATTACAGTGGAGACAGCTCCGGCAGCGGTGGCTGCGGGAGCGGATGTGCTGGTGGCGGGCACATCGGTATTTGGAGAGGCGGATTTGGCAAAAGCTATCACCGCATTGCGCAATTTTTGACTGGCAGGGGGTGTAGATATTGGCCAGGGTCGGGCTGGTAAGTGATCCGGTTTTCCTGCAACATGAGACCGGCGGGCATCCCGAAAGGAAGGAAAGGTTACAGGCAATCTTGGCAGTGCTTGCGGAAGAGGGTTTGTTGGACCGGCTAACCTTAATTCCTCCCCAGGAGGTTGATTTGAACCTGCTGGCAAAGGTGCATCACCCTGAATACATCCGGGCGGTGAGGGATATGGCCGTAAGGGGCGGAGGGATGTGGGACGCCGATACCATCATTGCACCCCAATCTTATCGGGTGGCCCTAATGGCGGCGGGGGGTACGGTACGGGCGGTGGATGAGGTGATGCAGGGCGACTTGGACAGTGCCTTTGCCCTGGTGCGTCCTCCCGGGCACCATGCAGAGCCCCATCGGGCCATGGGGTTTTGTCTATTTAACAATGTAGCTATTGCAGCGGCACACGCCAGGGAGCACTTCGGGCTGGAGCGCATCCTCATCCTGGACTGGGATGTGCATCACGGCAACGGTACCCAGGTTGTCTTTGAGGATGATCCAGGTGTACTGTTCATTTCCGCCCATCAGAGTCCGCTTTATCCTGGTACAGGTGCCCTGCAGGAGGTGGGGATGGGGGCCGGTAAGGGCTACACCGTCAACTTGCCCATGCCCAGGGGCAGCGGGGATAGGGCCTACTACTATCTTTTTAAGCAGGTGGTGGAACCCATTGCCCTGGAGTTTGTGCCCCAGCTAGTCCTGGTGTCCGCCGGATTTGATGGCCACCACGCTGATCCCCTTGCCGGACTGCAGTTGACCTCCCGCGGGTACGGCCAGATGGCGGAAATGGTCATGGATATTGCTGCCCGTTGCTGCAACGGGAAGGTTGTCATGGTTTTGGAAGGTGGCTACAACCTGGATGTAATTGGCTATGCCGTGGCTTCGGTCATTTCCCGTATGTTTGGCTTGGATATCCAGCTGAAAGAGCCGGTGGATCCGCCCAAGGGAGAGTTTCTAGCTATAGCCCGGGAGCGGGTGGATGCGGCCAAGAATCAGCTGGGAGCTTATTGGAAGCTGTTGCCTTGACAGAAAACGGGGCCTGTCATATAATCACAACTAGTACTTCTAACTGCATATACAAGTTCCTTCGGGGATAGGTGCAAATCCTTACCGGCGGTATAGCCCGCGAGCCCGTACAGGGCAGACCCGGTGTAAATCCGGGGCCGACAGTGATAGTCTGGATGGGAGAAGGGGAGTCTATGGGCAGCATTGTTTGGGCAATGCCGGTCATTTTGACGTATTTTCCGGAGGAACGGGAAATACGTTTTTTGTTGGACAGGCAGGTGAGCACATTGAATTTGGATGAACAATATATGCAGCAGGCCCTGGACCTGGCGGCCAGGGGAATGGGATGGACCAGTCCCAACCCAATGGTGGGGGCAGTACTGGTGCGGGATGGCCAGGTTGTGGGAGAAGGTTTTCATCGGAGGGCAGGCACCCCCCATGCGGAGATTCATGCCCTACAGGCTGCCGGTCCAATGGCCAGGGGGGCCACACTGTATGTAAACCTGGAACCATGTTGTCACCATGGGCGAACACCACCGTGCACCGAGGCGATTATCCAGGCAGGAGTGGCCAGGGTGGTGGCCGCCATGGAGGATCCCAACCCGCTGGTGGCGGGACGCGGATTGGAAAGGCTTCGTACCGCCGGCATTCAAACTGAATGTGGAGTGTTGGCAGATCAGGCCCGCCGGTTAAATGAGGTTTTTTGCAAATACATTTCGACAGGACTACCCTATGTGGTAATGAAAGCGGCCATGACCCTGGATGGCCGGATCGCCACCAGGACCGGCGACTCCCGCTGGGTAACCGGACCGGAAGCCCGTCAGCATGTGCATCAACTGCGCCACAGGTATGATGCCATTATGGTGGGAGTTGGGACGGTGGTGGCGGATAACCCGCGGCTGACTACCCGGTTGGCCGGGATGAACGGGAAGAATCCCTTGCGGGTGATTGTGGACAGCACATTACGTATCTCATTGGATGCCGAGGTGGTACTTTCCGCTTCCGTCGTTCCAACGGTAGTGGCATGCCTGGCCAGTGCCTCTGGTCAAAGGGATAGGATCAGAGGGCAACTTGCTGCTAGGGGTGTGGAAGTCTGGGAGGTACCCGGTGAGGGCCCCAGGGTGGATTTAATTAATTTAGTGCATTTAATGGGCAAAAAAGGAATCACCAGCATATTGGTGGAGGGTGGAGCGGAGGTCCACGGGGCTTGCCTGACCGCCGGGATAGTGGATAAGGTAATGATTTACATTGCCCCCAAAATAGCTGGCGGCCGGGAAGCACCAGGTCCCGTTGGCGGGCATGGTGTGCAGGTGATGGCGGACGCCGTCGGGGTAAAGGATTTGCAGGTTTGCCGGTTAGGCCCGGATGTGCTTCTGACTGGCTATCTGTAGGAATGGGGGTGGCATGGTGTTTACCGGTTTGGTGGAGGAACTGGGGAGGGTATTACGCCTAGATCGGGGTTGGGACTCCGCCAGAATCCGGCTGGGTTGCCATGGGGTGCTGGTTGGTACCAGGATAGGTGATAGCATTGCCGTGAACGGGGTATGCCTGACGGTAACCCAGCTTGGGGACGGGTATTTCATGGCGGAAGTGATGGCTGAAACCCTGGCCAGGAGTAACCTTGGGCGGCTAAGTCCGGGTGATCCGGTGAACCTGGAGAGGGCGCTGCGCTTGGGTGACCGCCTGGGTGGGCATTTGGTGTCAGGCCACATAGACGGGGTGGGTACCATCACTGGGCAGGACCGGCGGGATATTGCCGTGGTGACCCGGATTAAGGCTCCCCCGGAATTGCTAAGGCATGTGGTGGTTAAGGGATCCATTGCCGTGGATGGAATTAGCTTAACGGTGGTGGGGGTGACGGAGGATACCCTATCGGTATCATTAATTCCCCATACGGCCAAGGTTACCACTCTTGGATTAAAGGGTATTGGCGATGAAGTCAATCTGGAAACGGACATGCTAGCCAAGTATGTGGAAAAACTACTGGCAGGAATACGGGAAGGGACCGGGGAACGGACCGGTATTTCCAGGGAAATGCTAGTGGAAAAGGGTTTTATCTAGTTCTTGCGGGGGGTCAAACATGGAGGAAAAGGTGGACAAAGGGGTTTTTTGCACCATCGAGGAAGGGATATCCGAAATAAAGGAAGGACGCATGTTAGTAGTGGTGGATGATGAGGACCGGGAAAATGAAGGCGATTTATTGATGGCGGCAGCAATGGTTACACCTGAAGCAATCAATTTTATGGCCACCTATGGCCGGGGGCTGATTTGCATGCCCCTGGCAGGGGAGCGGTTGGATCAACTGGATATCCAGCCCATGGTAAGGCATAACACCGACACCCATGAGACCGCCTTTACCGTTTCAGTGGATGCCAAGGAGACCACCACCGGGATTTCCGCCTATGAGAGGGCAATGACCATCAGGAAAATCCTAGACCCGTCCACACGGCCGGAGGATTTACGCCGCCCGGGCCATGTTTTTCCTCTGCGGGCCAAGGAAGGCGGGGTGCTACGGCGCGCTGGCCATACCGAGGCGGCGGTGGATCTGGCCCGGATGGCCGGGCTTTACCCGGCTGGTGTGATTTGCGAAATCATGCATGATGATGGTACTATGGCCAGGGGGCCCCAATTGGTTGGTTTTGCCCAACGCCACGGCCTGAAGATGATCACCATCGCCGATTTAATCCAGTACCGCCGGCGAACGGAGAGATTGGTACGCAAAGCGGCTGTTACCAGACTGCCCACCACCTTTGGGGAGTTCACCACCACTGCTTATGAGGACCTGTTGACCAGGGAGTGCCATGTGGCTTTGGTCAAGGGGGAATTGCGGGATGATGTACCGGTACTGGTGAGGGTCCATTCCGAATGCCTGACGGGTGATGTCTTCGGATCCTGCCGTTGTGATTGTGGTGAACAACTGGCTGCTGCCCTCCGTATGATCCAAAAACAGGGTGCGGGGGTGCTGTTATACATGCGTCAAGAGGGTAGGGGGATCGGTCTACTTAATAAGCTGAAGGCCTACCAGCTTCAGGATGAGGGCAGGGACACCGTGGAGGCCAACGAACTGTTGGGGTTTCCGCCCGACCTGAGGGATTACGGTATTGGTGCCCAGATCTTGTCGGACCTTGGAATCAAGAAACTGCGCCTAATGACCAACAACCCCCGGAAAATTGCCGGTCTGGAGGGCTACGGGCTGGAGGTGGTAGAACGGGTTCCCATTGAAATGCATCCCACCAGCACCAATAGGAACTACCTTGCCGCGAAAAAACAGAAACTGGGCCATTTATTGAGTTGTGCAATGGAAAAAAGGCAGTGAACAGGAGGAATGAGGGTGGGCAAGATCTTTGAGGGCAATTTAATCGCCAGTGGTTTGCGCTTTGCAATTGTGGTTGGGCGGTTTAACGAATTTATTACCGCCAAACTGCTGGCCGGCGCCCTGGATGCCTTGGAAAGACACGGGGCGGAACGGGGGGATATCGACATTGCGTGGGTACCTGGAGCCTTTGAAATACCCCTGGCAGCGCGGAAAATGGCGGAAAGGGCTTATGATGCCGTAATATGCCTAGGAGCGGTAATCCGGGGGGCGACACCCCATTTTGATTACGTGGCCAGCGAAGTATCCAAGGGCATCGCCCAGGTGGGTCTGGAAACCGGCAAGCCGGTGGTCTTTGGTGTGATCACGGCTGATACCCTTGAGCAAGCCATTGAACGGGCAGGGAGTAAAGCGGGGAACAAGGGTTGGGACGCCGGCCTTACTGCCATTGAAATGGCCAATCTGCTGAAAAACCTGACTTGACCACGGCACATAATGGTGGTGGACGGAGCATATCAAAGAAAAAAAGGGGGGGGCTGGAAAACCAGCTCCCCTTCTAGCACCAGCTTAGATGGCCCTTTGAACCTTACCGGAACGCAGGCACCGGGTACAAACGGTAACCCTTTGGGGGCTCCCTTTTACCAGCGCCTTTACCCTTTGCAGGTTGGGTGACCATGTCCGCTTGGTCTTAATGTTGGAGTGGCTGGCCTGGTTACCAAAGACAAGGCCCTTGCCACACACCTCGCACTTAGCCATATATTTCCACCTCCTAGCCGAACTTGCCCATGCCATGCAAATGCCTGTTCCATTCTACCAAAAAGATAGGGGGAAGGCAAGCGATTGACCATAGGGAGTTGGATGCATAAAAGTTCATAGATTGGCAGGGATTTTGGCGTATTTTGTGGAAATTATTTTATAGAAATGTAGAAATATCAGGCATAAAGGAAGTTACAGGCAGGAGGTTGAACATTTGATCAAAGGTGATATGCTGATCATGGACCTCTTGCGGGAGTACCCCCAGGCGAGGGAAGTACTGGAGAAAAATGGCATGGCCTGTACCGGGTGTATGGGGGCGGAAGGCGAAACTATCGCCGGTGGGGCCCGCATGCATGGTATCGATGTTGTCGCACTGCTTGAGGAACTTAATTTAATGCTAGGAAAAAAATGATGTGATGCGGTTCCGGGGGGGAAGGGACATGATTAACCAGATGGTGAATCAATTTGGACGGATTGAAATTTCCAAAGAGGCCATTGCTTTCATTGCTGGGGCGGCTGCGATGGAGTGTTACGGTCTGGTTGGCATGGCTTCCCAAAAACTCCAGGACGGCCTGGCGGAGTTACTGGGCCGGGATGCCACCAGAAAGGGTATTGAGGTCCACCTGGAAGACAAGGGCCTCAGCATAGATGTGCACATCGTAGTTGGGTACGGCACGAAGATTTCCGAGGTGGCTAAAAATGTCATGGAAAGAATTCGCTATGCCCTACAATTACAGACCGGCCTGCAGGTTAACCGGGTCAATGTAATTGTGCAAGGCATACGGGTAATGGACTAGGAGGCACTGTTCAAGTGAAGGTAAATATGCTGGATCCCAGTCTTTTCCGGCGGGCGATATTGGCCGGCTGTGCCAACTTGGTCCGGTTCCGGGAGGAGATTAATAGGCTAAATGTGTTCCCTGTACCTGATGGTGACACCGGGACAAACATGTCCTTGACCATACAGTCTGCTGCCAGGCAGATGGAAAGCCTCAGGCAGAGTGACAGTGTTGGTGAGTTGGCGGAAGCACTGGCATTGGGGGCATTAATGGGCGCAAGGGGAAATTCCGGGGTGATTCTATCCCAATTGCTTCGGGGCATCGGGCAGGGCCTGGCCGGACGCAAGACCGCATCCAAGACGGATCTGGCCAGGGCACTGCAGGTGGGGGTGGATGTTGCCGTTAAAGCGGTAATGCGCCCGGTGGAGGGAACTATCCTAACGGTGGCCAAATCCCTCGCCCAGGGTTATCGCTTGGCCAACACCGGTGATTTACGTGCCGCCCTGGAGGAGGCCCTTCGCCAGGCCCACAGCACACTGGCCAAAACCCCGGAAATGCTTCCTGTTTTAGCCCAGGCGGGGGTGGTGGATGCCGGGGGAAAGGGTTTGATTGTTTTCATGGAGGGTATACTCGCCGGTTTTAAGGGTGAGGAAATACCCATGGACAGTCCCCCACCTCCAATGGTACAGGGCAAGCCCTCCGTCGCTGGACAATCCCTGGTTCAGCCGCTGGAATACCGGTATTGTACAGAGATGATCATCAAGGGCCATGATCTAGATTTGGATGACCTGCGTCAGCGCTTGGAGCCCATGGGTGATAGTCTCCTGGTAGTTGGTACCAACCGGGTGGCCAAAATACATATTCATACTAACAACCCTGGGGCTGTATTCAGTGTGTCCTGTGAGCGGGGAACCCTGCATGACATCAAGGTTGACAACATGGAGGACCAACACCGGGATGCGGAAAAAGGCAATTTGGAGTCGGCATCTTCAGCCGTCCAGATGGCCGTGGAGGAAATGGCCTATGGAGTGGTAGCGGTGGCGGCTGGTGAGGGATTGGCCAGGGTGTTATTCAGTTTGGGAGTTCACGAGGTGGTCAGTGGTGGTCAGACAATGAACCCCAGCACCGAAGACCTTGTGGCGGCAATCCGGCGGATTAATGCCCCGGTTGTTTACCTGTTGCCCAATAACAAAAATATTATCCTGGCTGCGGAACAGGCCAAAGGCCTGGTATCGGAAAAACAGGTAGCAGTTATACCCACCCGCAGCATACCACAGGGTATTGCTGCCCTGCTGAGTTTTGAACCTGATATTTCAGTGGAAAACAATATTGCCCGGATGCAGGCGTCAGCCCGTTCGGTGCAGACTGGGGAAATAACCTTTGCCATCCGGGATTCACAACTGGAGGAAATGTCCATTAAGGCCGGTGAGATCTTGGGATTACAGGATGGCAAGGTGGTGGAAAAGGGTGCCGGCGTGGAGGAGGTCGTGCTGAGGCTGTTGGATAGGATGGTCGGTAATGGTGGGGAAATTGCAACACTATATTATGGTGCCGGTGTGACCCAGTCGGAAGCTGTCAATCTTCTAGAGCGAATTAGCAACATGTATCCCCACCTGGAGCTGGAATTACATTCGGGTGGTCAGCCGATATACTATTACATAATTTCCGTGGAATAGTTGGTTAGCGGGGGATGGTCATGTCAGAAAAGGGTGGGAAAACTGGGGGGTGCTCGGGGAGCACCCCCGTTTTTGCCCTTTCAGTTCAATTTATTAAGGGTGTGGGGCCACGAAAGGCAAAGGCCTTTGAACGACTGGGGATTGCCACAGTGGAAGACTTGTTATATCATTTTCCGCGTTACCACCTGGATCGACGGGAAATTACCCGTCTGGCCAATCTGGTGGAGGGGAACATCCAAACTGTTTCCGGACAGGTAGTAATGGTGGAGACCAAACGCGTCCGTACGGGTTTTGACGTTTGCCGGGTTTTACTGACCGATGGCACAGGCAGGGCATGGGCGGTGTGGTTTAACCAATCTTACCTGTCCAGGCAATTCCGGCAGGGGATGCTGCTGACGGTCAGTGGAAAGGTACAGCGGCGCAGTGGTCAGCAGCCGGAAATTATTGTGGAGGACTTTGAGCAGGGGGTGCCTGGTCAGCAACTGCTGCTTTCAGCAGGCCGGTTGGTACCGGTATACTCGTCCTGCAGGGGCCTGACCCAGCGGGTGCTGCGCCAGGCAGTGCATCAGGCGCTGGAAATGGCTGGCCAGTTGCCGGAGAATATCCCTGTGCAGGTGATCACTACTGTGGGGTTAATGGCCAGGTCGGAAGCCTTGCACCAGATCCATTTCCCCCAGGACATGGAGTTATACGCTAAAGCCCGCCATCGCCTGGTCTTTGAGGAGTTTTTTCTGCACCAGACGGCCCATCTGTTGATGCGGGAGGGGAACCGGCGGATGGCCGGTGTTGCCCACCGGTCCGGCCGTGATGCGATTGCTCGTTTCCAGTCCTCACTACCCTTCCCCCTGACCACAGCCCAAAAACGGGTAATCGGGGAGATCATGGCGGACATGGAGAGTCCCCACCCTATGGCCAGGATGCTTCAGGGGGATGTGGGGTCAGGCAAAACCGTTGTAGCGGCGGCCGCGCTGGTCAAGGCAGTGGCAAATGGATATCAGGGTGCCATGATGGCCCCTACGGAAATCCTGGCGGAACAACACTTTCGAAACCTGCAGCACCTTACCAGCAGCCATGGTGTGCGGATCGCCCTGTTAAAGGGTGAGATGGCCAGGTCGGAGAAGGCGAAAGTACTTGAAGACATTGCCGCTGGGCAGGTAGATGTAGTGGTGGGAACCCAGGCGCTGATTCAGTCCTCGGTGGTTTTCCGTCATCTCAGTTTGGTCATCACCGATGAACAGCACCGCTTTGGTGTGCGGCAAAGGGCTGCTCTACAGGCAAAGGGTGAGATACCGGACTCCCTTGTAATGACCGCCACCCCCATTCCCCGGAGCATGGCCATGATCATGTATGGAGACCTAGATTTATCGGTGATCGATGAAATGCCCCCTGGCCGGAAGCCGGTGACCACCCGGCTGGTACCGGAAGAACGGCGCCAGCAGGTGATGCTTTTTGTCAAACAACAGCTGGACCTTGGCCGGCAGGCCTATGTGGTTTGCCCCGTGGTGGAGGAAAGCCAGCAAATGGAAGCGGTAATGGAGGTGTTTGATCGCTTGCGGTCAGGTTTACTGGCCGGCTACCGGATTGCCTTTCTGCATGGAAGGATGCCTACAGTGGAGAAGGAAAGGGTGATGGGTGCTTACCGGGCTGGCGAAATCCAGGTGCTTGTTTCCACCACCGTGGTGGAAGTTGGGGTGGATGTACCTAATGCCACGGTGATGGTGGTGGAGGATGCCGGAAGGTTTGGTCTGGCCCAACTGCATCAACTACGTGGCCGGGTGGGACGCGGGGATCGGCAGTCCTATTGTATTCTGTTGTGTACTCCCAAAACTGAAGAGGCCCGGCAAAGGCTGGAGGTTCTGGTGAAAAACACCGATGGCTTTATCATCGCTGAACATGACCTCAGGTTGCGCGGGCCGGGTGAATTTTTCGGCACCAGACAACACGGCCTACCGGAATTCCGGTTGGCCAGACTGCCGGAGGACTGGCCGCTGCTCCAACTTGCACGTTTGCAGGGTCAAAGGATGTTGCCATTGCTATTGATACCTGATAAATATGGATTGCATACTTTTATCGAGGAGTTGGAGCGAAAGTTTGGCCAGTATTTGGGTAAAATATAATATAAATAATATGAAAACCACCCAACGGGAGGGAATTGGTTTGAAATTAGACCCTGGGGAACATTCCATTCTGGCTACCTTTCCAACCAGCAATAAGGCTCGTGCAGCCATGCGGTCTTTGCATGAAGCAGGAATTAGAAATATTCAGTTGGACAGGATCAGCCGTTTTAGGGAGGAAAATAACACCCACTACAACAACCCGGTTGCTGGCCAGGCGGTAAGTCTTACTGGGTTGACGGCACAATCGGCTGGGGCTATCGGTGACCAGGATACCGGGGTATTGGTGTCTGCGGATCCCACAGCCAGTGGTGTCGGGATGGCTTATTATGGAGTTGCAGGTGGGCAGGGGTTTATGCTTACGGTGGTAACCAATACCCAAAAGCTCAACCAGGCCTTAAAACTGATCCGGGAAAACGGGGGACAAGTGTAATCGCCTCTAGCCAATTTAACCTTGTACTCAGGTGCCATAATCGCCTGTATTTAGTTGAGGCCTTGTAGGGCTACTTTTTTTGTCGTATTTTACTCTGTACTGCAATTTGAGGTAAATAATACATTACCCAAAATAGAATATTTAATACTTCTCGGTCAATAATAATTTCAGGCACAGCAAAAGGAGGTGACATCACAATGCCGGGTGGAGGCCAAAACAATACCAACCAATTGCTCGTTCCACAGGCCAGGGCAGCCATGGAAAGGTTTAAGGTGGAGACGGCCAGTGAGCTAGGGATCAATGTGACCCCCTATATGGGTGACCTGCCTTCCAGAGTCAACGGTTCCATCGGTGGATATATGGTTAAAAAGATGATCCAGGCTTATGAACAGTCCCTAGCTGGTCGCAGCTAGTACGGAACTCAATTGTTAAAGATATACTACCTGGAAAGGGAGGTGAAAACAAATGCCAAGAAACACCAACCGGTTGCTGGTTCCCCAAGCCAGGGCGGCCATGGAACAATTCAAAACCGAAACCGCCGCCGAACTGGGCATCAACGTTACCCCCTATATGGGTGACCTGCCCTCCAGGGTCAACGGTTCCATCGGTGGTTATATGGTGAAGAAGATGATCCAAGCCTACGAACAGCAGTTCGCCAAGTAACTTTAGCGGGCTTGCGCCCGCTATCGATACATAATCATCCTTCTCTAACATCCACATAAATCTTACCCTGGGTGTCCAAACTGGCAAAAAAAACCTCTTCTATTTTGGTAATGCCCTTTTTGCGCATTTCCTCCATCAACCATTCTCTGCTCAGTCCTGCTTGTTTGATTGAGGTTTCCTGTACCTCACCGTCAATGATCAACGGCAGGCATAACCCCTCATATTTGGTAGGAATATGCAGATCCGCTGGTGTTAATGGTCTTTTTTGTGATTGGGGAATAATACTTAACTGGCCGGAACTCTCCAGGATGGCAAATTCCACATCTGCCACATTGGGAACATTTTTCTGTCTCAGCTGGGTTAAAAGGTCCTCAATATTATACCTGGATTTACGCATTTCCTCCTCAATTATTTTGCCGTTGCGAATGAGGATATTGGGTTTTCCATAAATCAAATCCCGCAGCCAGTTCCACTTTAAACAGGAATAGGAAATTGCCAGTTGAAGGGTAGTCAGGGTAATGATGGGGGCAATGCCCTGCCAAAGGGGAATGGAGGTCTGTTCCATGGGAATGGCTGCTAATTCTGCAATAATCAAAGCCACTACCAGATCAAATGATGATATTTGCCCGATCTCTCGCTTACCCATTAACCGGATCACAATCAGCACGATTAAATAGATTACCAGGGTGCGGTATATGCTGATAACCATTTGTCCTCCATGTATTAAATGATCCCTTCTTGTAAAATCTACACTGACAACATCAATTTTGGCAAAGAGGTGGGCATTATATGCAAAAAATACGTAAGGTGAGGCAGTTAAGAGCTCGAGATTTGGAGGCAGGGGCGGAACTGGCGGTACAGAAAACAGCAACTAACCTGTCAAAATACGGACAGGGCCAGGAACATCCCGGTCAAGTCTTTGGCTCGCCCCGGCCCAATTACGAACTGTACCCAGGCGAATAGTTCTTGAGTGACAGCACCCATTTAATCCGGGTGCTGTGGCTTTTAATGCAGGTATGTGGGAAAGCTTTCTGCACCGATGGCCGGGTGTAGTGCCTGATTCAGGGCGGAAGCCAGCACCGTGGAGGTGTTGGCAATCAGGTCATCAATTTCCTTGGGAGTTACTGTTAGTTGGCCGTCAAAGGGGGCCAGCATTTTATCCGCCAGTTGCTTTATTATATCCGGGGTAGCCATATGCCAGAAATTGGGCACAATGGTGGAGACCGCTTCAAAGGATTCAAATATAATTACCGCCGCATGTACTACCGTGGGAATACCAATGGCCAGAACAGGAATGCCAAGGAATTCTGGGTTGAGGGTCGCACGCTTGTTACCAACGCCGGAACCCGGGCTTATGCCGGTATCCGCCATCTGAATAGTAGTGCTAATCCGTTCAACACTCTGAGCGGCTAGAGCATCAATGGCGATCACTGCAGTCGGCTGTATCCTCTCCACTACCCCTTTAATTATTTCCGCTGTCTCGATTCCAGTAATGCCAAGGACGCCAGGGGCCAATGCACTGACCGGCCTTAGCCCTTGATGGGTTTCCGGTGGTGCGTAGTGGTATAAATGCCGCGTAATCAGGCACTTTTCTACTACCCTAGGGCCAAGGGCATCGGGTGTAGCGTCACGGTTCCCTAAACCAACTATTAGAACATGGGCATCATCCCCCAGGCCCATTTTGCCAATTGTTAGCCGTATTTTTTGCGCTACAATGGAACTGATCACACTGTGTTTTTCACTATTATTAACTTTTAAATCGGGGGCTTCCAGGGTTAGATAGGACCCTGGCGGCCTTCCCAGCAGCTTGGCACCCTGTTCGTTCAATATTTCCACCGTAGTAAAGGTGCCGGCTGCAGTTTGTTCCTTTATTTCCCTTACACCAGGTATTTCCTGCCTGGTGGCGCCTCGAACCAGTTCGTTGGCTTCCAGGGCCAGATCCAGGGAGATGCCAAGCCGTAAGAAAAAGTCGTGCCTGTTCACCAGCCACATCACCACCTATTGAGATTTGCATGCATACATGCATATTATAGGCACCCTAGCGGAATTCTACTCCGGCTCATGTTGGAGGAATAATTAACCGACTAGCGAATAATGTCCCTTGAAAGGAGTGTTTTGAACATGAAGGTGGTCTGTCGGATTTGCGGCAGGGAAGAGGAGTTGCAGAAAACCCATAAAGACTACCAACGGATAGCGGCGGATCGGTCCGGGGTATATATCTGTTACCGATGTTCAAACATGGTTCATCTCCAAATGAAGCGGATGCAAAAATCGCCGGTTAAACCGCTATAGCCAACGGATACACCAAGAATAGAAAAACCGCAGCATAGCTGCGGGGTTGGTGTCACCGCCGCTGTTGGCGGCGGTTTGGGAGAGGAGAAACCGGAGGAAGAGCTCATGGGGGAGGGTTATTGTGTAATAACCACCAAGCTCTTCTGTGAATTGCTTCACGCCCTTATTATTGACTGGGTCTGGATAAACTATACACGGCATAAAACAAAAAATTTCTCTTCCGGGGTGAAAAAATGCGGGTTGTTGGGGGCGAGTTACGGGGCCATAAATTGAGGGCGCCAAGGGGTGTTTTGACCAGGCCAACATCCGATCGGGTGCGGGAAGCAATTTTCAATATGCTGGCAGGGGAGGTGCCGGGCAGTAAGGTGATGGACCTGTTTGCCGGGACCGGGGCACTAGGGATTGAAGCCATTAGCAGGGGTGCACAGACAGCGCTATTTATCGAACAGAATGAAAGTGCACTGCGGTGCCTTATCCAAAATATCAAACATACCAAATTGGAGACCCGGTGCCGGGTAATGGGGGGGGATGTCTTTGTATCCCTTGCCCGGCTGGACCGGTCAGACACATTTGATTTGGTTTTTGCCGATCCTCCCTACCGGCAGGGCCTTGCCGAGCGATTGCTGCGGGTGTTGGATGCCCGGGTGGTGATGGAAGGGTGGCTGGTGCTGGAAACTGCCACGGGTGAAATACTGCCGGAGAGGTGCGGGCACTTTGCCGTGAAGAAAAAAAGAATTTACGGGGATACCACCGTATGGATTTACCGGGCAGGTAAAAACGCAGGAGGAGGCAGGCCATCAGATGGAGATTTATGAAGCCCTTGATGAAATGGATGAATTGATTCAGTCCGCTAGCCGGATTCCTCTGACTGGCAAATGCATGATTGATCTGGAGGCTATGCTGGAATGCCTGGACCGGATCAGAACTATGCTGCCGGAGGAGATCCGACAGGCCCGTTGGGTGACCCGGGAAAAGGAGCGCCTGATCAAAGAGGCGCAGGAGGAGGCCCAGCGCCAGATTGGAGAGGCCAAAAGACATATTGAACGGCTTGCCGCAGAAAGCGAGGTTGTCAGGCAAGCCCAGTACAGGGCAGAGGAAATACTGGCCCAGGCCCAGGCGGTGGCCAAAGAGATCAGGGCGGGCGCTGCAGCCTATGCCGATGAAGTCCTGGGTAAAATGGAGCAGGCTTTGGAAAAAAGCATCACAGCGGTAAGGGAAGGGCGCAATGAACTGCGCCAACCACCCAAGACCCAAACCGGCCAATCCCAGACTGTGAAGACAGCCGGTTAAACGGTACAACTCAACATTTTCTGTTCTGTAGAAATGCACGGAATAACCCTGCCAGTACCAGTATGGCTAGGAGACCGGCAAAAGCCTTGAGGGCGGTCAGGCTATATAGCCAGGGGGAAGCAGTGGGAATGGTGGAGACCGGCCACAGGACAGGGTACCGTAACAACAATACAGCCAAAATAGTGCTGAGGATAGCCTGCATTGCCCGGCACAGCACGAACAGCTTAAGCCTGATATCGGTATCCGCCAGGATGGCAAATACTTGGCTCTGGATGGAAAGTCCCGACCAGCCCAGGATTAGACTAATGGCCAGAACCTGCTGAAAAAGGGGAGCTTGGGTGTCAGCAACTTCTTTCAGACCAATGGTCATTTCCACCATGCCAGCGGCAATGCCGTGGAGGGTTTCCGGTGCAAACCCTGCCGGGATGAGGACCAACTCCAACAGCTTGGCCGTGGCCACAATTAACCCGAGATTATCCAAAATCTGAATGAAGACGGAAAATACGATGATAAAACCGCCAATGGTAAATAATGTTTGCAGTGAATTGCGGATGGCATCCCCCAGCATCTTACCCAGCGGGCGGCCGTCTTCTTGCTGTGCCTTTACAAGGGCCCGCAGGGAACGCCGGATTAGCATGTAGGGCGGTTGGGCTGGGGGACAGGACGCTGTAAACCGTCTCCATAAACCAAGGAATAGACCAATGACCATATTGGCCAGGTAATGGGATAAAGCTATGGTAGTTCCCACCGCCGGTTGCCCCAGCATACCGACGGGAATGGCCACCAACATGAACAACGGGCTGGCATTATTGGTAAAGGCAACCAGGCATTCCGCCTCTTCCCGGGACAGCAGGTTTTGTTTTCGTAACCGGGCTACTGCAACAGCGCCGATGGGTGATCCGGAGGTGTGGGCGAGGGCAATGACATAGGCCCCACTGCCAGGGAGTTGGAATAGGGGTCGCATTAGGGGTTCTAGCAGTACTCCCAGCATGTGCACCACACCCAGACCTACCAAAATTTCCGATAGTACAAAAAAAGGTAGCAGGGCTGGGAAAACGATTTGCCACCACGCCTGCAGACCCCTAATACTGGCGGAAAATACCGCAGAGGGATAAAAAACAAAGTACAAGGCTAACGCTACGACGAGGGCAGACTTCACAGCCCCCTGGCCCACTTTTTTTCGGTACGCGGATAAACCCAAAGTATCTTCCCCCTAGTTTGTCTCTCCTATTGACCTAGTATATTAACCAATGGCTCACCATAGACGCAGGGGTAACCAATGGGAGGGGATTTAAATGCAAAAAGTCCCTGGTGACCATTCCAAGGTCGGCTTGGTGCTTGGAGCAGGGGCAGCGAGGGGGTTTGCCCACCTAGGCGTACTGCAGGTGCTGCAAGATGAGGGACTGCCGGTGGACTTGGTGGTGGGAAGCAGTGTGGGCAGCATCTTCGGAGCCCTTTATTGTTGCGGGGCAGACCTGGGTCTCCTGGAAAAATTGGCTGGTGAAATAAGGCAAGGGCATTTGGTCGATCTAAAGGTGGGCCGGATGGGTTTTATCCAGGGACGTAAATTGGAAGCCCTGATGCGCCTGCTGACTAAAAACTGCTGTTTTTATGAACTGAAGACACCCCTTTACGTGGTTGCCGTGGACATTGAGAGGGGTGAGAAGGTGGTTATTACCGAGGGTTCTGTGGCTGAGGCCATCAGGGCCAGTACGGCCATCCCCGGGCTGTTTTTTCCCAAACGCCATCAGGGGCGGTTGCTGGTGGACGGAGCGGTTTTGGATCGCCTGCCCACCAGGGTCGCCCGTGAACAGGGGGCGGAGGTGGTCATTGCAGTGGATGTAAAGTTTGGCTCAGAGAGCCACTATCATCCTGTCCATAGTTTCCTTGAGGTGATGATCCAGGCGTTGGATTTGCTGGAGCGGGAAGTGGCCAAAATGAGTTTTGCCGATGCCGATGTGGTCATCCAGCCGAACCTGGGTCATGTGGGCGGAGCGGATTTCGGCCGGGCCAAGGAGTGCATTGAAGCTGGCCGGCAGGCTGCCCGGGAGGTGTTGCCGCAACTGAAGGCGGTTTGCAGCAGCCGAAGGTCATAACATCCGGTATCATGTAAATGCATAACGGCAAGTGACACCAGAAATGATGATGACCATGGGATAATATTTGGGAGGAGACAACGATGATTATACTTGTGCTTAATTGCGGTAGTTCTTCCCTGAAATATCAATTGTTTGACATGGAGCGGGAGGCAGTGTGGGCAAAAGGAGTAGTAGAAAGAATCGGGCTTAAAGGATCCATCCTTTCCCACCGGGTCCCGGGTCGGGACAATTACCTCCTTGAGCGCGATGTGGCAGACCATCATCAGGCCATCGGACAAGTGTTGGCGGTTTTGGTGGACCAACAACACGGGGTGATCAAAGACATTGGGGAAATTCAGGCGGTTGGCCACCGGGTTGCCCATGGGGGTCATCTTTTCGACAAATCAGCGGTCATTGATGCCAAGACCAGGGCAGATATTGCTGAATTGATTGAACTGGCACCTTTACACAACCCCGCCAACCTGGCCGGTATCGATGCTTGCAGTGCAATCATGCCGGGGATTCCCCAGGTGGCGGTTTTTGATACAGCTTTTCACCAAACCCTACCGCCCAGCGCCTATCTTTACGGTTTGCCCTATGAGTTCTATGAGGAACATGGGATACGCAAATACGGTTTCCACGGTACTTCCCATCGTTACGTGGCCCAACGGGCTGCTGAAAAGATGGGGCGGGATCTGAGCGAGTTAAAACTGATCACCTGCCATTTGGGTAATGGTGCCAGCGTCACCGCCATCGAGGGTGGACGTTCGGTAGAGACCAGCATGGGCTTTACTCCCTTGGAGGGATTGACCATGGGAACCCGCTGCGGTGATTTGGATCCGGCTATTGTCACTTTCTTAATGGACAAAAAGGGTTGGTCCACCAGGGAAATCAATGATTTATTAAACAAAAAGAGCGGTGTGCTTGGCATATCCGGTGTCAGCAGCGATTTTCGGGATTTGGAGGAAGCGTCTGCCAAGGGAAACCAGCGAGCCAAGCTTGCCATTGAAGTGTTCGTCCATGATGTCCGCCGGTACATAGGCGCCTACACCGTGGTGCTGGGGGGAGTGGATGCCGTGGTCTTCACCGCTGGGGTGGGGGAAAACTCACCAGCTATCCGCGCCGCTGTTTGCCGGCAAATGGAGTTTCTGGGCATCAGCATGGATGAACAAAGGAATGCGGTTCGGGGACAGGAAGCTATCATTTCCCCCGAAGGCTCGCGTTGTACGGTAATGGTGATCCCCACCAACGAGGAGTTAATGATTGCCAGGGATACCCTCTATCTGGTTCGATGAAAGTCTCCTTGACACCTTTCCATGAATTTCTGTATAATAGACCCTAGGTGTTTTCATCTCCTGCCAATGGGTTTACCTGCCATAATTGTGATTAGTTCCACTGGGTGAGGTGGAAGGTTTGCGGATACATGTGGCTGATTTACTTAAGCACCCCGGTGAATGTAAAACCTATGACATGGAAGTAGCCATGCCCGGGTTTACCTTTGGCGGCGAAGAAGTAAAGCCTGTCTCACGGTTGCATCTGGTTGTTGATGCCTGCATGGCGGATAATGTCATCAGCGTCACTGGCAGTGGGAGCATCCAGGTGGAGTTTACCTGTGCCAGGTGTTTGCGCCAGTTCAGCCAGAACTTACAGGTGCCCATTGATGAACGATATGTTACCCTCGATGCGGGTATGACTCAGGAGTTAGCGGATGGGGAAATCCGCTATTACACTGGTGACTCTGTAGATCTCCTGCAGGCGGTTACAGAAGCCCTTATGCTGGAAATACCCATGCAGTCTGTCTGCCAGGAAGGGTGCAGGGGGCTCTGCCCTCGGTGCGGTGCCGACTTAAACTGGCAGGATTGCAAGTGTGTTCAATCC
>DDKM01000017.1 GCA_002339345.1 Firmicutes bacterium UBA2598 | reverse complement strand
AAGCAAAACTGGCAACGGCACCGCCGGGTAAAACCGGGAGTGCCGCCTGTTTTGACACACCTTCCTGGTATGAACTGACGGCACAGGGTAAAAAGATCGCTGGCAGCGCCCAAACCCGGCGGATGGGCTGTATCCTGCAACATGGTTCACTGCCCCTTAGCCTGAATAATGACCTGCTGCTGCAGTGCCTGCATCTTCCGTCAGATTCCATCAGGGAAAGGCTTACAGGAACCCTCACCCGCCACGCCGCCGGCATCAACCAGCTGCTGGACCGTCCGGTGAGCTATCCGGAGATGATCCAGGCCCTGGCCGAAGGGTGGCAGCAGGCCCTCGGGTGGCAATTGGAGCCAGGTGACCTGACCACCTCTGAACTATCCCTGGCCCGGAAACTGATCCATAGCCGCTACAAAACGGCTGCCTGGAACATGGACCGCCAGTACCATGGGGATATATTACCGACCATCAGCCTAAACTAAGCCATAACCTGTACGGAGGTGAAGGCTTGTGGAGGCATGGCGGGGATTTCGGCCGGGATACTGGACAACATCCATTGATGTGAGGGATTTTATCCAGTTGAACTATAGCCCCTATGAGGGAGATGGGGCTTTCCTGGAACCCCCAACGCAGGCTACCCAGCAATTGTGGCAAAGGGTACTGCAGCTGATGGCCCAAGAAAGAAAAAACGGCGGCACCCTGGCAGCGGAAACCCGGATTATTTCCGGCATTACCTCCTATCCTCCCGCCTATGTGGACCGGGAACTAGAAAAGGTAGTGGGACTGCAAACAGACCAGCCGCTGAAAAGAGCGTTGATGCCCTTCGGGGGAATCCGTATGGCGAAGGAAGCCCTAGAATCATATGGCTACTCCCTGGATCCAAGTGCGGAGTCAATCTTTCACCACTTCCGCAAAACCCATAACCAGGCTGTTTTTGACTGCTATACCCCGGAAATGCGGAGGGCCCGCAAAGCGGGGATTATTACCGGGTTACCGGATACCTATGGCCGGGGCAGAATCATTGGAGATTATCGGCGGGTGCCCCTTTACGGGGTGGATCGGCTTGTATTAACCAAGCAATCTGAACTGGCTCAACTGGAACGTCCGGTGATGGATCATGATACCATCCGCCAACGGGAGGAGATCAGCGAGCAAATCAAGGCTTTGGCGGAGCTTAAAGCTATGGCGGCAGCTTATGGCTTTGACATCTCCCGACCAGCCGCCAATGCTGCAGAGGCCGTCCAATGGCTGTATTTTGCTTACCTGGCAGCCATTAAACAGCAAAACGGTGCCGCCATGAGCCTGGGTCGGGTCTCCACCTTTCTGGACATTTACCTGACCAGGGATATACAGCAAGGACTCCTATCTGAACGGGAGGCCCAGGAACTAATCGATCACCTGGTGATTAAGCTGCGGATAGTCAGATTCCTGCGAACCCCTGAATATAATCAGTTGTTCAGCGGGGACCCGGTCTGGGTAACGGAAGCCATAGGCGGGATGGGTGTGGACGGGCGCCCTTTGGTAACCAAAACCTCCTTCCGGTTCCTGCATACCCTGACCAACCTTGGCCCTGCCCCGGAACCCAACATGACCGTTCTATGGTCGGTACGCCTGCCGGATCCCTTTAAACTCTACTGTGCCAAACTATCAGTGGCTACCAGTTCTATTCAGTACGAAAACGATGACCTGATGCGCCCCCGGTATGGTGATGACTACGGAATTGCCTGTTGTGTTTCCGCCATGCAGATAGGGAAAGAAATGCAGTTTTTTGGAGCCCGGGCCAATCTGGCCAAAGCGCTGTTATATGCCATCAACGGTGGGCATGACGAAGTTCTGCAAATCCAGGTTGGACCGCGTTTTGCTCCCATTACCTCCAAGTATCTCGATTACCAAGAAGTAATGGATCGTTTTGATACTGTGCTGGATTGGCTTGCAGGGCTCTATATCAATACCTTAAACATCATCCATTACATGCATGACAAGTATTATTACGAAAGCCTGCAAATGGCCCTGCACGATCTGGAGGTAAAGCGTACTATGGCCTGTGGTATTGCCGGCTTGTCGGTGGTCGCCGATTCCTTAAGCGCCATCAAATTTGGCCGGGTACTGACGGTACGGAACCAGGCGGGGTTGGTGGTGGACTACCAGGCGGAGCAAGATTTCCCGACCATGGGGAACGATGACCCCAGGGTTGATGACATTGCGGTGGATGTGGTGTTGCGGTTTATGCATAAACTAAAAAAGCAGCCTACGTACCGCCAAGCAGAGCCCACCCTATCTATCCTAACCATCACGTCTAATGTAGTGTACGGGAAAAAAACAGGGAACACCCCCGACGGCCGCCGGGCGGAAGAACCCTTTGCACCTGGGGCGAACCCAATGTACGGGAGGGAGAAAAAAGGAGCTATCGCAGCCATGGCTTCCGTCGCCAGGCTGCCCTACGACTATTCCAGGGATGGTATTTCCTATACCTTTTCCATTGTGCCACGTTCCTTGGGGAACAACCCAGCCGACCGAGCCGGTAATCTGGTGGCATTGCTGGATGGGTATTTCCGGATGGGTGGACACCACATTAACGCCAATGTCTATGACAAGGAAACCCTGCTGGATGCCATGGAAAACCCTGAAAAATATCCTCAGTTGACCATCAGGGTTTCCGGTTATGCCGTTAATTTTATTAAACTGACCAGGGAACAGCAGCTGGATGTTATTCAGCGCACCATCCATGGGATGTAGGACCATGACTTACCCAATAGCCCGCATCCATTCGGTGGAAACCTTCGGCACACTGGATGGTCCCGGTATCCGTTATGTTATTTTCTTCCAAGGATGCCCCCTCCGGTGCCTGTATTGCCATAACCGCGATACCTGGGATACCGGTGGCGGTCGTTCAATTACCCTGCCAGATTTGGTGGCAGATATCCGGAAATATCAGGATTTCTACCTGGCTTCCGGTGGTGGAGTGACTGCCAGCGGTGGTGAACCTGCCCTACAGGCTACTTTTATTCAGGAGCTTTTTAGCCAATGCCGGGAAATTGGGCTGCATACCGCCCTGGACACCTCCGGATATACCGGAGTAGGCCCTTTGAAGGACCTTCTCCTGGTGACCGATCTGGTTTTGCTGGATATCAAACACATGCACTCTGATAAACACCGTCAACTTACCGGGGTGGGCAATCAGCGTACCCTAGAATTGGCCCAGTACCTATCAAGACAGGGCATTCCCTTGTGGGTGAGGTATATACTAATTCCCGGGTATACCGATGATCCAGGGGCCATCATCAAACTGGCGGAGTTTTTAACCAAACTGGATAGTTTGCAAAAAGTGCTAATATTGCCGTATCATACCATGGGTGTTTACAAATGGGAAGAGTTCGGTCTACGAAACCCATTGTCCCACGTTAGCCCGCCTCCTCCGGAAGCGGTGGTCAAGGTCAAACAAATACTGGCTGGTTCTAACTTGCCAGTAGAATAAAAAGCCAGAGGGGTGACCCTCTGGCCAGTTCGACCGGTTTTGGTAAGGAAAGAATCCTTCCCTTCCGTATTAACCACCGAGTACCTGTTCCAGTGGTGTATAAGGAAGATCCAGGGCTGTTGCCACAGCCCGGTATGTGCAGTATCCGGCGAGTACGTTCACACCCTTGGCCAGGGGGGCGCTCTCCAACACAGCGCGCTTCCACCCCTTGTTGGCCAGTTCCAGGGTATAGGGCAGGGTGGCATTGGTCAGGGCAATGGTGGAAGTCCTGGGTACCGCCCCGGGCATATTGGCCACGGCATAATGCACAACCCCATGTTTGATATAAACGGGATCAGCATGGGTGGTAACCCGGTCAATGGTTTCCACACATCCACCCTGGTCGATGGCAACGTCCACAATCACCGAACCGGCCTGCATCCCCTTCACCATATCCTCTGTCACCAGTTTGGGTGCTTTGGCCCCGGCGATCAGGACTCCGCCAACCACCAGGTCTGCCTCCGCCACCGCCTCTTTAATGGTATAGCTGTTGGACACCAGGGTTTGGACCCTGCCGCCGAAAATATCATCCAGGTAGCGTAGCCGGGGTAGGCTTTTATCCAGAATGGTTACCTGGGCGCCCATCCCTACCGCCATCTTGGCGGCATTGGTACCCACCGTTCCGCCGCCGATAATGGCCACCCGGGCGGGTGCCACACCGGGAACACCTCCAAGCAGGACACCACGGCCGCCTTTGGGCTTTTCTAGGAACTGGGCGCCAACCTGGATGGCCATCCGGCCGGCAATCTCGCTCATGGGTGTTAAAAGGGGTAAAGAGCCATCGGGTAGTTCAATTGTTTCATAAGCAATACCAACTATCCTTTTGGCCAGCAGTTGTGCCGTCAATTCCCTTTCCGGCGCCAGGTGCAGGTAGGTAAAGAGGATCTGGCCTTCCCGGAACAACGGGTACTCCGGCGGGAGGGGTTCCTTCACCTTGACGATCATGTCGGCCTGAGCAAACACATCCTCCGCCCCCGGCACGATTTCGGCACCGGCCGCCTGGTAGTCACTGTCGGCAAAGCCGCTACCTTCCCCGGCACCGGCCTGGACGATGACCCGGTGCCCGGCACCGGTGAGCACAGCGGCACCGCCCGGGGTCATGGCCACCCGGTTCTCCTGGCTCTTTATTTCCTTCGGTACACCCACCAGCATGGGGTCCACCTCCTTAGTTACTACAAGCAAGATCTAGTCTCTAGAGTTCTACCGTGAAAACAGATCGCCACCTTGGCGCGATCTAGTGGTCTAGGCAGACAGGCCCTTGGATTTGATTTCCTTGGCCCTTACGTTTTCCACAAAATCCTTGGTTTCGGAGACGATTACCCCGCTCAAGGCAATCAAGCCAATGAGGTTGGGAATGGCCATCAGACCGTTTAGCACATCCGCCAGGTCCCACACCAACGGCAGGGAAGCAGCGGTGCCGACAAAAACGGAAATCACCCATAGCCAGCGATACGGCAGCAATACCTTGGTGCCCAGTAGATACTCGGCACACTTTTCACCATAGTAGGCCCAACCCAGAATGGTGGAATAGGCAAAGAGCATGATGCCCATGGCCACAATATAGCCGCCGAAACCCGGCAAGCCGGTGTTGAAGGCATGGGTAGTCAACGAAGCTCCCGTCAGGCCTTTGCCTGTGACTGGATCCAGGTAGGTCCAGGCGCCAGTGAGGGCCAACACCAGACCGGTGATTGAACAGACAATAATGGTGTCCAG
This sequence comes from Firmicutes bacterium UBA2598, assembly GCA_002339345.1. Taxonomy (GTDB): domain Bacteria; phylum Bacillota; class PH28-bin88; order PH28-bin88; family PH28-bin88; genus UBA2598. The sequence goes on along the minus strand of DDKM01000017.1, from coordinate 2,480 downwards.
GAAGGTACCGGTCATGGAAACCAGGGCCTGCCGGCCAGGATGGTCAGTTTTGGCTGCGGCGGCGGCAATGGGAGCACTACCCAGACCAGCCTCATTGGAAAAGACCCCTCGGGCTACCCCATAGCGTATGGCCATCATCACCGAGGCGCCGGCAAAACCGCCCACCGCCGCATGTCCGGTAAAGGCAGCCTTGAAGAGAAGGGCCACTGCTGAGGGAAGGTCACCAATACGCATGAGGATAATGATCAGTCCACCAATGATGTAAAAAACGGCCATGAAGGGCACCAGGATACCGGTAACCCGGCCAATGCTCTTGATCCCGCCCAGGATGACAAGGGCGGTCAGCACCGCCAGGACAACTCCAGTAACGGGTTTGGCAATGCCAAAGGTGTTCAGCACCGCATCGGCAACGGAGTTGGACTGTACCATATTGCCAATGCCAAAACCGGCCAGGGCGCCAAAGAGGGCAAACAGTACCGCCAGCCACTTCCAGCCCAGACCCCGCTCCAGGAAATACATGGGGCCGCCGGCCATTTCACCCCGGTCATCCACAATGCGGTACTTTATAGCCAGAATGGCTTCACCATACTTGGTAGCCATTCCCACCAAGGCGGTTAACCACATCCATACCACCGCACCCGGTCCACCCAGGGCCACCGCTGTGGCCACACCGGCGATGTTACCGGTACCGATGGTGGCTGCCAGAGCGGTCATTAGCGCCTGGAAGTGACTGACATCACCCTGGGACTTCTGGTCCTGGTTCCTGGAAAAGGCCAGGGACAGGGCATAGGGCAGCGCCCTGAAACTGTAAAAGCCCAGGCGAAGGGTGAGAAAAAGACCAGTACCAACCAATAATACCAACATCGGAGGACCCCACACAATGCTGCCGGCTTTGCCCAGGAAATTCATAATTGCAGCTTCCATTAGGTGCATCCCTCCATGATCAAAATGGCCATCCAGCTTCCGGCTTTTTCGCTGCCCTCCTTTCCCTCCCTTGTTAAAGGGTTGCCGGAAATTCTGCTCTATGGCGGTTATAATACTTCGATTTGTCTGAATTCATTCCTTTGTGATTATTTTACTTTTTTAGCAATTTACCGCCCCTTGATGGTAAAAAGTTATAAAATCTTGCTCCAAAGGTGGTGATGTCATGGCCAAGACACCGCAGATTCTGGACTTTATCGACCACTTGACCCTGGATCGTTTCATCCATGATTTTGCGGCAGCTACCGGCATTGCGGTGGATATCAACGACCAGGACGGCCATCCGGTAGCCGCTTACCGTCACTTCTACGGCTTCTGCCGGAAAATCCGTTCCACCGCCGAAGGCTTAAAACGGTGTTACCAATCCAATGCCCGGGTGGGGCGTAAAGCGGCCCATGCCCGGCAACCCGTCCTGGATCGTTGCCATGCGGGACTGATGCTAATGGCCGCTCCCATTATAGTGGATGGATACCATTTGGGTTCCATTGTGGGCGGACAGTTCCATTCCCATCCCCCTTCCCCCGCCGAGGTGGAAACCATGCTCCAAAACACCAACGACCTTGGCCTGGCCCCGGCATGTCTGGCTAAACAATACCTGGCTATGGTGACGGTTCCACCGGCAAAACACATGGCTGCCTGTGAGATCCTCAAGCTGATGGCAGTTTACATCGAGGAAATTGCACGCAAACACCCCTTACCGGCAAAGGCTGGGAGGAATTCGCAGGCTGAACGCTTGGTGGAAAGGGTGGAACCGCTGCAGCATCATTTGCTTGAGAATACCGGGGAAAGGCCGGAACATACCCGGCTGTTACCAACGGCGGATCTGCCGGACACCATCCAGGCGGCATGCCAGTTAATCAATACCAACTATGGTCGGAAGATCAAATTGAAGGATATGGCCAGGGCCGCCCATTTAAGCCCGGCCTATTTCTGCCGCCTGTTCAAACAATGCACAGGCATGAGTCCAACCGCCTACCTCACAAGGGTTCGTCTGCAGGCAGCCATGGAAATGCTACGCCACTCCAACCTGGCCATCGGTAAAATTGCAAAACAGACAGGCTTTAGCACACCAAATTACCTCTCCAATGTTTTCCGGGCACAGATGGGGATGTCCCCCCTGGCCTATCGTAAAAGCTTTGCCCGGAGCGAACCAGTACCACCGACAGGCTTGCCACGGCAAAGCCCATGTGGTGAAAAGAAACACTGTAACGGGGCAACAAGGACGGGTTTACTTGATTGATGGCAGTGCACACAATCCAGGTCATACATCCAGCAACCAGGCAGTACACTATAGCATGAAAAGGATCCAGATTACCCCCTTTAACATCGCGGCAACCTATATCGGCACTGTGGTGGGAGCAGGTTTTGCCTCCGGTCAGGAGGTACTGCAGTTCTTCGGATACTTCGGCCTGGCCGGTACCTGGGGACTGACGGTAGCAACACTGCTTTTTGTCATCTTCGGACTAATCATTCTGGAAATGGGATGGCAACTGCAGGCT
>DDKM01000046.1 GCA_002339345.1 Firmicutes bacterium UBA2598 | reverse complement strand
CTTTCGACAAATTTCGCAACAAAATTTTAGATGTGAGTTTCCTGTTGGATGCTCGTTAAAATGGAATCCCCCTACCGAAATGTAGGAGGAATTCAATATCGATGGTTCAAGGAAAGCCTTGTGCCATCTGACTCGGCGAATGCCGAGAGCCTATTATTAATAAAGGAGGACGGGAGAATTGATTAAGTTAAGACGGAACAAGTGGCTTGTAGTATTACTGGCATTGACCCTGGTATTTAGTTTTGGCCTGGCCGGATGTGGTTCCAAGAAGACGGCCGAGGCGCCGGCGCCAGCACCTGCGCCGGCGCCAGCACCTGCGCCGGCGGCAGACCCGAATCCGGCGCCTGCGCCGACTGCTGATCCTGCACAGGCACCTGCACCGGCCACAACGCCCGTTGTCCCAGCAACTGTAGTACCTGCACCTACACCTACTGCACCGGCAGCTACTGTACCCACAACTACTGCGCCGACGGCCACCAAACCGTCCGCAGCGGCGCCGGCCCCGGCCCCCAGTGTGGCTGTTACGCCTACACCGGCACCTACACCGGCACCGGCACCGACACCGGCACCGGCACCGGCACCGACACCGACACCGGCACCTACACCGGCACCGGCACCGACACCGACACCGACACCGGCAACAGCTCCGCCGCCAACACCGCCTTCGGTGGCTACCACCGATTTTTACAAAGGTAAGAAGGTTGAGCTCTTGGTACCTTTTGCCCCAGGCGGTGGAACTGATGTCACAGCAAGAGCCTTGGCCCCGTTCTTTAACAAGCACTTGCAGGGCAAGCCATCGGTTCAGGTGGTTAATGTCGCTGGTGGAGGCAGTATAACTGGGGCTAATACGTACGAATTGAATCGTCCCCACGACGGACTCCATTTGATAGCGACCAGTGGTTCCACTCACAACCCATATTTATTAGGTCAGACAGGTGTTAAGTACGATCTGAAAAAACTAACGCCCATCCTGACTATACCTCAAGGTGCGGTCATTTATGTCTCGCCAAGCATTGGTTATAAGGAACCCAAGGACTTGTTGAAACCGGCCAAACCGTTGGTTTATGCGGGTGTTAGCGCAACGGGGTGGGATGTAATTATGCTACTAGCCTGGGAAGTGCTTGGTATTGAGGTTAAGACGGTATTGGGCTATGAAGGACGGGGACCAACCCGGGTAGCCTTTGAGCAAGGGGAAAGCAACATTGATTTCCAGTTGGCCTCAGCGTACAAGGCCCAGGTGGAGCCGTTGGTGGCAGCCAAGAAAGCTATTCCTATCGCTACGCAGGGGATGATGAAGGGCGGCCAATTGGTTCGTGACCCGGCATTTCCAGAACTACCAACCATCAGAGAGCTCCATATTTCCATGTATGGCAAGGAACCCTCTGGTCCCGCATGGGAAGCCTATAAAGCCTTTGTAGGAAGTAATGTAACCATTGCTAAGCCACTTTGGGTGCACAGTGATGCTCCACCTGAGGCAATTGCGAACCTACGGGCGGCAGCCTATGCCTTAAGTGTAGATCCTGAGTTTTATGAAAAAGCCAGGGAGGCACTGGGCGGATACGGTGTGTTTGTGGGCGAGGATCTTGAAAAAACAGTGCGCGACATCATGGCTGTGCCCGAAAGCGTTCTGGAATGGGTCCGTAAATTCCTGAGGGATAAATACGGGGTAAAATCACTCTAGGCAAGTGTTTACACCAGTAAAGAGGGGAGGATACATTTGTTTTCCTCCCCTCCCTTCCAACCAATCTTGATTAAAATTTAAAGAAAAAATTCTGCATATGCATAAGTAGGGGTGAAAAAGACTTGCTCGAAACTGCCTTACAAGCTTTGCTTATTATGCTCGATCCGCTAAGGTTGGGCTTTATGCTTGTTGGTATCGGAGTGGGAATAGTCATTGGTATTCTGCCAGGTCTTGGCGGCATGGTCGGTATGTCTATTCTACTGCCGTTTATCTTTGGTATGGATCCCTATACCGGTATAGCGATGCTTCTTGGGATGGCAGCCGTTATTCATACCAGCGACACCTTCCCATCGGTGCTGATGGGTGTTCCAGGTTCGTCAGGAGCCCAGGCCACCATTTTGGATGGGTATCCCTTAGCCCAAAAGGGTGAGGCCTCCAGGGCGCTAGGTGCAGCATTTTTTTGCTCAATGCTCGGCGGCATCATCGGTGGCTTCATTCTTTTTCTGGCGATTCCCATATTTAGACCATTGGTCCTCGCGTTCAAATCACCGGAACTCTTTATGCTATCCATTCTTGGACTCAGCATGGTGGGTATTTTGGCAGGTAATGCCCCAACCAGGGGTATCCTGGCCGGGGCCTTAGGCCTTTTGTTGGGGGCGGTGGGTGGGGCCCCTGCGGTGCCGGAATACCGCTACACCTTTGATATGCTATATTTGTATAATGGTATTCCCTTGGCGGTTTTGGCTCTCGGCTTGTTTGCTTTTCCGGAATTGCTTGATTTATTGGTGGAACGGCGCAGCATTTCCAAGTCTGAAGAGGCCCGGGGCGGCTTTGTGCAGGGCTTTAAAGATGTTATTAGGGAGAAAGTTCTGGTGCTGTGGTCTGCAACCTTAGGTGCCCTGGTTGGCTTTATTCCGGGGTTAGGCGGTAGCGTGGTTAACTGGATTAATTATGGGGCAGCCATGCAGTTCTGCAAAAATACCGAGAATTTTGGCAAAGGTGATATCCGAGGGGTTATCGCGCCAGAGAGTGGCAACAATGCCAAAGAAGGAGGAGCCTTGATCCCCACCCTGATGTTTGGTATTCCGGGCAGTGGTACCACCGCTATATTATTGGGCGGATTGACTTTAATGGGGGTCCAGGTAGGGCCCCGGATGGTGACCGACCAACTGACCCTGCTCTTGTCAATCATTTGGACACTGGTTTTGGCCAATATTATCGGTGCTACCCTCTGCCTGGTTCTAACCAAGCCCATGGCTCGCATCTGCATGATACCCGCCCAGAAGCTTGTACCCTTTCTTTTGGTTATCCTGATCATGGGATCATACCAAAGCAGCAGGCACTGGGGCGACATAATCGTATTTTTTACCATTGGGTTGTTGGGGTGGGTGATGAAACACTTGGATTGGCCTCGAGCACCGTTGCTGATCGGGTTTGTATTGGCTAAATCCACCGAAAGGTATCTTTGGATATCCATGTCCCGTTATGGCTTTTCATGGCTGCTTTTTCCGGGCGTGATCATCATTGGTATTGCGGTCATTTTGTTGTTATGGGGCGGCTACCAGCTTAAGAAGCGTTCCGTTAAACAAATCATGGCTGTGGAAGGAGGGCACCAGGGTTGAGCAGCAATAGCCGGATAACTTTTATCGCAGCATTGCTACTTCTAAATGGCTGGGCGGCATGGGAAGCAAGGAGTTTTGCCGAGTTAGCACAGTTTTTCCCAAATTATATTGTACTTTTTGCCATTCCCTTATTATTGTTTGAACTGGTAAGGGAGATCAAATCTCGGAGGAGTAACCCTCAGGGGAATGGGTCAACCGTAGAGTTCCGGGAAAGAATCCCGGCCACCCTAGCAAGCCTGGGCTGGTTTTTCGGATATTTTCTTATTATATATCTAGTAGGGTTTTTTGTAGCCACAGGGGTTTTCATTTTCATGTTTTTAGTAGTAGAAGCAAAAATTAGTTGGTGGCAGTCGCTGTTTGCTGCCGGTATTACCGTTGTTATTACCAAGTTATTGGGTGATGTATTGTCGCTTGACTGGCCCCAATCGCTCATGGGATCCTTGTTTTAATCTAATTGGCCGGGGTGCCGATGTCATTGTCTTAAAGGAGAGAAAACTATGGGACTAAGTATGACTAATCATTAGCGTTGCATGAAACAGAATCCATGCTGGCCGATGATGGCAGCTTAGGGGACCTAATTACAGCTGGTGCACGGATTTTGGAATGTGTCTGCGGGTACTGTGTTGGGGTAGGTCAGGCGCCTCCCTCCCAGGGCATTTTCCTGCCGACCAGCAACCGTAATTTCTTGGGCCGCAGTGGCACTGCCGATGCGGAAGTATACCTGGCTACCCCAGAAACTGCTGCTACCAGCGCTATTGCCGGCAGTCTGGTCAGCCCGACCACCCTGGGTGAACCACTGGCGGTTGAACCGCCGGCTAGCTATCCTGTCGATGACAGCATGATACTTCTTCCACCTGTAGATGGCGGCCATGTGGAAGTACGCCGTGTACCAAATATCAAGCCTCTGCCTACCAGAAGTGAACTGGAGGAGACCATCCAGGGTGAGGTTTTCATCAGGGGGGATAACATCACCACTGATCACATTGCACCTGCCGGTGCCAAGTATCTACCTCTGCGCTCCAATATTCCGGCCATGGCTGAGTTCGTATTTCAGCCCATTGATCCTGGTTTTGCCAAGTGAGCCAAGCAGGCCGGAGGGGAGCCATTTTGGGTGGTGACAATTACGGCCAGGGTTCCAGTAGGGAATACGCTGCTCTGGCGCCCATGTATCTGGGGGTTAATGCGGTAATTGCCAAATCCATGGCCCGGATTCATCATGACAATTTAATCAACGTTGGCATCGTACCATTGATGTTTTGTGACCCTGCTGACTACGACCGTATTCAGCAGGGTCACGAGCTGGAAATAACGGCGTTGAAACAGGCCATTACGAGCGGCGCTCCTACCATCACCGTTAAAAACCTTTCCACCGGCGAAAGCCTCGCGGTTAAGACATAGCTGACCGATAGGCAGAGGAGGTTTTGGCGGCTGGCGGCATGCTGAACTGGGTGAAAAACAGGCAAAATTGATTCACCAAAAAAAGGGAGTGGAGACGGGTTTGGCAGTCGATTGGTGGGGGTATACAAGCTTACTGGTGATAGCCATCCTGGGATGGAAACTGGCAAAAGCCGTCAAGGCACCGGCCTCAGCCTTGCTTGGGCCGATGCTTTTGGTTGCGGCTGTGCAAACCACAGGGGTATCGCTGCCCAACCTGCCAGCCCTGGTCAACCCGTTGTTCCAATTGGTATTAGGTACTGCACTAGGCACACGGGTTGACCGGGAAAAGCTTGTTTTTCTGAAGGACATGGTACTTCCCACCCTTGTAGTGGTAGGTTGGACCATAGGAACTACGGCGTTGGCTGCCGAAATGCTGGTTTTAACTACAGACTTGGGCCTTGCATCTGCGCTCTTTGGAGCCACGCCAGGCGGTATTGTGGAAGTAAGTGTCATTGCCATGTCCTATGGGGCAGATACGCCCATGGTTGTGCTTTTACAGTTGGTACGCATGATTCTTGTAATCATCATTATACCGTTGTGGGTAATTAGGACCTTTAAAAGTGAAACCATGTCAGAACAAGCAGCGACGAGAGAGATGGAAGATTCCACCGCCCCCTCGGCTAAGTGGCAGCCGTGCCCGGAAGTGTTGATCAGCGGACTGATAATTGGCCTATTTTTTCTGTACCTGGGATTCCCGGCGGGTCCAATGATAGGGGCTATGATCGGTGTGGGTGCCAGCAACGTTTTATTAAATCGACACGCAGACATCCCAGAAAGGTGGCATCAATGGGCGCAAATCGGTGTGGGTGTAACTGTCGGACTGCAGTTTGGGCCGGAAGTACCGCACCAATTTGCCTCATTAATCTTGGTCATTATGCTATTCTCCGCAGTTATTGTGTTAAGTGGTATTTTGCTGGCGTTTCTATTAAAATCCATGACTGGGTGGGAATTCAACACTTGCCTGTTATGCGCAGCGCCGGCAGGGTTAATACAAATGGTGGTCGTGGCAAACGACATTGGTGTAGACGTTTTAAAAGTAGTCTATTTTCAGCTAATGCGATTATTAACTATATACTTGCTTCTTCAGCCACTATTTCATTGGTATTTGACCAAGGTCTAGCGAACACCCAGAGATAAACTTCATGGGGGTTTGGATGAATGAAGATTGTCGAAAAGATTTTGGCTAGAGCTTCCGGCAAGGAAAAAGTGATTCCGGGTGAAATCGTGGAGTGTAAAGTGGATGTGGTGATGACCAATGATCGGTCCGGGGTGAGGATGATGGACCGGTTCAACTCCCTGGGTATTGACCGGATGCCGGATCCGGATCGGCTGGTGGTGATTTTTGACCACGACGTGCCGCCCAAGGCTATTGCCTCGGCCAACAAGCAGAAGGAATTGCGGGAGTTTATTAAGAAGCATCAAGTAAAACATTATTACCCTATGGGGGCTGGGGTTTGCCACCAGGTGTTGCCGGAAAAAGGGCATGTGTGGCCAGGTTCCCTGGTGGTGGGTACCGATTCCCACACAGTCACCGGTGGAGCTTTTGGGGCTTTAGCCACCGGAGTAGGCCACCTGGAAGCGGCTGGGGTTCTGGCCAAAGGCACCACCTGGTTTAGGGTACCGGAAACTATCAGGATTGTAATCGATGGTAAATTGTCCGGGCCGGTGATGGCCAAGGACATTATCTTGCTGATCCTCCAGCGCCTAGGCACTAAGGTGGCTCTTTATAAAGCCATAGAATTTACCGGCGAGGCGGTGGACGCCATGAGCCTAGACGGGCGGATGGCTATAGCCAACATGTCGGTGGAACTGGGCGCCAAGTGCGGGCTTTTTGCCGTCGACCAAAAAACCTTTGATTTTCTTGACGGTAGGGTAAACCGACCATTCACGCCGGTGGTCAGTGACCCTGATGAAATTTGGGAGGAAACCTATCACTTCAACGTGGATGCCTTGGAGCCCCTAGTGGCCTGTCCCCACAACCTGGAAAATGTTCAACCGGTAGCCCAGGTGGGAGGGCTGGAAATTCACCAGGCGGCCATTGGTACCTGCACCGGGGGGCGTCTGGAAGATATGCGGATGGCTGCTCGCATTTTGCATGGACGGCGGGTACATCCCGATGTGCGGATGATCATTACGCCCGGTTCGGCAGAAATATACCATCAGTGCCTGGAAGAGGGAATAATCCATACTTTTCACCAGGCGGGAGCGATCATCCACTGGCCGGGCTGTGGCATCTGTGCCGCCGGCATCAGCCCGGTGCTAGGTGTCGGGGAAAGGTGCATCTCCGCCCAGAACCGCAACTTCAAGGGCAGGTTGGGTGACGGCACTTCGGAGATTTTTGTGGCCTCCCCGGCGACGGTGGCCGCTTCTGCAGTAAAAGGACAAATAGCCGACCCAAGGGAGTTTTATTGATGGACAGGGAGGAAAGGTCAATGAACAACATCATCCGTGGCCGGGTATGGAAATTCGGCCATGATATCGATACCGACATTATCGCCCCGGCCATATATCTAAACAAGTACCTGTCTCCCAAGGAATCTGCCCTTCATGCGATGGAGCCCATTGACCCGGATTTCAGCAAAAAAGTCAAACCTGGCGATATCATTGTAGCCGGGGAGAATTTCGGGTGTGGGTCAAGTCGGGAAGAGGCGGCGGTGAACCTGAAGGCCTTGGAACTGGGAGCTGTTATCGCCTCTTCTTTTGGACGCATCTTTTACCGCAACTGCATTAACGTTGGGCTTCCGGCACTTTATTGTCCAGACCTGACAGCCAAGGTTAACGAGGGTGATCATCTGGAAATTGATCTGCAAAAAGGGCTTATTCAGAATCTAACAACCGAGGAGAATTTTACCGCCGAGCCCATGCCGGAAATCATCATGAGCATCCTGGCTTGTGGCGGGTTAGAGGGTTATTTGCAAAAAGGTAGTGGTATCAGTAACACTTAATGCCCAGGAACTGTCAACCAATTGACCCTCTATGGGCAGTTGGCCGATTTACTTGGTCAGTTCCTCCGTTCTGCTTCAAACGATTTTCGCTTTTTCTTCCGGACCCTTAGGTCCATTATATCGGGTCGGTTCCCGTCCCCAACTGTACTACCAGCTTAAAGATGGCCTGGGCCCGCCGGAGGGTATGGCGAGGGTGAGCAGGGTTGAGATATAAATACCGGATCGGGTTTGTGTCGGCGTTGTTATTGCTTTTTACCTGGGCTGCCTGGCAAGCCAGGGATTTTGCAGAACTGGCGCAATTTTTCCCCTTGTACATTTCCGTGGGAGCCGTTATCCTGTTAATTATACAACTGGTAATGGAGATACGGGCGAGCATTGCCGCTCCATCAGCGGGGGGGGAGGATGACGGACTGGAAGCCCAAATGCTGGAAAGGATTCCGGCAGCTCTAAAGTACCTGGGATGGTTTTTCGGGTACATATTATTGATTTACTTCATTGGGCTCATGGCGGCTACCGCGTTGTTTCTCCTTGGATTTCTCCTAATGGAGGCCAGGATGCGGTTGCTACCGGCTTTGGTGGGTGTGGTCATCACCGTTCTAGCCATCAACCTGTTCGGTGATGTAATGAAATTGTACTGGCCGAGGGCCTTGTTCGATTTATGGTTCTGGTAACATCGACATGGGAGGAAATGGACAATGGGTCTTAACCTGACCGAAAAGATTATCAGGGAGCACCTGGTTTCCGGGGAAATGACGGCCGGGACGGAGATTGCCCTCAGAATAGACCAGACCCTGGTCCAGGACGCTACCGGCACCATGGCCTTTCTGCAGTTCGAGGCTATGGGCATCCCCAGGGTGGAAACGGAACTGAGCCTTGTCTATATCGATCATAACACCCTGCAGAACGGATTTGAAAACGCCGATGACCACCGCTTTTTGCAGGATATGGCCAAAACCTCCGGCGCCTATTATTCCCGCGCCGGCAACGGCATCTGCCATCAGGTGCACCTGGAGCGCTTTGCCGAGCCCGGTAAAACCTTGTTGGGTGCCGATAGTCATACCCCAACAGCAGGTGGTGTGGGATCACTGGCCATCGGTGTGGGCGGCCTGGATGTGGCGGTGGCCATGGGGGGAGGACCCCTATATTTGACCATGCCCAGGGTGATCAACATCAAGCTGACCGGTAAGCCCGCCCCTTGGGTGAGTGCCAAGGATATCATCCTGGAGGTGTTGCGGCGCCTTACAGTGAAGGGCGGGTTGAACGCCGTGCTGGAGTACAGCGGTGAGGGTATCCAATACCTTACGGTGCCGGAAAGGGCTACCATTACCAATATGGGTGCCGAGGCCGGTGCCACCTCCTCCGTTTTCCCCAGTGACGAAGTGACAAGGTCCTTCCTGCAGGCTCAGGACAGGGAGGGGGCGTGGAAACCCCTGGCAGCAGACGAGGATGCGGAGTATGACCAGGTGGTGGAAATAAACTTAAGCGAACTCCAGCCATTGGTGGCTTGCCCCCACAGCCCGGACAATGTAAAAACCGTTAAAGAGGTGGAGGGCATCAAAATTGACCAGGTGGTAATCGGCAGTTGCACAAACTCCTCCTACCTGGACCTGGTCAAGGTAGCCAGAATTCTGAAAGGGAAAAGGGTCCATCCCGATGTGAGCCTGGTTTTGGCCCCCGGGTCCAATCAGGTGCTGCGCATGCTGGCGGCCGATGGCAGCCTGGCGGATATTCTCCAGGCCGGGGCGCGGCTTTTGGAATGCACCTGCGGGCCCTGTGTCGGCGTGGGACAGTCGCCCCCGTCTGGCGGTGTTTCTTTGCGGACGGTGAACCGAAACTTCAAAGGTCGCAGCGGCACGGCGGATGCCCAGGTATACCTGGTCAGCCCGGAAACGGCGGCTGCCAGCGCCATCGAGGGCCGGCTGGTTTGTCCCACAAGCCTGGGCGAACCTATCGTGGTAGAGCAACCAAAGTCCTTTGCAGTGGATGATAGCATGATCATTGCACCGGCTCCGGCTGGAACGGTGGTGGAGGTGCGGCGCGGGCCCAACATTAAACCACTGCCAAGAAACACCGCATTGCCGCAAACCATCCAGGGCGATGTGCTCATCAAAGTGGAGGATAATATCACCACCGACCATATCATGCCGGCCGGTTCCAAAGTCCTGGCTTTCCGGTCTAACATTCCAGCAATGGCGGAACACGTCTTTGCCCCAGTTGATCCCGATTTCCCCAAGCGGGCCAAACAGGCGGGCGGAGGAATCATTGTTGGGGGAGAAAACTATGGCCAGGGCTCCAGCCGGGAGCACGCCGCCTTAGCGCCCATGTATCTTGGGGTGAAGGCGGTGCTGGCCAAATCCATGGCCCGCATCCACCGTGACAACCTTATCAATTTCGGCATCCTACCCCTAGTGTTCAGTGATCCTGCCGATTATGACCGGCTGGCCCAGGGGCACAGGCTGGAAATGAAGGATATAAGGGGAGCGGTGGAAAGCGGGGCGGAGCAAGTACAGATCAAAAACCTTACTACAGGGGAGGAGTTTGCGGCCAAGCTCACCCTCACCCCCCGGCACCGCAGCATTATCGCCGCCGGCGGCATGCTGAACTGGATGCAACAACAGAGGTAGCGGAATAACAACCTGAGGGTGCCTTCCCCGGTGGAAGCACCCTCAAATTCATACCAATAATGACCAAGTGGGATACCTGCACCTGCCTGTTGTCTACCGCTCCGGCCGGTCTTTTGCAGATGGTGATCCTGGCTGATGATATTGGCGCCGATGTGGTAAAAATCAGTTATTTCCAGCTTGTCAGGTTGCTGACCATTTTCCTGATCCTGCAGCCCATTTTCCAATGGTATCTGAACTGAACGGATCGGCCTTGCCTTTGAACACCCCCAGATGGAGTGCACACGGAAGCTGCTCCATTAAGGTTGAGCAAGGAAGGCGGGGTGGTAAATATTGTATAGGATATTCGCCTTTTTGGCACTGATGGCGACCATGGGGATGGCTTTGTTGAAACTGCTGGTGCCGGTGGAACCGCCGGGTCCAGGTAGGCCAAACCTGCCAAGCCTGCCGGAAATCATCGCCCCCCGTCCGGTGCTGGAGGTGGAGCGCATATTGTCCGGTGTGGACCGGGACGGTGATGGCATTGATGATCTGGAGGACATTGTCCTGGGGGCCCGGAAGGAAGTGCAGGCCGGACCGGTATATCGCAGTGCCTACTATGCCGGCGGTTACCCGCCGGATGATGAAGGGGTGTGTACCGATTTGGTGTGGCGGGCTTTTCGGGAAGCGGGATATGACTTGAAGGAGATGGTGGACCGGGACATCCGGGAGAACCTATCCGCTTACCCCCGGGTGGGGGGTAAACCGGACCCCAACATCGATTTCCGGCGGGTGCAAAATTTGATGGCCTTTTTTAAACGCCACGCCACCCTTGTGACCACGGAGATGGTGCCGGGGGATCCGGAAAACCTCCGGCAGTGGCAAGGCGGCGATATTGTGGTGTACGGTGCGCCTTTGTGGCACATCGGCATTGTGTCCGACCGGCGGAGGGCGGACGGGGTACCGCTGCTGATTCATAACGGCGGCCGCGCAGTGGAGGCGGACGGCTTGCTTACCTGGCCCTCACCCATGCTGTACCATTTTCGCTTTCCTGTTTCAGACTAAATAGTGGAAATGGGCGGCGGGGAAGAGAACAGCAACCTTTTCCCGGAAAAAAGAATCCATCTCCTGGAGCAGTTCCCGACTCCCCCTTATTGTGTACCCGATGGGTTGGGAAGTATGTCGGTTCCAATGGAGTCATTCCTGCGCCAGCTTCCTGCCAGGTCCAGTTTTGCGGCGCGAGGCAACCGGCGGATAACCCTTTCCCGCCGAAGGGCCTCACTTCGGGTGGCCACCCACTCGGCATACACCAAATCCACCGGTACCCGGCCCCTGGTGTAGCGGGCAGCTTTGCCTGCATTGTGTAAAGCTAACCGCTTGGTGAGGTCGCCTGCTTGGCCGGTATAGAGGGTACCATCGGCACATCTGAGGATGTACACCCAGCACCCCGGGTTTTTGGTGCCGGTGCTCTGCCTGTCTATTAACCCCACGGGTACACACCTCCCGTTAAACAGGAGTTTTCCAGGCCCATCTACTCACTGCAAGTGGTCCCTTTCCAGGAAGAGCCAGGGGTTCACGAACACCTAGCCGATGCTGATGGTCCAGTGGACGTGGGGCCCGGTGGAGAAACCGGTGGAGCCCACTTTGCCGATAATATCTCCCTTTTCCACCCAATCGCCTTCCTGGACCAGCAGTTCATCCAGGTGGGAGTAGGCGCTGAAAAGGTTTAACCCATGGTCGAGGATGACGGTATTGCCCATTATGTTCAGAGCCAGGGTATACACCACTGGGATGAGCACCAGGGTAATCAGGGTTGGAACTGCCAGTCCAAAAACAACCACCGTGGCCAAGGGTGCTTGCAACTGTGAACCCTGGCCCCCAACCGATGGCCAGGGGGAGCAGACCCAGGATGGTAGTGCCGGCGGTCATCAGCACCGGGCGCAGGCGCACCGGGCCGGCCTGGATCACCGCCTCATCACGGGCAACGCCCTGCCGCCGCAGGTTATTAATATAATCCACCAGTTCAATGGCGTTATTCACCACAATGCCTGCCAGCACGACCACCCCGATAAAGGCAGGTACACTTAGGGGTCATCCGGTGGTCACCAGTCCGAGAACGCACTATATTCTCAGTATAATTGGTGAATAACATTTTAGCAATTTCCCCAAAGCCAGCAGATTACTCCAAAGCATGATGGTTTGATCCGGTGGTGGGGCAACCGTTCCGCTGCTAGGGCCAACCCCAGGGCAAACAGCACACCCATCACACCCAGGAATTAATGAAGTTTTTGTGAAGTCCTTGCCGGCGCCATACCGTCGCCGGTATGATATTATTGGTTCTGTCAGCCTGTCCGGGGGACAGACTGTACCACACTTGGGAAAGGGGGGAAGGAATGCAGCCAATAACGAGACACCTTCCCTCAAAAAAGATCCGACTCCTTAAACCCACCCAGGGTTTAAAGGTTTTAGCAGTTCTTTTAACAATGGTGGTTTTGGTTTGGGGATGGTTCGGCCGGGTAGGTGCTTACGCGGTACTGGTGGATGGTGAACAGGTGGCGGTGGTTGCCGCTGCAGGGGAAGTGGAGGAAGCCCTGCGTACATTGGACGCCCTCAAGGGTGAGTCGCTGCCTCAGGGGGTAACCCACCGCGAAGAAGTATCCGTCCAGCCCCTGCGGGGGGGAAGCCCGGAACCGGTGCAGGGAGAGGCTTTGCTGCAAATACTGGCCTCCCGGCTGACCTTTGTGACCCAGGCTGTCGGCATTGCCATCAATGGCGAGGTAAAACTGATGGTGGCCAGCGAGCAAGACGGCCAGGCGGCCATCCAACAGTTGAAGGATACATACAAACCGCAGATGGATGGTATAGCTCTGGAGAGCCTGGAACTGGAGGAAGAGGTGTCCTTTGAGACCGTAGAGGCTGATCCGGCGGACATCATGGATGTGGCACAGGCAGTCCAAATTCTTGCCAGCGGGTTTGGCAAGGTGGAAAAGTACACCGTGCGGCAGGGCGATTCCCTATGGACCATTGCCAGAAACCACAATCTAGCGATACAAGAACTGCTGAACGCCAATCCCCAGCTTACCTCCGACCGCCTGTCCATCGGGCAGGAATTGAACCTGGTGAAGGCGGAGCCGCTGGTGAATGTGGTGGCCACCTATCGGCGAACGGTGACCGAATATGTACCCTTCCCCGTCAAGGTGATCAATGATAACAAGCTTTACCGGGGGCAGGAGCGGGTCCAGCAAAGGGGTGTGGAGGGAAAGAAGGAGGTCCAGTACCGGATCACCGAGCGCAACGGTCTGCGGGTGAACAGGGACGTGCTGGCGGAAAAGGTGCTGGCGGAACCGATACCTAAGGTGGTCGCCAGGGGTACCATGGTCATTCTGGCCTCCCGCGGTGGTGGCGGTTCGGGAGAACTGGACTGGCCCCTGCGGGGGACCATCACTTCACCCTTTGGATACCGTATCTTCCGGGGGACCAGGGAGTTTCACCGCGGGATAGATATTGATGGGAATACCGGGGAACCGGTGAAGTCTGCGGCTGCTGGTACGGTTATCTTTGCCGGGTGGCTTGGCAATTATGGCAACCGCATCGTGTTGGACCATGGTGATGGGTTACAAACAGCTTACAACCACCTTTCTGCTATCAAGGTCAAGGTGGGGGACAAGGTAGCCCGCCAGGAGATTATTGGTCTGGTGGGCAGTACCGGACGCAGTACCGGTTCCCACCTGGACTTTGAAGTCACTGTAAATGGTGAATTCAGAAATCCCCTGGATTACCTGGGCAGGTAACAATACAGGGCAGCCGGTAGCGGCTGCCCTGGTTCATTCCCAATGCCCAGAAATTTTTGCCGGTCAAGGGGGTAAATCCTGGAACCTTTTTTCGTAGGTGTGCGTCAAAGGGGTGAAGAAAAAACTGGGGGAGGATTGCACGTGAAAAAGAGAGTGAGCGCCGTAGCCGCCTTGACCCTTGCAGTCGGCCTACTGGCCTGGTCCACAGTGCCATCGTGGGGAGCGGATAGCAGGTCGGCCGGCTGGCCGTAGCGGAGCCAGTGGTGCTGGTCAATGAAGTTAAACTTGATGGGACAGCGCCAATGCCTGAAAAGAAAAAGGTGGAAGCGCCGGAACCGGTGATGGCGGAAAAGGAAGCATTACAACTGGCCAGAACCGTTTTAAATCTTCCGGAAGAGTTGCAGGTGGAGCACTCCAACTACTATACCGGCGGTTTTGACGGCAACGGTATGTGGTTTTTCCAGTTGAAAGGTCCCAAGGGGGAGCAGGATTACAGCATGAGCGTGGAGGTCGATGCCGTCAACGGCTGGATCCGTTATTTTTATCGCTGGAAGCCTGGTTACTACAGCCAGGACCAGGCATCGGTCATCTCCGAATCAGAAGCATTGGACCGGGCGCTGGAGTTTATTTAAACTGTGGGTTTGAGCCACAGGGAAACTGGGGGTATCGGTGCCATTCCCGGCCGAAAGCATCCTCGAAGGTGCCGAGTACCGTGGGCTGACCATCCTTTACCATCCATTTCCCTCTGGCCATCACATGGCGGATTTCCAAGCCGGGAGTTAACACCACATTGCTTAACTTTAGCATGGCCGCCGATTTGGCGGTTATGGTGGCCAGGGTGGTAGGGAGGGGGGACTTGCTCCTCCAAAACCGCCGCTCGCACCTCTGCCCACAGGGTTTGCACCGAACCGATGGACATGTGGAGGAGACTGTGGCCTATCCCTTTGGCTGGGCGGCTGGACCTCCGTAGACGCCTGGCAGGTATCGTTTATATAGTGCCAGGTTCAGGTCACCCCACAGTCGGCTGGAGGTGCGGAGGTCCCGCAGGGCTTCCAGGTCCATATCCGCCACCACAACCTCCTCCCGGTCATGGCTCTGTGCTTCCGCGAGCATTCCATCCCCCTGTGGCGTAAGTTCCATGGGGGCGCAGATGCAGGATTTGCCGGCCAGGTTCAGCCCGAAGAAATCACGGGCGATGAGGGCGCTCTTGATCCCGTAAACCAGGCTTTCCTGCACCCGCGGCCAGATGCCCCGTAGGGCCTTCCAGTGGGTGTACACCACATCGGCGGAGGGAATCATCACAATCTCCGCACCCATTAAAGACAACAGCCGGAATGTTTCAAAATAGGTGGCATCCATGCAGACCGGCATGGCCAGCTTGCCCAGGGGGGAGGGGCATACCCGTAACTCATTACCCGGCACCAGTCCCCATTCCGCTTCCAGGGGCAGCAGGTGCAGCTTTTCCTGGGCGCCCACCAGTTGTCCGTCAGGGCCGAACAGGTAAGCGGTGTTGATGACCCTGCCCTGATCGTTAGCTGCCACTATGCTGCCGGCCATGACAAAAAGTTCAAACCGCCTGGCCAGTTCGGCAAAGGTGGTGAAATACACCGAGCGGGACACCGGGGTAAGATAAGCGAAGATGTCTGCCACTTTGACGTCCGGCCCCAGTTCGTTGAGGGTAGCGGTCAGGGTAGCGCCGGGTGGAAGGTCTCCCAGCCCGGGTAAAAGGCCTAAAAGGTGAGTAGCGTTGTCCTCGGGGAAGGTCACCAACTGGGCGCCCTGCTCCACCGCCGCCTGCACATGCTGATACATCTGCTCCACATAGGCCAGGGGGTCCTGTACCAGGCGAAGTTCCACCTGGGCGGCGGCTGCACGCACTTGCCGGGAGTTAATGGCACGGAGAGTCCCTGCCGGTTTAATTCCTTTCCCGTCCAGGTACCGGCGGATCAGGGCGGGCCGGGTTTTCCACTGCAGGTATTGCAGGAACGCCTTTTCCTTCAACCTGTTCCAGTAGCTCATCTCTGATCACCCGCCTGGTAAATATGGGGAAAGTGTCGCCGGTACAGCGGCCGGTTGAGGTGCTGGAAGATAGGGTAGCTGTCCACCACCTGGCGGTGTACGGTGAAGTCCAGTTCGGCTGCCAGGGGTTGGGGTGGGGGCTCACCCCATCGAAAGGGGGAGGCATCATTCCGATGCAGGGGCGGCCCGCCGTCCGCTTGAGGAATGGGAGCCACAAAGCCCGTCTCGCCGGGTGTGGCTTCACAGGGTCCATAAATGGCGCTCCAGCCGCACCAATCCTCGCCCGCCATAGGCCCGCCGGGCCAGTTTTCCAGGGCGAACACCTGGTTTTGCTGCACCTCCTGCCACATACCGGCCAGGGTCAGGTGGAAACCGGCCGGTGCTGGGACCATGGCAGGTGCCAGCAGCATCATGGCTCCTTGCAGGGTGAGAATCCGGCTTACCTCCGGGTACCAGACATCGGTTCCCACCACCAGCCCAATGGGCCCGATTTCCGTGGACCATACCGCTAAATCCGCTCCCCGTGCCCATCCCCATTGCTGCTCCATCCGGGAGAGGTGGGTTTGGGCTTGCTCACCCAGCAGGGTGCCATCGGGCTGGTAGACAGGCGCGATGTGCAACAACCGGTCACCCTGCCTTACCCAGGTGGTGCCGGCGGCCAGAAACAATTTGAACCGTTTAGCCATCTGGCTGTGCAAGTCGTGGTACCGGTTTGACGCATCTGGGTTGTCCAACATTTCCCGCACCGCAGATGGAAAATCGGCAGTGCCGGCGGTGCCGTTCATGGCCAGTCCGGTACCGCCGGGCAGCAGGACCAGACGGGCCCCTCTATCCGCCAGAAGGGCCAGACCATTGGCAAGCCAATGGCGGTAATGGTCAGCTGTCTTGACGGTACACAAATCCAACCCCAGACATCCCACCATTACCCGGCCAACAGTGCCCATTTACTTCACCTCCCTTGCGGATCCGGTATACAACCAGTGAGCCCAAGACAAAGTAAAGCACGGCGGTGGCGAACAGGATGGGATAACCAAACCCGTTGATCCTGTTCATGGTATAAAGCAGTTGCCCGCCAAGGAGGGGGGCGATGACCTGGGGCAGGGTGACGGAAATGCCCCAAATACCCATATCCTTGGCCCGGGATTCGGCGGAGGGCAGCACCTCCGTAGCCAGGGCCAGTTCCACACTGATGTATCCGCCGTAGCCCAGGCCGAAGATCAGGGCGAAGGCCAGTACTACCATGAAAGAAGGGCCGGTGATAAAGGCCAGGCAGGTGGCGGCCATCAACAGTCCGGTGAAGGCCACCAAGCCCTTGCGGCCGATGCGGTCGGACAGCCAGCCTGCGGCGAAGGAGGAAAGGGCAGCCCCCACCAGCACCACGGCGCTAACGGTGCCGGCATCCCTGGCGGGGTGGGCGGAGCCGGTGACATCCGCCAGGTAATACTGCAAGAAGTTTAGCAGAGTATAAAACCCGAGCATTACCAGGGCGCGGTTGGCCAGCAGCCAGGCAAAGTCGGGGTGCTCCCGCGGGCTAACCCAAAATGCCTTCAAAAACCTGCGCCAGTCCATGGGCGGGCGCTGCATCAGGGGTTCTTCCCTGATACTTGAGGCCGTAACGGCAAGGAGAGTGAGTAAAAGCAGGCTGATGATCCAGTAGACCGGGTAAAACATCCCCCTGTCCACCAGTGTACCGGCTGTTATTGCTGCTGTAATGGTTCCCAGCATGTTCATCACACCAACATATCCGGCCGCTGTTCCCCGCTGGCTCTCCGGCACCAGGTCCGGCAGTAGGCCCTGGTAACCGGAAGCACCGATATTACTTCCCAGTTGCACCAGCATGAAGGCGGCGGTGAAGGTGGCCAGGGTAGGGGCATAGGCCATGGCCATTAGGCCAGCTACATTGAGCAGGGTCCCCGCCGCCATAAAGGGACGGCGCCGCCCCCAGCGGGATGCGCAGCGGTCACTGAAGGAGCCTGTTACCGGCTGGGTCACCATGGCTACAAGTGCACCTACCGCAAATACCAGGCTCAGGTACTTGGCTTTGGTGGCGTCATCCACATAGGTGAGCACTTGGGCGGGGATCACCACCACCAGTAGGGCCCCCCAGTGGAAGTTTACCGCAAACCAGTAGGTGCTCAGAGTGAACAGGTTCTTACCGGAAAGGTGGCGCGTTTCCCCTGTCATAATTCCCCTCCTTTTCCCATGGTCATGTTCCGGGCTGGTACCTATTCTTGTGGCCGCCTAAACGGGTTTTTGCCAGCGCTTGTATAGTTGGCTACCGGTCCGGCAGTCCTTCACAGCTGTTGGTTGGGTTCTGCCGGCCGGCCCCACCGCCGGTAAATGGCGTACGCCAGAAAACCAGCACAGGTGGCGAAGGCCAGTCCTGTTCGGGCGACCCCGGTGGCGGGATCCAGTGTTTCACAGGCCAAACCGCTATCCATGGGAGCGGTTTGCAGGATCTCCCGGGACGGTGCATCCATCCCGGCCAGCAGGGCGGCGGTGAGGCCCAGCACCCAGGGCCCCGGGGCATGGGTGCAACCCGGCCCGGCAAAGGGTGCTTGCGGACCGTGATAGGGGTTGGCTTCGGAATGAATCCAGCGCAGGGTGTTCTGAAATACCGGGTCGTCCGGCGGGCAAAGGCCATAATGGGCAAGGAGCATCAGGCTGCCTGGTGGTGAGTCATATAGCTCATACCGTCCTTTGCCGTCAACGGCCCAGGCAAACATCCGCCCAAAGGGTCCCTCCACGATGCCGTGCAGGAGAATGGCCTCCTTAAGGGCTTGTGCCTCCATGGCCAGATTCCGTGCTGGCCAGAGGTTTTGGGCATGGTTCAGCCGGTGGAGGATGGTCAGTGCCCGCCAGGCCAGCACCTGGTCATAGATTAAAAAGGGATAGGTGACCGGGTCATCGGCGGGATCCAGAAAGGTATCGTACAGGCCGGTGGCCGGATGGCGGTGACGGTCCAGTTCCGCCAGGATCAGGCGAAGACCCTGGGGAATTTCCGGCTCGTCCAATACATCTGGGTTGCCCCCTGCCGCCAGGTAACCGTCCAGGGCCAGCACGAAGGACGCCAGCTGATCCAGTTCAAAACCCGGGTACAACAGGCTGCCGTTAATATACTGGGCATGCTGGCCGGGGTTCTTCAGGTGCCGGCGGTAGCCTGCCAGCAGCACTTGTCGGGCCCGCTCACGGTCGGTTAAGAGCAGGGCGGGGAAGCTCCACAGGAAGGTGTCCCGCGGCCAGAAGGCGCCGCTGACGTAATACCTTGGGCTGCGGGAGGTGACAGGGGTGCATTCTTCGGTATCGATGGTGTTGCCCACGGCGAAGAAGTGGTTAAACAGGAGATTTTTATTCAGCAGCCTATCCAGGGCAGGGTCGCCGGTGGTTAGCCGCCGGACCGCCAGCCATTCCTCGGTGGATGACCTCAGGGAGCGCCAGCCTAGCCGGCGCAGGTGCACCAGGGTGGTGGCAGCCCCGTCCCCCTCGGCATTGGCTGCCGCCATCAGGGTTAGTTCTTTGGTATCACCGGGTGGGATGACATAATCTTCCCGGAAGGCGAACCGGATGGCCCCCTCGCAGGGTGTGTTGGGCTGGTGGGCAATAGGGGTGTCGGGTTCTTCCGTGCCAAGGGCCAGGGCAGCTATCGCCAGCCCCGGGCGGCATTCCAGCACCAGGCTTTTGGTCCAACTGCTGTAGTAAGCGGTGTTGCCGGTAACTGGCCGGGAGTTGAACACCGCCTGGCGGGTTTCCGCCCACTCTCCTTCCCACCCCAGGGCAACCGGTAGGGGCCGGGTGTCGGTATTGGTAAGGGCCAGATGGTAGCAGAATCCCTTCAGACCAGGAGGAGCCAGGATTTCACCAGACAGCCGGCACCGGGGATGCTGGACGGTGAAGGCGGGGATCCAGTCACCCCGGCTCTCCCACACCAGGTTGCCATACAGAACTACTGGGCTTTCACCAACCAAAAGAAAGGGCCGCAGAAGGGGCCGTTCTGCTGAGCCATAAAACTCCAAGAGCCCAACGGCCTGCATGCTGAGTACATTGACACATTCCACCGCCCCTGTGGCGGGGTCAATGAGGGGCAGGCTGACATACTCGTTGCCGGTCAGGTGATAGGGGCGGTAGTTGTCCTCTGTAGCCGGTACCGTCAGGAATTTGTTCCCGTTCATACTTCAAACCTCCTCGGCATTAAGCTTTAGCAGCCGGGCGGCGTTATCCCGAAAAATCAGCCGTCGATCTCCCTCCGGGATGCGCAGATGGCAGCAGGCGCGCCACTGGTCCCAGAAGTACCGGGCCGCAAAACCCCTCGGAAACCAGGCGGAGTCACTACCGAAAATAATCCGGGCGGGGCCGACGGTTTCGTAAAATCTCTGGAACAGGTCCTGCAGGGTCAAGGGGTAGGGCATCCACCGCATCCACTCATTGTTGCCGGAAGTGTCCACATGGACATTGGGGCAGGCCCAACACAACATCAATAATTCCCTGGGGTAGCCGCATCCGAAATGGGGTACGATAAAGGGGATGCCGGGGTATGCTTTGGCCACATGGTGCAGGGCCAGGGGATCCAGGTTGGGTCCGGCGGCAATTCCTCCGCCCCCGCCCAGGATGCCGAAATGGATTAACACCGGTAGCCGGTGCTTCTCCGCTACCTGCCAGAGGGGTATTAATTCTTGGCTGTCCAGGGGTTTGGGCAAGAGGGGAGCGAAGATCTTGTACCCTTGCAGCCCATCCTGCACCACCGCCCTTTCCAGTTCCGCGGCAGCATTGGCAGCGAAGGGGTTGTGGTGGGCAAAGCCAATCAACCGATCCGGGCAGGCAGAAACCACACCGGCCAGTTTCCTGTTACCACCCCCGGTAACGAAGACCACCCGCTCCAGCCCATAGCGCAGCGTTTCATTCACCCAGCGGGCGGCGGTTACGGCGGGGTCAGACGGCACCGGCTCAGGTGCCGGAAATCCCCATGCCTCCCGCCATTCTGCCTGACAGCGTTCACCGGCCCTCTGCCACCAGGCGGCCTTTTCCTCTCCATACCTGGAAGTATATTCCTGCCAGTAATCGCCGAAAACATCGTCTCCCTTTACAGGGAAGTGACAGTGGAAATCAATTACCGGCAGGGGTAATGTGGTTCGTTCCATTTCACAGTTTCCTTTCATACCAAGCAGCAAGGAATACTATATAATGCTATTCGCCCAGAATATGGCTTTTTCCTTTCTGGGAAAATACCATAGAATTGAACAATTTGCAGCCCTTTCAGGTTGAACATGCGGTAAAACCGAAACATACCAGGATATTTTCCTCTTCTAGCAGCAGGGAAATTGGTGTTTTTAGCAAACATAACCTAAGGTTGGTTATTTGGAAGCGGTCTGAAACGGGCTTAATCATTCGTTTTTTACACATAGGATTGATTTGAGGAGGGAAAAATAGTTGGCTGAAAAAATTGCGATTGCTAAGGTCCGGCATCCCGGAGAACGGTGGAGCCTGGCGATTCTGGTCCTGTTTGCTGTGGTGGCATTGGCACTGCTGATTGTTTCGGTGGTGGGCCTGATTTGGTTGGCCGTATTTCTTTTATTAGAGATGGTTGCACACCAGCTGGCCATGGCTTTCTTCCGGGCCAATAGCATTTTGGTGAGTGAGGAGCAATACCCGGCTATCTATCGGATGGCTAAAGCCTACAGTACCAAGCTGGGGCTCAAAAAAGTACCCGATGTGTACGTGATCCAGCAGACCACTCTAAACGCCTTTGCCATCAGGGCTGCTCGCCGCCATGTGGTGGTACTGTATTCCCATACCGTAGAAACCATGGTGGAAAAGGAACGGACTGATGCTTTAGGTATGGTGATCGCCCATGAAATCGGCCACCTGGCCGCCAATCACCTGCGCTG
Source organism: Firmicutes bacterium UBA2598 (assembly GCA_002339345.1). GTDB lineage: Bacteria > Bacillota > PH28-bin88 > PH28-bin88 > PH28-bin88 > UBA2598. Next base: position 19,389 of record DDKM01000046.1, on the reverse strand, counting down.
GGCCGGGATTGCCGCTGGTATAGGTATTTTCCTGCTACCCCTGTACTTGTACTGGTCCCGGTGCTGTGAGTTTACCGCAGACCGCCTGGCCTACCTATGCTTAAATGATAAGGGTAGTGCCCTGGAAGGCCTGCTAAAGTTGACCGTAGGTAAAAAATTGGCGCCTGCCACCAATCTGGAAGCCTTGGCTCGGCAGCATGCAGCTTTGCGTAAAGATCCATGGGCAAAAATAATCGAGTGGTGGTCTACCCATCCCCACCTGCTGAACCGCATCCATAAGCTTCAGACTTTTACCGATTCCCAGGTTGCCAGTAGTCAAATCTGTAAGGTAGGGGGGGGTGGCCTATGAGAATATTGATACTGGTACTTTCGTTCTATCTTACCCTGGCAATCATCCAGATACCCTTTGTCCAGTCCCTGATACCCGGTTATGTAAAACAACTATTGGCACCTGCACCGGAATATACCGAGTACAACTACGTATCAGTTGTACTGCCGAAGGAAGACTTCGACCCCAGTCCTGAACGTTACGCTGAGGGTCTTTTGCCCATGACCCGGGAAGATGTGGAACAGGCTTTGGCCAACATTCCTGGTATGGCAATGGTGGAAGATGATTACTATAATTATATAGGAAAAACCATAACCGTCGATGTTTTCTTGTATACCGGTCGCTCCAAGAATCAAATAATTGAAATCGAGTTAGATATCCCCTTGAACCGGCCCGATGCCGCCGAGGAGCTGGCTGACGTTTTAATGACCATCGCGTCTGCCCTGCCGGGAACCCAAATTTTTGATTATAACAACCGGCGCTTATACAAAATGGATGAAAAGGATGAGTTGATTTATAACCTGCAGCAGGGCGCCAGTCCCAAAGGCCAGGCGCTGTAACCCGAAGCCACGATAACGGAGGCAGCGGGTAACAGGAAAAGGCAGTTTCCGGATTTTCGGGGGACTGTCTTTTTCCATCCCTTTGGCAAACCTACCTGGTCACCGCATGGTAATCAGGTGGTACTGTGCCAAAGCTTCGTAGGATATACCGAAGGCTATGAAGTCCGATGGGCAGACCTTCCTGTTTTTTGTAAAAACATACGACAACATATGCCGGATCATTGGCATGGGTCACAAAAACGAACCTAAGGGAATAAGATTATTTAGAAAAACGGGGGAGCCCGAGGGGGCTATAATCCCCATCACTTCAGCCAGGGGATCCATGGACCACCTCGGGATCTTTCTTTTGGCAATGCGCCCATCTGGTGGTAGTAGGGGTGGAAGCCAGGAAACCGCTGGGTAACCGCCAAGTGGCAGTAGACCTAAAATGCACTGCCGTTCCCTAAAAAGACACCCCGGACGTTACGTCGCACCCCGAACGCTGCATGGGGGACCACAGAATCCCGGTGAAAGGGGTAACCTGGATCAGATGGTTAAATCGAGATTCCTTGCCACCACAACTGGGACTGCGGATAACCCTCCTTACGTGATTACTTGTGTTTCAACAGATCTAGTTAGGAGCAGTTGTCATACCAAGATTACCAAGCAGTATGACTTGAAGCTACCTTACTATGGGTTACATGACTGTACCGGCGTAAGTTGTACCATCATCCCCAATTCAGAAAAAATAATGTTCCTGAACAAACAACCCACAAAACGGCCACACGTTTACCGTGTGTACATCAAGCTGACAGTTACTGCAATGTTCACCCTTTATTGTCCCTCAGGCAATGTACACTTTACCCAAGAATTAACTATTGCTTCGCGTGTGGTATTAACACTCCTTTCGCGGGATAGGGTGAAGGTTAAGGTTGTTCCAATCTGCTGCAATTGTTGCCTGAAACCGGGAGAAACTCGGATTACCCGTTTATATGGTGAAAAAGGGGTCCAGTTTGCTTTTTGTGCAGCCTTTAACAATAGACCATCATCCGTAGTGGTAGGTGCACCACCTGATCCGGCCTCGGAAGATGGAACGGTGGGGGAAGTGACAGTTTTTTCCGATGAAACATACAAGACGCTTTTTAAGGTAAGTAGCTTTTATCCCAACGACGACTTTGGCTTTGCCGTTGATGCCGGTTATGACTTGAATGGGGACGGATGGAGCGATATCCTGGTGGGTGCCCCGGGAACTACCATAAACAGCGCAAGGTGGGCCGGCTACATTTATGTGGTATCGGGTTTGGACGGGTCAAAACTCCTGGAAATCCAAAATACCGAACCAGAAGCCCAATTTGGCTGGTCCGTGAACTGGGCCGGAGATTTGGATGGCGATCATGTACCTGATATATTGGTGGGCGCACCTTCAGCCTCACCCGGGGGTAAGATAAATGCCGGAAGTGTTTTTGTCTATGACGGAGCCTCTGGCAAATTAATCTACCGTCTGGACGGGCAAAATGCCGGTGATGCCTTTGGTTATGCATTGAAAAACATTGGTGATGTTGATGGAGATGGGGTACCGGATTTTGCGGTGGGAGCGCCCTTTGCATCACCCGGTGGGCTGTATCAGGCAGGCGTGGTTTATGCTTTTTCAGGTGCAACCGGGGCGTTGATATATACCATTGACGGTGGTGAAGAAAATGCGGGGTTAGGGTTTTCCTTGGACGTTGTCTCTGATATAAATGGGGATGGCTTTCCGGAAATATTAGTTGGCGCTCCGGGCAGTTCGCCGGGAGGAAGGAAAGATGCTGGTTCGGTATATATTTTTTCCGGGGCAGACGGGAGGAAACTATTTCACTTTGCCGGTCCGGTGAGCGGGGAGGAGGTTGGGATTGCGGTAGCCTGTACCGGGTACAGGGATCCTGAAGGAAAGCCGGTTTTGGCCCTGGGGGCTCCTAGTGCATCTGTTGCCCATAAACGGTTCATCGGTGCGGTATACCTGGTGTCCAGTGGTAGTGGGCAGATCTTGGGGGTGTTAAAAGGGGACAACATTTGGGCGCAATATGGATGGTCGGTGGCTGGTCCCGGACTGCAAGCTTCACCAGATCTATTTCTGATGGGTGCACCCGGAAGCCGCATTATAGATGTCGGTCAATTAACATCCGCCATATTACGATGTGAAATACAGTTTCAAATAATAATTTCGGTACTACATAAGGTTGATATTTTAATACCGGTATCATCGTCTTCCAGTTTAACAGAGAAATGCTACGGGATGAGCTAAATCCTTTTCACTCTTTTGGAGTTGGAGAAGTTGAAATGCGAAAGCTTGCCCCATGTGGTCATGCAACTTAACCATCTTACAGGCTAGGATCGTAAATTATGATTGAGGAAGTGTAAAGAGTTGGGAAGGCCGAGGCCTTCCCAACTCTTTTACGTATGACCCTGGAAATAGATCCTGAGGGTGACAGCACTGGCGGCGTTGACCGCATTATAGTAAACCCGGGCGTATTTCAGAAAGATAGTAGCCACCAGTGTCTCCATGGCATTTTGGTTGATGGTTACCGGACCCGCCTCATCCTTCCAGGTGGTACCGTCCGGGCTGATCTGGAGTTTAACATTAGCCTGGGCATTGGCGGCCAGAGAATCGTTTACCACCCCAAAGGTCCAGGTGCTATACTTAAGCACCTCATAGGTTTCGTCGGGAGTACCTGCCGTATTCGTAATGTTAGCACGGGTTGCGGAAACATCGGTAACAGCTCTGGCGGTGATCAGGCCGCTTTCGGGGGCGGTGACCGTTAAGCCGTTGGCCGGCGCCGTAATGGCCAGGCCGGTGCTGGTGATGGTGAGGCCGTTACTAGGCGGCGTTATGGCCAGGCCGGTGCTGGTGATGGTGAGGCCGTTACTAGGCGGCGTTATGGCCAGGCCCTCGGCTGGGGCGGTGACCGTTAAGCCGTTGGCCGGCGCCGTAATGGCCAGGCCGGTGCTGGTGATGGTGAGGCCGTTACTAGGCGGCGTTATGGCCAGGCCGGTGGATGTGATGGTCAAGTTTCCCGCCGAGTCTGTGTTAAAGGCTACGTCGTTACCCCCGTAAATGCGAATCCTGGCTTGGGCCGGATCATCCTGGAAAATTTTGAAGTTAGGCAATCTAATTTCCCCCCTTTAATTCCCCTACCCTTCTAAAGCGGTAGGGTTTGTGCTTTCCCTCCTGGTGCCTGGTAAGGGGGTATGGTTGTATCCCTCTAGAATATCATACGCCTGTGGGAGCTAGGAGGTTCCGGGCAAATTAGCATATTTTGGTTCGGTAGGATTTGTAGAAAGTCAAGGCTGCACCAACATATACTACAAAAGAATTTAGTGTTAAAGGGGTTAAACGGCTAATGTCCGCCAGAATAAGTTTGTGTATGATTACCAAGGATGAAGCATCTAATATCCGTCGCTGTCTCCAGAGTTTGGCCGGTGCTGTAGATGAAATAATTGTTGTGGATACCGGTTCCACCGACAAAACAATTCAAATAGCCCACGAATTTGGTGCTGTCATACATTCCATTCCATGGCAGGGGAATTTTAGTGAAGCCCGCAATGTTTCTTTACAACATGCTACAGGGGATTGGATTTTCTTTTTGGATGCCGATGAGGAGTTGGCGGCGGGAAGCAAGGAGGTGTTGCGGAGGCTGATAGCAGACGGGACGGTGGAAGGCTATTTTTGTAAAGTTGTTAATTATGTGGGCAACGAAGGGTGGACTGATACCTGCCCTGATTTAATATTTCGCCTTTTCAAGAACCGCCCCGAATACCGGTTTCGGGGCGCCATCCACGAGCAAATAGTCGATGTGATCCTGGAGAATAACAGCAACGCAAGTTTCCGCATTGCGGAGGATCTGGTGATCCTGCATTATGGCTACCTGGACCGTCAGATCCAGGAAAAGGATAAAAAGGCAAGAAACCTGGCTATTCTCCAAAAAGAACTCCAAGAAAAACCGGGTAACCGCTTGTTAAGATACCACTACGGGGTGGAACTGTTCCGCGCCGAAAGATATCTTGAGGCTGTCCAGGAGTTCATCCAAGTGGCCAATGGGCTGGACCCCAGTACTATCTACTTTCCAAAGCTATTGCGATATATTGTGCAGGCTTACAAGGCGGCTGGGAAAGCACCGGAAGCCCTGGAGGTTATCCAGTTGGGACTAAAATTTTTTCCCCATTACGCAGACCTTTACTACTATGCTGGTCTACTTCATTTAGAATTACAGCAGTACGCCAAGGCCAGCGCCTCTTTCCATCAGGCTGTTTCCATGCCGGAACAGCCGGCCCAGTTTGCCTCTTTTAACGGTGTCAGAGGATTTCGATCCTATTATCATTTAGGCCAGATTGCGGAAACTTTTTTAAACTTGGAAGAGGCGTTAAAGTTTTATCTTGCCAGTTTGCGGGATAACCCCCACTTCACCCACTCCCTGGAGAGAATCATCCATATCCTTGAGCCCCGCAAAGACCCGCAGTATGCCAAAGAATGTCTGGAAAAGGTATTTGACCTTTCTTCACCCCAGGCCAGCCTGCTGGTGGGGGAAATCCTGTTCCGGGAAGGTGCTTATGGGTTGTCCCTGGAGTATATTGACAGGGTAAGAGCCAGCATCCCGATAGCTCCCGATATCAAACTACGGCGTGTGATTTGCCTGATCCAGGAGCAGCGGTATCTTGAAGCGCTCAGACAAATTGAGGAGTTTTCTCCTGATAGCTCCCTGTACCCCCTGGTCAAATTAAACGAGCTGTTTTGCTTTTGGATTCAGGGTAATAAAAGGAAAGTCAACAATGTCCTGGCGGAATTACGAGCCCTGGGACTTGCCAAAGAAACGGAAAATGTTCTTATTCTCCTCAGGGATTGCCTTGACCGGCACAAAGAAAATACCAAGGTTACCCTTGGGCATGGGGGCGTCAGTCTATTGCAGGAGATCATCCAGCGGTTGCTGGCTATGGGTGAATTAAGCAAGGCCCAACGGGTATTGCATAAAATAACCCCCGAAAGTTGGGCCTGGCAGGGGCTAACCATTGCACGGTTGTTTTATGATGCAGGCTGTTTTGCGGATGCCAAAAATATCATCCAGGGCTACTTGGCAGCCCATAGCAATGCCGAGGCCCACTTTTTGCTGGCGGAAATCCACCGTGAAAGCGGTGAGTACTTAGAGGCTGAACAGCATTACCGGTATGCCCTGGAGATGAACACCGAGGAACCAAAGTACTACATCAAGTTGATGGATCTCTACGAAGCGCGCCGCAGACAAATCTTGCAGGAGGCCATCCAGAAGCACCCCGACATAGAAGTGTTCAGACGGTTGTCGGAGGAGGGTGCGTTGACCCAATGAAACCTACCATCACCCTGGTCATGATTGTGAAGGACGAAGCCCAAAACATCAAAGCTTGCCTTGACAGTGTTACAGGGCAGGTGGATGAGGTTGTCATAGTGGACACAGGTTCCATGGACAATACGCTGGAAATTGCCCGCAGGTATACCGAGAAAGTTTACCATTATCCCTGGGACGGAGACTTTAGCGCCGCCAGGAATTTTGCCATCGGGCAGGCTTCCGGGGAATGGATTTTTTATCTGGATGCCGATGAGGTGTTGCTGGAAGGGACCGGCAGTTTGAGGGACTTGATCAGGCAGGACGCTGAGGCGGAAGCCTTTTTATTGCCATTGAACAATGGGACCGGTTACACCACAGGTGAGTACAATCGTTTCTATGTTCTGCGCCTTTTTGTCAATGACCATCGTTACCGGTTCTTTGGCAAAATTCATGAACAGGTGGCCCTTCCTGACGGCACGGTGGTCAGGACAGCGGCAGGGCCGGTCATCGCCCATAAACAACTTCCGCGCAAGGAGCGTAACCACAAAAGAAAACGGAACCTTACCTTATTAAAAAAAGCAGTCCAAGAAGACCCGGTAAACCCTTTTCTCCAGTATTATCTGGGCGTGGAGTGGATGATGCTGGGTAAACTGGGCCGTGCCCTGCCCCATCTCCGCCATGCGTACCGTCACCTCCCCAGTCAAAACCTGTTATTCAAGTCTCCCGCTTTACGCTATTTAATAATTTGCTTGCAGGAATTGGGCCACATTGATGAAGCCATCTGCCTCTGCCTGGAGGCGGTCTTAAAACACCCTGAGTACACCGATATCTACTACCTGGGTGGTGTTCTTTTTGAGGAAAAGAAGGAGTATCAGTTGGCCCTCAAGTGGCTGAAAGAGGCTGTCCGGTGCGGTGCTCCGCCCGTGCTATACAGTCATATGTATGGGTCAGGCAGTTTTCTGGCACTTTACCATATGGGTTATTGCCATGAGCGGCTTGGCCAGGTCCAGGCCGCCACAACATGTTACGAGCAAGCCCTAGAGGCAAATCCCCAATACCGGTACCCTGTATATAGTCTGTTTGCGGCTTTAAGGAAAAGACTTAATCCCCGCGGCCTGCAAGCATACTTTGCGCAAAAGGGCTACTGGGGAAGTGCAGACATTGCCTTAACCGTTGCCCACCTATTTTGTGATTTGGGGTACCCCGATTTGGCCTGCCGTTGTTTAGAAGTAAGCAGCCGGAAAACCGTGGAGATGGTGTTTTGCCAGGGTAAATACCATATATATTCTGGCAGGGTGGAGCAAGGGCTAAGCTGCCTGGACCAAGTTCCGGTCACAAGCGGCCTTTACGTGCAAGCCCAAATCCATAAAGTGATGGGGCTTTTCTTGGCGGGCCGTTTCTTTGAGGGACGGAGTTTGGCGGTGCAGTTATGGAAAAATCCAGGGGCTAGGTGCGAGGCATGGGTATTGCTATCGCTGTTTCGTTTTTGGCAAAAAGGTGACCTGGGGGGGTGCCCACACACAGTCCGGGAACAGGGAGTTATAGGCTTCGGCCAGGAGTTATTACGGCAATTGCACCAATACCTGCCCGCCCTGGATGGGCCAAAGGCCCCCCATTTATTTCACCTGGTTAACGGCTTGGAAGCAATCATAAAGGCTACTTCTGTTGAATCCTATCTGGACTTGCTTCAATTTTACCGGCAGAAAGTTTGTGATCTGCAATGCCTGATGGTTTATCGATTTGGGAACTGTGGAGGAGGATATGAAGGACTGTGTAACGGTTAGCCTTTGTATAATTGCCAAGGATGAAGAGGAGCACATTTCTGCCTGTCTGAACAGCGCCAGGCATCTCAGCAATGAGATAATCGTAGTGGACACCGGTTCCGAGGACCGCACCGTGCAACTAGCCCTTGCAGCAGGGGCTAAAGTGCTGCACTTTCCCTGGACGGGGGACTTTTCCCAGGCCAGGAACTTTGCCTTAGAACATGCCACCTCCCATTGGATCCTGTTCCTAGATGCCGATGAGGAATTGGAGCCGGTGAACCGCGAAGATCTAAACCGGCTACTTTGCCAAAATGACATCGAAGGCTATTTCTTAACTATTATCAGCTACCTGAATGGAGGGCAGGCAGTAACCTCCGATCAGGTTGTCCGGCTGTTTCGGAATAAGCCTATTTACCGGTTCCAAGGGGCCATCCACGAACAGGTGGCCCAGGCGATTTTGGCAGCCAACCACGGGCAAGGCCTTGCCAGCGCTCCTGTTACCATCAGGCACCACGGTTATTTGCAATCCCAAATACTTAAAAAACAGAAATCCCAGCGTAACATGTCCATCCTCAGGCGGGAGTTGGAGCAAAAACCCGATGATCCCTTTTTGTTATATTGCCTGGCTGTAGAATGTTACCAGCAAAGTAATATCCAGGAGGGACTGGCATGTCTCCAGAAAGCTTTGCGTAACCTGCAGGGCAGCGAGGGATACCTTGGGGATGTCATTTGCCAGATTGCCTGGGGATTATTTACCTTGCAGCAGTGGGAACAATTAATCAGCTTCACCAATAAGACTTTGCAAATCCTGCCACTTCAAACCGACCTGCTGCTTGTAAGGGGGCTCGGCCATTATCATACCGGGTGTTACCGGGAAGCAGCAGAGGATTTGGCTAGGGTAATACAACAGGGAGGCTGGGCATTGCCTCCTTGGCAGGTGCTGGGCTACCTGGGAGATGCCTGCAATCTCACCGGGGACTATACCCAGGCGGAAAAGGCCTATTTTGCCGCCCTCAGCCAATCCACTAAATTTCTCTACCCCCTTACCCAGCTCCTTGGTCTGGTTCAACGGGGGAAGAGTACCGTTTCCCTGAGCCACTTTAGCAGCAGGATGTCCTTTAGGGACAATCCTGATGTCTGGCAAAAGCTAATTGAGGACAGGGAAATTTCCCTCGCCCTGGTTGTCATGTTGTTGGCTATCCACGAGATTGGCGCTACAGGGGGACACGAGGAGCTATCACTACAGTTAAGCCGGGAGTTTTCCCGTGCCGTATACAGGTTGAAACCTTTACCTGCCAGGGAACTATCCTTTGATTATCTTACAGTAACGGCAGCGGAGATTGAAACCTGCGCTGTCCTCATTGCCAAAGGCTGTAATCAGGACCGTCTTCTTAATAATAGACTCCAGGGCTTGATTGAGCAGACCATCTTTTTTCTCATCAAGGAATTTTGTCCCCAGTGGTTTCCCCATGCTGCCAGGCCAACACCAAAGGAGTGAGATATCTTGAAAAAGCGGGTGCTGGTGGCCAGCCCGGTCCGGCAGAGGACCAACATTTTGCAGGAGTTCCTGGAGTCTCTGGAGTTACTGGACAACACCGGCCTGGAACTTCATTTCACCTTTATTGACGATAACAACCAGCATGACCTTCTGACCGGCTTTGCCCGTGGAAAGCAACATGTCCGCATCATCCCTGTAATGTCCGATGACACCTATTTATGTGATGAAACCACCCATTGCTGGCAGGAACGGCTGGTGTGGAAGGTAGCCGAATTCAAAAATAGACTGATCGCCATAGCCCGGGCGGAGGACTTTGACTACCTTTTTCTGGTGGATTCCGACCTCTATCTTCACCCCAAAACCATAACCCATCTTGTTTCACTGGATAAGGACATTGTTTCGGCAGTCTACTGGACCAAGTGGACACCGGACATGGTCCCTCTGCCTCAAGTTTGGATATCCGATCAGTACTGCCTTTACCACGCCTTCAGAGGGGAGGTTCTGGATGAAGAAGAGAAGGGCAGGAGAACCGGCCATTTTCTGCAAATGCTAGCCAAACCAGGTACTTATAAGGTTGGCGGGCTGGGAGCCTGTACCTTGATTAGCAGGAAGGCCCTCTCCCTGGGGGTAAGCTTTAGCGAAATCTACAACCTTAGCTTCGCCGGCGAGGATAGACATTTCTGCATCAGGGCGGCAGCCCTGGGGTTGGAACTTTATGCCGATACCCATTACCCGCCCTTCCACATTTACCGGGAGTCCGATCTTGCCACATTGCAGTTACATAAGAAAAAAGTACTGGGCGAAAGTGTCGCCTTAAAGGAGAAGGACATATCCTTAAACCAGGGGCAACCCGGCAGAGAAAAAAAAGGGAAGCGCATTACCCTAGCCATGCTGGTCAAAGATGAAGCGGATCGTTACCTGTCAAGGGTGTTGCGGCAGGCGGCCAGGTATATCGACAATGCGGTTATCCTGGATGACGCCAGTCAGGACGATACTGTGGCAATCTGCAAAAATCTTTTGGCAGACATTCCTTTAACAATCGTTTCCAACCCAGAAGCAGGTTTTCACAATGAAATTGCTTTGCGCAAACAGTTGTGGGAATTGGCCGTTGCAACCAATCCGGACTGGATTCTCATTTTGGATGCCGATGAAATTTTCGAGGAAAGAGCCATCGAAGTTCTGCCGGCACTGGCATGTGACCCGAATGTGTTTTGTTATTATTTCCGCCTTTATGACATGTGGGATGAACACTTTTACCGGGAGGATCCCTACTGGTGTGCCCACCAAAGCTATCGCCCATTTATGGTCAGGTATGTCCCGGGCTTTCCATACCAATGGCGGGAAACACCCCTACACTGCGGCCGTTTCCCCATCAACCTGGGCGAATTGAACGGCCGGACCAGTGATTTAAGAATAAAACACCTGGGATGGATGAAGCCGGAGGATCGCCTGCAGAAGTATTACCGCTATAAGCAACTTGATCCCGAAAGCAAGTTTGGCATCAAAGAACAATACGAATCCATCCTCGATCCCAGGCCCCACCTGGTTAGCTGGGTAGAGGATGATGCCTCATAAGTATATAGTGTCCGCCAGGCACTTTTCCGAAGGATATCATGGATGGCCACATGATTATTGGGAACTTTTTCCCGCCCGTAAACGTCATATAAAGGGAAACCAAATAAAGGAGGTCGTTTGGTCTTGAACGGGATGGGGAAAAGGCTGGAGCGGATTGTGGTATGGGCTACCTTGCTATTCCTGATGGTAGGTTTGCTGCCGGCTACTGCCCTGGCCTCGGCGAAACCGGGGGTTACCCTGGATCAGGCCATTCAGGCGGTGAAGGGGGTCTTTGAAGTACCGGGGGAATTCACCCAGTTTTCCTCCGGCTATAACCAGTACGAGGATCGGCAGGCGTGGAACCTGAACTGGCGAACCACCAAGGAACCGGGAGGGAATATGTGGGCCGAGGTGGATGCCGTTTCAGGCGACATCCTGGGCATGAATATCTGGCAATATACCTCCGATCAGCCGATGATGAAGCTGCCCTCTATTTCGCGGGAAGAAGCGGTAAAGATTGCCCAGGAGTTGGTCAATCGCCTGCACTCCGAGCGCCTGGACCAACTAAGTCTCCAGCCCGGCGATGGTGAACTGTTGCCATTAATGTCCTGGGGCCCGGCCACATATAACATCCGGTGGCAACGGTTGGTCAATGGCATACCCTTCCCGGAGGATGGAGTAAATGTGTCCGTCGATACCCAGTCCGGCAAAGTTACGGGTTATTACTTCCGCTGGACCAAGGGTGATTTTCCAACAGCCATTAATGCCATAACCGTGGAACAGGCTAGGCAAGCCTTTGATCAAGCGGAGATGTTTAGCCTGCAATATTTCCGGCCGTACCCGCGCGAACCGCGCCAACAGGTGCCGGCGTTGCTGGTTTACCGGTTAGGCCCCAATGCCATGATTGATGCCCTGACGGGGGAGCCGGTCAACCTGGAAGGCGGGTGGATGGAAGGCGGCGGAGGGATGGGTAGCTATGGCCTGGAAAAGGCCATGGGAATGGACAGTTCCGCAGCCCCCGTCCCGGTCCAGTTGACCCCCGAAGAACTAAAGGAAGTGGAGGAGAGCGCCAAAATCCTCTCCCAGGAAGATGCTGAAGCCGTTGTGCGGCAGTGGGTGCATATTCCTGCCAACATGGTTCTCCGGAGCATTAACCTCTATAGCGAGGATTGGCAGGACCCCGGATTGCGCACCTGGAACTTCCACTGGAATTCCGATGAGCGGGAGAGCCGGGAAACAGGTTATCGTTACTTAAGTGCTCGGGTCAATGCTATTACCGGCGAGTTGCTCAGTTTTGACCGGGATCGGCCGTGGATTATGGAGAGCAACACGAAAGACGGAAAATCCGGTCAGCGGCTGAACCGTGCAGAAGCTCAGAAGGTGGCGGAAGAATTCCTGGCCAAGATCCAGCCTGAGCGTTTTAAACAGGTCAAACAGCAACCGGAGAGCCGCCAGGAGTACTATTACTATGGTCCTCTAGGTGAGGGACAGGAGCCTTTGTTCTATAGTTTTCAGTATCTCAGGTTGGTAGATGGCATCACCTTCCCGGCCAATGGCTTGTCCGCCACCGTTGATACTGCCACAGGCGAGATCACTAGCTACTATATGAACTGGTTTATTGGCGATTTCCCATCAACACAAGGCATCATGGATCTTGGTAAGGCCACCGACCGGTTCTTGGCCCGCCAGCCCTTAACACTACAATATACCATGATTTACAAGCCCTACGACCGGCGGGAAATCCGGCTGGTCTACCGCCCGGTACCCCAACCTGGCTCACCAGGAGAGGCGATGACCGATGCCAAGACAGGCGAACCCCTGGATTGGTCAGGGCAGCCGCTGGCCCAGCAGCCTCGCCCCTACCGCTTTACCGATATTGACGGCCACTGGGCGGAAAAGGAGATCTCCCTCCTGGGCCAGGCCGGTGTGTTCGGTGAGTATGGCGAAACCTTCCGGCCCGGTGAAGCCGTCACTGCTGTTCAGCTGCTAAAGGCACTGCTGGTGGCCAGTGACGGGGTTTGGGGGATTGGCTCCCTAACCGATAACCAGGTGCTGGATCGGGCCCGGCAGCGGGGTTGGGTGAAGGAGGATCTGCAGCCCGGTGATGCCATTGACCGGCAGATGTTGGCCCGCCTAACGGTGCGTTTCCTGGGTTTAGATCGGGCTGCCCGGGTAAAGGGAATTTACACTGTACCCTTTACCGATGTCCAGTCCATTGCCAACGACTCCCTAGGCTATGTGGCCCTATCCTGGGGTTTGGGAGTGCTTAAGGGCGACAACGGCAAGTTCCGCCCGGCTGACCAGGTATCCCGCGCTGAGGCGGCGGTGGCCCTGGTCAGGACCCTGGGAGTGGAGAGGTAGAGAAGGTTGTTGTCTTATCACCAGTGCAATGTCCCATGCACTTGTTGGGGTGGCCCACCTGACAGGCCATAGTTTATCCCCCGGACTACCGTCCGGGGGCTTTTGCCGCAGTTGGAGACAATTGCACCAATTTTTTTTGGGGGAAGGAATGGCATCTCACCTGGAGAATATTTGCCGTCAGGAAAAGCTTTTCCGAAGGGAGGCGGAGGTCCATGCCAAGGGCGTGGAGTTGAACATCCCTTAGCGGAAGGTATAATCAGGTGCAATTATCCAGCGTTAAGGAGGAGAGCTATGGCGGTGCGGGAAATACTGCTCCTGGGGGATCCCCGGCTGTATGAAAGGTCGGCGCCGGTTGACCGGGAGGAAATGGACCTGATCCGTGCGGTGGTCCAGGACCTGCATGATGCACTAATGGATTACCGAAGTAAATACGGGGCAGGCCGGGCCATCGCCGCTCCCCGGATTGGCGTTTTCAAGGCAGCCCAATATCAGAAGAAAGAAGTTAACATAATCTATGACCAGTGCGGCAAAGAGTGGTTCCAGGGAAACTGCATGCTTGGAGGAAGGCAGAGGTTTTCCAAGCAGTTAACTAACTTGCATGGTTTGGTTTAATACTTGGAAGGAAGGTGGCGTAATGGCCCTGATTATACGACAATATACCATGGATGATTTCGAGGGACTGCTTGCGGTGCAGCGGGAGGCCTTTCCACCGCCCTTTCCGCCGGAACTGTGGTGGAGCCGGGACCAAATTGCCGCCCATGTGGAGACCTTTCCGCAAGGGGCCATGGTGGCGGAATGGGATGGCCTGATTGTCGGATCCGCCACCGCCCTGCTGGTAAAGTATGACGGCAAGCCCCACACCTGGGCGGAGGTGTCCGACAACGGCTATATCAAAAACACCCATAACCCCAAAGGTGATAGCCTTTACGGGATCGATGTCTGTGTGCGGCCCTCCTTCCGGGGGAAAGGGGTAGCCCAGGCCTTGTACCAGGCCCGCAAAGACTTGGTGGTAGAGATGGGGTTAAAGCGGTTTTTAGCGGGCAGCCGGATTCCCGGTTTTCACCAGTATGCTGAACAGATGTCCTGTGCGGAATATGTCCGGCAGGTAGCGGAGGGCCGTATCTATGATCGGGTGCTTTCCTTTATGATCAGACAGGGTTTACGGCCGTTGCAGATCCTGGATGATTACCTGGCTGACGAGGAGTCCTTAAACAAAGCAGTGCTGGTGGAATGGCCCAATCCTAAACGCTAGTGGTCAACTCGGCTGAAGGTGGTGACTGGGCCAACAATCACTAAGGGAGGGGGTCATGGGTTAATGGCGGAAACCCTGGTGGCGGCGGTGCAATACCGCCTTTATCCATTGCAATCCAAACAGGATTTTTGGCGGCGTATTAAAAAACAGGTGCAGGTTGCGCAAAAAAGGGGCGCCCGGCTGCTGGTATTCCCGGAGTACCTGACGGCACACCTTTTGGCCCTGGTCCCACCCATGGATCATGCTGCGGCATGTTCCTACCTCCATGAACTGACCGGTGAATATCTTACACAGTTTACCCTTCTGAGCCAGGCAACGGGGATGGTGATCCTTGGGGGAACGCATATTATGCGGGAAGGGGAGGGTTTTTTTAACACAGCCTTTCTCTTTTTCCCCGATGGAAGGGTGGAAAGACAGCAAAAGGTGCACTTGACACCGGAGGAGCGCAACGTCTGGGCATTGGATCCAGGAAATGCCTTTGCTGTATTCGATACGCCCGCCGGCAAAGCAGCAATCCTGATTTGCTATGATATCGAGTTCCCCGAGGCCGCTAGGTTGGTAGCCGATTTGGGGGCACAGGTTATTCTTTGCCCATCCTATACAGACGGCAGTGCCGGGTATTACCGGGTGCGCCGCTGCTGCCAGGCCAGGGCTATTGAAAATCAGCTTTATGTGGTACTCAGCGGGATGGTGGGAACCCTTCCCCAGGTGCCGCAAATTGACACTGGTTTTTGTCAGGCTGGTATTTTTGCCCCATGTGACATTCCCTTCCCTCCCAATGGCATCTTGGCCTCCGGGCGGACCAACCGTGGTATGTTGATTTGCCACCAACTGGACATCGCCCTGTTGGAGGAAAACCGGCACAGGGGTCAGGTAGCGCCCTATTTTGATCGCCGTCCGGAGGTGTATGCCAGGTATACCGGTGGACAGGGTAAGGCGAACTGTGAAGGGTAACAATGGGACTATTTGGTTTACATAACGCCAGCATGTGAGAGAATAAAACCAAAGCCATGGCTGGTGTGAACCATGGCTGGTGGTACATTATGATGCAAATTGTAGAATACTCTGCACAAATACTCCATTCCCAATGGGTGCCTATGCTCAATAATGCCTCATACCCAATACCAAGAATATGCACAAGTAGCTTTACTCTAGACCCTGCACTTTCCACATATGTCGCTTATCTATTTAAGGCCTTTTATACCCCGATCTCCTGGGACTCTTCCGCGGGATTTTTGTTCAGACTTGCTTAAAATCTGGCCATCTCGCCCCATCACCGTACCGCTGATCTCCTCATCCAGTTCATTGGCCCGCACATCCCGCCGGTAAACCCTTTGGCTGTCCGGGAACCGCTTATCCTTTTCATTCATCTTGTTTTCCTCCAAACACAGGAATTACCTGTATTATACGAATAATACCAGTCTTTTATACGGGCGAGTTGTATGGAGATTTTAGTAGTTGGGAGGAAGTTAATGGACTGGGGCGAATAATACTCCCCATGACAACTGGATTTATTGCAGGCGATTGAAGTAGGGAGGTTACAATATGGGTAAAGTAGATTCCGCTCCCCACAGAGGATGTAAAATCAGAGAACCGGTCAATGCACTGACCCATTTCACCACCTGCGTTGCTGCCATTGTGGGGTTGGTTTTTATCATTGTCCTGACCAGGGGTAACATCCCCAAACTGGTCACCATGACCATCTACGGTATTAGCGTAGTCGCCTTGTTTGGTGCCAGTACCATCTACCACTGGGTCCGGACCATCCCGGAGAAGCTGCTGATACTAAAAAAGCTGGACCATGTGGCGATCTACCTGCTTATTGCGGGTTCCTATACCCCGGTGTTCTTTTATGGGCTGGAAGGGGCCTGGAAGTGGTCCATGTTAATTGCCATTTGGGTGCTGACCGTTATCGGTATCCTCGTAAAACTCTGGTTTATCCACCTGCCGCGTTATGTGTCTACCGCCTTTTATGTTACCTTGGGCTGGATTGCCCTGGTTCCCTTTGCCCAGATGGTTGGCAACTTGCCGGTGGGTGCGCTGGCAATGATGGTGGCGGGGGGAGTCGCCTATACAATAGGGGCGGTTATCTACGCAACCCGGTGCCTTAATTTCTGGCCCAACCGCTTTGGTTTCCACGAGATATTTCACCTGTTCGTGATGGCCGGTAGCATTACCCACTTTGTGATGATGATGGTTTACATAGTGCCAATGTAATTATCAAGTGCATTGATCACACTTAAATGCACACCATTTGGGGAGATTTTAAATTAGTGGAGGAGATTTCGCGGTGAAAACCAGGGTGCCAGAATTTATTGTGGGAACAGGAACCGGCCGTTCCGTTGTGATGGCGGAACAGGGCATGGTGGCTACCGCCCATCCCCTGGCTACAGCAGCGGGGCTTAAGGTGCTCATGGAAGGGGGCAATGCAGTGGATGCTGCCATTGCCGCAGGTGCGGTAACGTGGGTCACCATGCCCATGATGTGCGGCCCTGGTGGTGACGCCTTTTTCCTCATTTATTGTGCTAAAACTGGCCAGGTGAAGGCCATCAACGGTTCCGGGGCGGTTGGCCGGCGGGCCACCCTGGACTACCTGGCGGCCAGGGGTTACCGGGAGCAAATGCCGCAAACCGGCATGCTTTCCGCCGCCATTCCGGGTGCGGTGGACGCCTTCCAGGAGGCTATCCTCCGTTTTGGGACTCGCTCCTGGGATTACCTGCTGCACGATGCCATCCGCTACGCAGAAGGGCACCCCGTTTCCCCGAAGACTGCTGAGTATTTCCGTGAAGCCAGGGATAAACTGGCCATGTTTCCGTCCTCGGCTAGAATTTACCTGGCCAAGGGAGAGACACCCCGGACGGGTGACATACTCCGGCAGCCGGAGTATGCCGAATCCATGCGCCGCATTGCCAGGGGCGGTGCAAGGGAGTTTTATGCCGGTGCCTTAGGGGAAATCATCGGCAGGGCGGCGGATGTCGCGGGTCTTTTTGACACAACGGAACTGGCGGCCCACCGGTCCGCTGTATATGAACCTTTAAGGATTAGCTACCGGGGGTTGGAGGTGCTGTCCACCGCCCCGCCATCCCAGGGGATGATCCATTTGGAGGCACAGGCCGTTACTGGGCAATTTCCCCTGGCCGACCTTGCACCTGTCGACGCACAGCATGTGATGATCGAGGCCATTAAAATCGCTACTGCTGACCGGCTGCGGTGGGCGGGTGACCCGGCTTATGTAGACTTTCCCCTAGGCGGGCTATTGTCCGAAAGGTATGCCCGGAAACGGGCGGCAGACATTCAGATGGAAAGCTGCCTGCCGGTGAATGCGGCGGGTGACCCCCTCGGTGACACCACATACCTTTGTGTAGTGGACGGGGAAGGGAACGCCGTCAGCCTGATCCACTCCCTTTCCAACTCCTTCGGCACCGGGGAGGTCATCGAGGGAACGGGGCTGTTTTTAAACAACCGGGCGGGGCGGGGGTTCGTATTGACGGAAGGGCATCCCAACTGCATTGCTCCGGGTAAGCGCACCATGCACACCCTGAACTGTTATATGGTCTTTAAGGATGGCCGGCCTTTACTGGTGGGTGGCACTCCCGGTGGTGACGGCCAGCCCCAGTGGAATTTGCAGGTGCTGGCGTATTTCCTGGATTGGGGACTGAATGTACAGGAGGCATGTGAGGCGCCCCGGTGGACCCTTGGTCCCGGTACCGATCCGGTCAATGCCGGTAATCCGCCTACCCTGGCCCTGGAGGGCCGGTTTCACCCGTCAGTTCTGGCGGGGCTTAAGGCCAAGGGCCATCCAGTCCGGGAAGTTGCTCCCTGGGGCGGCGGCGGTGCCGTGCAGTTAATTCATATCGACCAGGAAAAGGGAGTTCTCCATGGTGGTTCCGATCCCAGGGCCGACGGCTGTGCCATGGGGTACTAAATCTTAATTAATTTTGGCAGATCCCTTATTTATTAACAAATGTCCGATGGACTGTTCCATGGCCTCGTTAAAAATGCGGCCACAATTGTGCATAATGGTATCTATTCCATCCTCGGTGTTTTCAAAGGTCATGGAAGCCAGGCAGGGGTAATGCAGGCACATCAAACCCGCCTTGGGCACCGAAGTAGCTGCCGGGATGCCGGTTATCCGGGTGATGGTGTACTGGGTGGAGCCACAGGGGGCTCCCCGGTGCACGGTGGCCCCGGTGATTAAACCGGTATCGCCGTCCACTTGCACATCCAGCACCGGTTTGCCAAAGGCCCGGGCAAAGGCAGCGATTACGTCACATCGGTAAGTATACAAGGTCCGGCCAAAACCCACAGTGGTCTCGGTGATGGAGCAAAAGGGCTCGGGATAGACGATGGTGGCTCCCAGTCTGGACAGCTCCCGGTACAACTGGTTACGCAGCCCCTGGGGGATCCAGGCGCTGTTGTCAATGGGGGCGATGACGCCGCTGGGGCCGGTTTTGGTTACGATACCGGGGAGTAATTGGGCAGCCTGGGGCGTATCCGCCATATGCAGGACCAGGTCCGCTGGCGGTAAACAGGCGGGCAGGTATTCATCCGGGTCATCCACAACGGGGGCGGCAATTCGGGGCGGGCTAAAGGAATGCACCTGCCAGCCGGATGGCTTGTTGGCATTGATATGGTCAACGATGCGCTGGCCATAGATTCCCTGGATAACGGCAAGGATCCTCAAACAACTTCCTCCTTTGGGTTATGGGAATTGCTGCGGGCAAACCACCACAACATATGTGAACCACCCCTCCCTTCGCT
>DDKM01000070.1 GCA_002339345.1 Firmicutes bacterium UBA2598 | reverse complement strand
CAGGAGTTATTGCAGTGAAATCATATTTCTGCTTGTAAAGGGACAAAAGGCTTTATTTTGTTGCCGAGGAGTTACTAAGATACCGTATGAGCATACGGTATTTATCGCATCTCGTAATCGCTTATGACCTATAAGGGAATATGTGCAACATTGCATTCTTGTCAAAGGTGATTTCGATCAGATCCACCTCTTCAGTAGAGGGACGCAAAGAGGGTACGGTAAAATGATGGTTTTTCCTGTATCCTGTATCCGAACGTAAGCGCATGGGCCAGGCCGGCCGGGCGCACATCGAGGCCAACTATAGCCTGGACCGTGTGGTGGATCAGTGGGAGAGGCTTTACAAAGAGCTTCTGAAGAGAAAGGGGCTTAGGTGATTAGTGGTTCGTAGGACACCAAAAAGAGAAAGGGACAACACCCATCGTCATAATACCCGTAAAGTACTCTTTATTGCCTCTGTCTACACCCACCTGGCCGCCTTTCACCTCCCCTTCATGCGCCTTTTGCAGCGGATGGGCTGCGAGGTGCACGCAGCGGCCTCTTCCGCCGAAGGTCGCAAAGAGGATGTAAAGGCGTGGGGAGTAACGTGTTGGGACGTCCCCTTTGCCCGTTCCCCTTACAGCCCGGCCAACCTCCAGGCCTTCCGGCAGCTGAGGGCATTACTCAAAGCACATCACTTTGCCCTCATCCATGTCCACACCCCGGTGGCCGCCTTTATGGGCAGGTATTTGGCCAAGGCTACCGGGCAGGGGCCTGTTTTGTATACAGCCCACGGTTTTCATTTCTACCGGGGCGCGCCGCGCAAGAATTGGCTTATCTACTATACAGCGGAAAGAATCGCTGCCCGCTGGACAGACGGTCTCATCGTAATGAATGATGAGGACTTCGAGAACGCCCGGCGCCTGGGGTTTGAGCCTGAAAAGAACTTATTTTACGTGTACGGGGTGGGAGTGGACCTGACCCGCTACTCGCCTTCGCCCGGCGCAGGCTCCATCAGGGCCGAGCTGGGGCTTAGGCGGAATGACGTGATAGTTACATGTGTGGCTGAACTCAACGCTAACAAGAACCACGTTTTTCTCCTGGACGCATGGCAGTCCCTATCTCCTCGCTGTGGCAGCGCCCATCTGTTGTTGGTCGGAACCGGTGAAAAGGTGGTAGAGCTGCGGCGGAAGGTTGAGCAGGAGCAGATCCCCAGGGTCCATTTTCTGGGCTACCGGAAGGATGTCCCACAAATCCTGCAGGAAACGGACATCCTAACACTGGTCTCCAAGCGGGAGGGGCTCCCTAAATGTATCATGGAAGCCATGGCCTCTGGCAAGCCGGTGGTGGCCACCAATGTTCGCGGCAGCAGGGACCTGGTGGACCACGGCAAGACCGGCCTGCTGGTAGAACTTGGCGATGTCAACGGCCTGGCAGCGGCGCTGGAAAACTTGATCACTAGCCCGGACCTGCGGGCCGACATGGGCCGGGTGGGGTTGGAAAAGATAAAGGATTACTCGTTGGAGAAAGTGTTGAAGGAAATGAATGCTATCTACGGGCGCTACCTGGGAAAATGAAGTTGTGAGGACGGAGGGGAGTAGAGGTAATGCAGTTGAACTTGCTGAACCTGTACTTTGAAAAACGGCTGAAAATGATACCAAGGCTCCTGGTTGCACCGCCCAGCAACCAGAGAGGGGGAAGACTGTGATGGCCAAAGTACTTGTCACAGGTGGTGCGGGGTACATAGGCAGCCACGTGGTGAAGGCTCTTGGCGAACGAGGTTATCAAGTGTTGACCTATGACAGCCTTATAACTGGGAACCCCTGGGCTGTCTTATATGGAGACCTGGTAGTGGGCGATTTGCTAGACGCCAAGAAATTGGAGGAGATTATAGACGATTTCCGGCCCGATGCGGTAATGCACTTTGCGGCCCATATTGTCGTCCCCGAGTCGGTAACGCAGCCGCTTAAGTATTACGTCAATAATGTGCAGGGTACGCTTAATCTTTTGTCCGCTATGATCAAATGTGGTGTTACTAAACTGATCTTTTCCTCCAGCGCCGCGGTTTATGGTATACCTGATCGCATTCCCGTATCTGAAGCGGCACCCTTACAGCCCATTAACCCCTACGGCCATACCAAGGCGGTGGTGGAACAGGTCTTAAAAGATTTATCCGCTGCCGGAGAGATCAACTATGTGTCTCTCCGGTATTTTAACGTGGCCGGGGCGGACCGGGACGGGAGGATCGGAGAGGGGAAGGAAGACGCTACCCATCTCATCACCCTCGCTACCCGGGCGGCGGCAGGCAAGCGGCCCTATTTGAGCGTTTTTGGCACCGACTACCCCACCCCTGACGGCACCTGCATCCGGGACTACATCCACGTGGAAGACCTTGCCGAGGCCCATGTACTGGGCCTGGAGTACCTGCTGGCAGGCGGGGAGAGTGATGTCTTTAACTGCGGTTACGGGAAAGGTTATTCCGTCCTGGAAGTAATTAAGGAGGCTAAGAAGGTTACCGGCGTGGATTTCCGGGTGAAATACGAAGGAAGAAGGCCTGGCGACCCGCCGGTTTTGGTGGCCGACTCCCAAAAAATCCGCGCCAGGTTGGGATGGGTCCCTGCATCCGACCACCTGGAACGGATTGTGTATTCCGCGTGGCGGTGGGAGCAGAAGAGGCCGCGGCGATAGAGTAAAGACAGCAGCATGATGGGCGGGTGCTTCCACGTGAAGTACTGTTTTGTTGCGAAAAAGCAGGAGATAGGGTAACGGTGTGGAAAATACCATGGGTGAAGGAGTAAAGTCTGGAGGCTTATTACAGTGCGGTGGAAATTGGTGGTGTAATATTGCCCAGAGATTACCTATTTATGAGGTTGAAAGGTTGACGTAGTGTGTTAGTGATTAAACGTTTAATTGATTTTTGGGCTAGCCTGTTTGGCCTTATTCTTCTTTTTCCTTCATTTCTGGTTACCGCCATTGCCATCAAGTTAGATTCTCCTGGACCGGTATTCTTCCGCCAGGAGCGGGTGGGAAAGGACGGCAGGGTGTTTAAGATTTTTAAGTTTCGCACCATGGTAGTCAACGCTGAAAACATAGGGGCAGGGGTATTTGTGGAAAAAGAAGATCCCCGTATTACTAAAGTTGGGAAGTTTTTACGCAACACCAGTCTGGACGAACTGCCCCAGTTGATAAACGTACTACGGGGTGAAATGAGTTTGGTGGGGCCGCGGCCAACGCTGCCGTACCAGGTGGAAAGGTATGATGAGCGACAAAGGCGGCGGCTTTTGATGCGTCCAGGAATTACTGGGTGGGCGCAGGTGAACGGGCGGAACAGCCTTACCTGGCCGGAGAAGATTGAATTAGATTTATGGTATATCGAGAACTGGTCTTTATGGTTGGATTTGAAAATACTCTGGAAGACATTCTTTACGATGTTTAAGAAAGAAGACCTGTACTCGGGGCTCAAGGGCGACCAGATTTCCGGAGTGCCGTTTAAGAGAGATAAGGGCGGAGTACCGATGTGATATGGCGAGGTGCTGCGATGAAGGATTTAGTTATTATCGGTGCGGGTGGTTTTGCCCGTGAGGTGGCGTGGTTGGTAGAAGAGATTAATCAAAAAGCACCTCAATGGAATTTAGTCGGTTACATTGATGAGGATCAGGAAAAGTGGGGACAAAAGCTTAATGGTTACCCTGTATTGGGTAGCTTTTCTGCTTTGGAAAAACTGCCTTTAAGTACTTTTGCTGTTTGTGCGGTCGGTAACCCTAGTGATAAAAAGCGATTGGTTGAAAAGGCTAAAGCCCAGGGCAAACAATTTGCTACGCTTGTCCACCCTGAAATTAGCTTATCTTCCTCAGTAACTATAGGTCAAGGGGTTATTATAAACAAAGGCTGCATACTTACGACAAACATTTCTATTGGCGACCATGTTGGCATTAACCCAGGGTGCGGGATAGGTCATGACGCAGTGTTAAAGGATTATTGTACCTTAATGTGGCATGTAAATATTTCAGGAGCAATAGAAGTGGGCGAAGGATGTACCCTGGGCACCAAGGCCACGGTTTTGCAAAGTATACGAGTCGGGAATTGGAGTATTGTTGGGGCGGGTGCTGTAGTTACCAGAGACCTGCCATCACATTGTACCGCTGTTGGGATACCGGCTAAACCCATCAAGTTTCACCGTTGGGAGGAAGTTTAGTGTTCGTACCGTTATCGTCTCCGGACATTACGGAAAAGGAAATAACAGCCGTAAACGAAGTGCTCCAGACCCGGTTTTTGGCCCTGGGGCCGAAGCTGGTGGAGTTTGAAGAAAAGATGGCAGGCTATGTGGGGCGAAGATTCGGAGTGGCGGTGAACAGCGGCACCAGCGGCCTGCACCTGCTGGTGCGTGCCCTGGGCATCGGGGAAGGGGACGAGGTGATTACCACCCCTTTCAGCTTCATTGCCTCGGCCAACTGCATTTTGTTTGAGCGGGCGCGGCCCGTGTTTGTGGACATTGATCCCGATACGTTGAATATCAACCCCGGGTTGATTGAGGACGCCATTACACCCAAAACTAAGGCTATTCTGCCGGTACACGCCTTTGGCCAGCCGGCGGAGATGGACACGATCATGGAGATTGCGGAGCGTCACGGATTGAAGGTGATCGAGGACGCCTGCGAGGCTATCGGCGCCAAATACCAGGGCGAGATGGCCGGCACCTTCGGGGACGGGGCAGTTTTCGCCTTTTACCCCAACAAGCAGATGACCACCGGCGAGGGCGGCATGATTGTCACCGATAATGAGGAGGTAGCCCGGTTGTGCCGGAGTATGCGCAACCAGGGCCGGGGGGAAGGCGGCGGCTGGCTGGACCACGAGCGGCTGGGGTTCAACTACCGGATGGACGAGCTGTCGTCAGCGCTGGGGCTCGCCCAGTTGGAACGCCTGCCGGAGATGCTGACCAGGCGGGCGCAAGTGGCGGAGATGTATAACCGGCGGCTGGCGGAATTGGAAGAAGTACGGGTACCTTACGTTTCCCCCCAGGTGGAAATGAGCTGGTTTGTTTACGTGATCCGCCTGTCGGAAGAAATAAACCGGGACGCGGTGATGGCCCATTTGCGATTTTGCGGCGTTCAGTGCCGTCCCTATTTTACGCCCATCCACCTGCAGCCCTTCTACCGGCAGATGTTCGGGTACAAGGAAGGGGACTTCCCTGTTACCGAAAAGGCGGGCAGATCTGTGGTGGCCCTGCCTTTCTTCAATAACCTGCAGGAAGAACAGGTGGACTACGTGGTGCGGACCCTGAAAGAGGCGATTGCCATTTACCGGGATTGACGGGTTGAACTAATGCGGTGATTGCAGCAGGAACCGGAAGTTTGATGGGGAGTGTAATCATTACCATGAGTTTGCGGTAGGAGGGAACCCTGTGAGTCGTCCCAAACGGATGCTTATTCTAATGGCGGTGGATGCCGTCCTGGTGAACGCAGCGCTCTTGCTGGCCCTGTGGCTTCGCTTTGACGGCGCGATTCCCCGCCAATACATAGTTTCTTACCAGCAATTGGCGCTGGTCTTTACTGTAGTACGGCTGGCCTGTTTTTACGCCTTTGGGCTGTACAACCGCCTGTGGCAGTATGCCAGTGTGGGTGAGCTGCTTTCTATTGTAAGTGCGGTCACGGTGGGTACCCTGGTGAATATCACCTATGCGTACTTCCAGATGCAGGGCAGTACCTTTCCCTTGCCACGGAGCGTCTTTGCCCTGTCCTGGATGCTGAATATTCTGTTTATCGGTGGGTCGCGCCTTTCCTGGCGGTTGTTCCGGGACTACGGGCTTAAACCGGTGCGGGTGCGTGCAGGCAAACCGGTGCTGATTGTGGGTGCGGGAGATGCCGGGGCGGCGGTGGCCCGGGAGTTAAAAAATTACAATGGCCATAAGAGTGTACCCATCGGGTTTGTGGACGACGACCCCGCCAAGCAAAGGCTGGAGATGTTCGGCCTGCCAGTTTTAGGGAGGCGGGAGGACATCCCCCGGCTGGTAGAGGACTACGGGGTAGAAGAGATTATCATAGCTATTCCCTCCGCCCCGGGGCGGGTGATCCGGGAGATCGTGGACATCTGCCAGGCCACTCCAGCCAAACTGAAGATCCTGCCGGGGATTTACGAGCTGATCGACGGGCGGGTGTCCGTCAGCCAGATCCGGGAGGTGCAGGTAGAAGATATCTTGGGGCGGGAGCCGGTACAGGTGGACCTGGAGTCCATGGCCGGTTACCTTGCCGGCCGGGTGGTGCTGGTTACCGGGGCGGGAGGGTCCATTGGCTCGGAACTGTGCCGGCAGGTGGCGCAGTTTGCCCCACGAAAACTGGTTCTCCTTGGACATGGGGAGAACAGCATCTACGAGATCCACCAGGAACTGCAGGATGGCAACGCCGAACTGGACCTGGTTCCAGTGATAGTGGACGTTAAGGATGCCCCGGCCGTTAACGATATCTTTAAAAGGTACCAGCCGCAGGTGGTATTCCACGCCGCAGCCCACAAGCATGTCCCGCTGATGGAGGAAAACCCTGCTGAGGCGTTAAAGAACAATATCCTGGGGACTTGGTGCGTCGCCCGTGCCGCCCACCGGCATCGGGCGGAAGCCTTTATTTTTGTTTCCACCGATAAAGCGGTGAACCCCACCAGTGTCATGGGGGCCACCAAGCGGGTGGCGGAGATGGTGGTGCAGGAAATATCCCGTACCAGCAAGACCCGGTTTGCGGCGGTGCGGTTCGGCAACGTGCTGGGCAGCCGCGGCAGCGTGGTGCCCCTTTTCAAGAAGCAGATTGCCCGGGGCGGGCCGGTTACCGTTACCCACCCGGAAATGACCCGCTACTTCATGACCATCCCCGAGGCGGTGCAGCTGGTAATCCAGGCGGGAGCCCTGGCCCGGGGCGGGGAAGTGTTTATCCTGGACATGGGCGAACCGGTAAAGATTGTTGATTTGGCCAGGAGCATGATCCGGCTGTCCGGCTTTGAGCCGGATGAGGACATCGAGATAGTATATACCGGCATCCGGCCCGGAGAGAAGTTGTACGAAGAGATCCTCACCTCGGAGGAAGGGATCGGCGCTACCCGCCACCAGCGGATCTTTGTGGCCAGGCCGGACGGGGTAGATGCCGCCGCCCTGGAACGGCTGTTGCATACGGTAGGACAACCTGGCTGGATTGCCGGCGAGGAAGAGGTGAGTGCCCTCCTGCGGTCTGTCCTTCCTGCCTTCCGTTCGGACAGGCAGGGGCTGGCGGATGCCAGTGAGGCTATTATTAGTGATATGCAAGCCAAACCAGCGCGGGATGCCCGTGGTTTGCTTACCCGTGAGGAAACACCCGCCTTGGCCCAGTCGGGATAGGAGTGATTCATTTGAAACCTGTACGCAAAGCCATCATCCCGGCGGCGGGGCTGGGGCTGTGGTTTTTGCCGGCCACCAAGGCCCAGCCCAAGGAGATGCTGCCGATAGTGGAAATGCCTAACTATCCAGTTCGTAGTGGAAGAAGCGGTGGCGTCAGGGATAGAGGACATTATTATAGTCACCGGGCGGGGGAAGCGGGCTATTGATGACCCACAAGAATACCTTCCGCGCCTGCTAAGAGATGAACTAATAGACAGCGGCAGAGAAGCAACCTGGAAACGGAAAGGGGCTTACCGGTGCGAGTTCTGGTTACCGGCGGGGCGGGGTACATTGGCTGCCATACGGTGAGGCGGTTACTGGAGGCGGTATGGTCAAACTAAAGCAATGATCGAAAAGGTGCTAGCCGACTACGGCCGGGCTTATGGCTTGAAGTCCGTCTCCTTGCGGTATTTTAACGCGGCGGGGGCTGCGCCGGAAGGGGACCTGGGTGAGGACCATACCCCTGAAACCCACCTGATCCCGCTGGTGCTGCAGGCTGCCCTCGGCTTGAGGGAAGGGTTGACCGTATTCGGGGATGACTATCCCACCCATGACGGTACGGCTGTCCGGGACTACATCCACGTGGACGACTTGGCCCGGGCGCATATCCTGGCGCTGGAAGCCCTGGCGGGTGGCGCTCCGTTTTCCGTCTACAATTTGGGGAACGGTAACGGCTACTCGGTGCTGGAGGTGGTTAAGGCGGCGGAACGGGTGGTGGGCAGGCCCATCCCGTACGAAACAGGCGCGAGGCCGGAGGGAGACCCGGCTGTATTAGTGGCTTCTTCGGAAAAAGCCCGCCGGGAGCTGGGCTGGAGACCGGAGTACACCCAACTGGAAAGCATCATCGAAACCGCCTGGGCCTGGCACCGGGCCCACGCGGAGGGTTATAGCAAATAGATGCGAATGTGGTATGGTCGCATTGAGCAAAGTAACAAAGCAGTGGTGGAAAAGCCCTGGCCAAAAGAGGCGCGTTTTCCCCTGACGGTGCCGAGGAGGTACGTCACCGTATGGCTGCCCTTTTACACGACATTGGTCATTACCCGCTTTCACACGTAGGGGAAGCGGTCTTTATGCGTATCCAATTCGAGAAGGAACAAGTTGTCAAAAAGAAAGCGCCCGATCTTGAAGAAAGTGCCTTGACCAGAGCAGGCAAGAAGTACCGAGGGAAGGTGGCGCACCATGAACGGTTGGGAGTCGCGGTGATTACCGGGCGGGATGAGATATTGTTACGAAGAGCTATTCACAAATTTGTCCTTCCCGACGAGGAAGAGATGGGCGGGCGTGGTGGCCATCTCCGGTACTCTAAACACAGGATTTGCTAGCAAGCTATTGCTATAACCGCTTACCGGATTTATAATAACTTTAATAGTAACTGTATGGGGGATATAAAATGGAGCAAGTAATTATAAAGATTTCCAGTAAGCGGCAAATAACCTTGCCTGCGATGGTCTATAAGAAGTTAGGTCTCCAGCCGGGCCAAAAGCTGTTATTAGAAGTTAAAGGAGATAAGATTATTCTATCGCCAAAAACTACAAGTTATACGGAACTGCTGGCTGGTTCATTGAAGAATGTCTATGGTCGTAGCTCGGAAGAGGTCAATGCATATGTAAGGAAGGAACGCGAAGCATGGGACAAGAAGCATTTTTAAACAAGGTTGCCAACGTCAGGCGCTTATTGCTTGACACCAATGTGATCATTTATTTTTTGCAGGGCATTGACCGTTATGACAACCTTTTAAAACCCTTATTTCATCTTTTTGAAGAAGGGAGACTAGAAGCTATTATTTCTGTCATTTCTGAGGCTGAACTCCTGGTTGGAGTGCAAAAAAAAGATAACAAAGAAGCCTTAGTTATGGTAGAGTTATTGCTCAATAATTTTCCTGGATTGTCAGTTGTGCCTGTTTCGCGCCAAATTGGTCAGATGGCTGCATCTATCAGAGCGAAAACTAATTTACCTCTACCAGATTCGATCATCATTGCCACTGCCAAGGTGGCTGGTTGCGAGGCAATTGTTGGCAACGACCTGGCTTGGTCCAAAATTGATTTGCCTGAAGTTATTCTGCTAGACCATTATATTACTTAGCCAACCAGCCAGCCACAGGGACGGTTCTTGTGGTTGGCTTTTCTATACCCCCGGGCGCCGTCGCTGGGACGAGATCTTATCGGCTTTGATTTGTGCTACGGGAATTTTGTTTCTGGCAACCTTGGCGCTATCCTTCCTCTTACACCAGTTCGCTTTTCCCCGGTCTGTTATCATCCTGGCGGCTCTGTTGCAACTGATATTTTTGGGCGCGTGGCGGCGCTTTGCCTGGGTATGGTCCTTGAAACGGATGGGACCGCTACGGTTGGTAGTGGTGGGCTCCGCGTCAAGGGCGCGGGAGAGGGCGCAAAGGCTGGCGGATGAAGGAGCGGGCTTGTACCAGGTGGCCGGTCTGGTGATCGACAGGCCCGAATTGCGGTTTAACCAAGAGCCTGCCTTGCCAGTCCTGGGGCATTTCAAAGAAATAGCTGCTGCCCTGGATGACGCTGCGGCTAACGGCGTTCTTTTTTGCGAGGATATACCTTTGGAAGTTCGCGGCCCCATGCTGGCGGAGGCCTTGTCTCGGGGCTTGTCTGTCTTTGTGGTGCCTGACATGTACGAGATCCTGGTGGCCCAGTCCCAACTGGAGCAACTGGACGGCACCCCTGTCTTTCGCTTGACTGGTTTCGCCAGGCGGCCCGTGGGGGCCTGGAAGCGGGCCATGGACATTTTCCTGGCGGTTGCCTTTGGCATACCTGCCGTCCCGCTGGTGTGCCTTGCTGCAATCGCCGTTAAATTGGAATCCCCGTCAGGTCCCGTTTTCCTCAGCCAGGAGCGTGTAGGCCGTGGCGGAAAGGTCTTTAAGCTGCTGAAGCTGCGCACCATGGTCCCGGATGCCGAAAAGCTTACCGGCCCGGTGCTGGCCAGCCAGCATGACCCGCGTATCACCCGTGTTGGGCGGGTGCTTCGGGCTGCCCGCATCGATGAACTCCCCCAGCTCTGGAATGTACTTAAGGGCGAGATGAGTTTTGTCGGCCCCCGGCCGGAGCGCCCCTTTTTCGTGGAACAGTTTCGTAAACAGGTGCCGGGCTACGATTACCGCCACCAGATCAAGACGGGCATCACCGGCCTGGCTCAGATAGAGGGCAAATACAGTTCTTCTCCCGAGGACAAACTGCGGTTTGACCTTTTATATGCCAAAACCGTTTCTCCTCTTAAAGACGCCCAGATTCTTTTACATACCCTGAAGGTGATGCTGATGCGCGGCAAGGCTTCATAACTGGCAAAATGACCCGTATTTCAACAGGAGGCAGGACTGGTGCGGGATGCCCGGGGTTTGCTTACCCGTGAGGAAAGACCCGGGTTGGCCCAGTCGGGATAGGAGTGATTCATTTGAAACCTGTACGCAAAGCCATCATCCCGGCGGCGGGGCTGGGGACGCGGTTTTTGCCGGCTACCAAGGCCCAGCCCAAGGAGATGCTGCCGATAGTGGACAAGCCCACCATCCAGTACATAGTGGAGGAAGCGGTGGCCTCGGGGATTGAGGACATCATCATCGTCACCGGCCGGGGGAAGCGGGCCATCGAGGACCACTTCGACCGTTCCATCGAGATGGAGGTTGCCCTGGAACAGAAGGGTAATCATGAACTGCTGGGCCTTGTGCGGGAGATCAGCGAGATGGTGGACATCCACTACGTAAGGCAGAAGGAGCCCCGGGGGTTGGGGCACGCGGTGTGGTGCGCGCGGAAGTTCATCGGGGACGAGCCCTTTGCGGTGCTTTTGGGGGACGACGTGATCGCCAGCCGGGTGCCCTGCCTGCAGCAGATGCTGGATGTATACCAGCGGTGCGGTGGCACCGTGCTGGGCGTGCAGGAGGTAAGGGTGGAGGATACCGGGAAATACGGGATCGTCAGGCCGGAGTACGTGGAACCCGGCCTGTACCGGGTACAGGACCTGGTGGAAAAGCCGGAC
>DDKM01000075.1:9400-14741 GCA_002339345.1 Firmicutes bacterium UBA2598 | reverse complement strand
GCGTAAGTTTTAGAAACCAGGTTATGTTATGGGTCTAATGCAAAGCTTGGAACAGGTTTTCCCCCGCCTCAATCTCCAGCCCACCATGGAGAGCACCATGATCAAATTGGCGGAGGAATCCGGCGAACTGGCGGAACTCATCGGCAAGGCCAGGGGGATGAGCGGGGAGAACCAGTGTCAGGTCATCCAAAAGCTGATCAGCCGTGATATGGGCCGGGAAATCGCCGAGGTGATGGGCCAGCCGGGCGCACCCGATCTCGCCTCCCTGCAGCATGTCATCGCTAAGTACCAGGACCTGCGGCTGCGGGCGGAACGTGGCGAGTTCGGCCAGCGGGACATCCACACCTGGATTGCCCGGGAGCTTTTGGATGTCATGCAAACCTGCGCCACCTTCGCCTACCAGCTGGATGTGGATCTGGACCGGCTGCTGGCCAGTCACCGGGCCAAACTGGTGCAGCGGGGGTATCTGGCCCCGGGGGGCTGCCGGGAGGAATTGTCCGATGCCGGATAAATTGCGGATCATGACGGTATTCGGCACCAGGCCGGAAGCCATCAAAATGGCTCCGGTGGTCCGGGAACTGCAGGCCCGGCACGATGAACTGGCGGTACGGGTGGTGGTCACCGCCCAGCACCGGGAAATGCTGGACCAGGTGTTGGACCTGTTTCAAATCTGCCCCGATCATGATCTGGACATCATGGAGCCCAACCAGACCCTTACCGGTGTCACCTCGCGGGTGCTGGCGGGGCTGGCGGAAATCCTGGTGCAGGAGCGGCCGGACATGGTGCTGGTCCATGGCGATACCACCACCACCTTTGCTGCCGCCCTGGCTGCCTTCTACCACCAGATCCCCGTTGGACATGTGGAGGCCGGACTGCGCACCGGCCAAAAGTATGCTCCCTTTCCTGAGGAACTGAACCGCCGCCTGGCGGGTGTGCTGGCTGACCTGCACTTTGCCCCCACCGCCATCGCCCGGTCCAACCTGGTCCGGGAGGGCATCAGGCCGGAAAAAGTTCTGGTTACCGGTAACACCGTCATTGACGCCCTGCTGGATGTGGTCAACCGGCCCTACACCTTCACCGATCCCCTCCTGGCCGGGTTGGGGCAGCGCCGGCGCCTGCTGTTGGTGACCGCCCACCGGCGGGAAAACCTCGGTGACCCCATGTACAACATTTTCCGTGCCCTGCGGGATATCGCCGGGCGGTTCCCCGATGTGGAGGTAGCCTTTCCGGTGCATAAGAACCCCAAGGTGCGCAGCATAGCCGCCGAGGTGCTGGGGGGAGCGGAGCGGATCCACCTCATCGAACCCCTGGATTATGCCCCCTTTGCCCACCTGATGGCCAGGGCCCACCTGGTGCTCACCGACTCCGGCGGGATGCAGGAGGAGGCGCCTTCCCTGGGTAAGCCGGTGCTGGTGCTGCGCCAGACCACCGAGCGGCCGGAGGCAGTGACCGCCGGCACGGTGGTGCTGGTGGGGACGGACTACCACCACATCCTGCGGGAGACCACCCGGCTGCTCACCGACCCTGCCGCCTACCGGCAGATGGCCAGCGCGGTGAACCCCTACGGGGACGGCCTGGCCGCCGGTCGTACGGTGGATGGTTTGCTGTGGTTTCTGGGGCGGCGGGAAAGGCCGCCTGGGCAGTTTGGCGGGTGCTTGTGAAATTTTGTGACCAGCAAAAGAGGAATTTCCGTCACCCCGTCGAATAAACACTTCCTGTACGCAAGGTACCTTCTCCAACATATAGCATAATTTAAGCCAGGTTGCGGCAATTCTAAGTACAGCCCTGAGTTTCCAGGGGTTGGTGAAAGCCGGTGAAGAAATACCTGATTTATTCCCGTTACGCCAATTTGGCCTTCTCCCTTGGCGTAACCATGGCGGTGAGTATTTTTTTTGGTTATTTCGGCGGCACCTGGCTGGACACCCGGTTGGGAACCGAGCCCGTCTTTTTGATTGTTGGCCTGCTTGCCGGTGTGGCGGTGGCTTTTAAGGGGCTGTTTACTGAAATTACCGCCATGCAGCAATTTATTCGCCGGCTGGAGGAGGAGCAGGCTGCCGGGCAAAATCCCGGTAAGGATCACAGGTATAAGGATGAGCTGGATGACCGTTAGGGCCAGGGTCAACAAGATGCTGCTCCTGGGTCTGGGCCTGGCCGCTGGTGCATGGCTGGCCGGATGGCCCCAGGCAGGTTACGGCATCGTTGCTGGCATGCCGGTGGGCATATTCAATTACTGGCTGGTGGCCAGCAGTGTGGTGCGTCCGGGGCAGGATCCCCTGCAAAGCCAGCGCATCCTGATGACCCGGGTACTCATCCGGATGGGTGTGGCCTTCGCCGCCCTGGCGGGGGCAGCCCCCTTGGGGTACCAGGTTTTGTTGGGCATGCTGGTGGGTCTTTCCCTGCAGTTGCTGACATATTTTGGAGATGTCGCCAGAACCTTGATTGATCGTAAAGGTTTTTAAGAATATTCACAATAATTATTGTGGAAGGGGGGGATATACAGATGCCCGAAGAAAAACTCTACAAGCTGTCCACCATTGTCAAATACCTGTCCCCCAAAACTGTTTTTTACATTGGTCCGGTGGAGATCACCACCACGGTGGTCAATGCCTGGATTGTGATGCTGGTCCTTTTTCTGGTGGCCTGGCTCACCACCCGCAACATGAAGGAAATCCCGCGGGGGTGGCAGCACCTGGTTGAGCTTTATGTACAATTCATTTGGGGCTTGCTGGAAGGGCTGTTGGGGAAGGCCGGCCGCAAATTTTTGCCCCTGGTGGGAACCCTGTTCATTTTCATCCTGTTTTTGAACCTGTCCTGGTTCATCCCAGGCATGAAGCCGCCCACCATGGATTTGAGCACCACCGCCGCCTTTGGGGTCACCACCGTCATTACCATCCAGCTGATCCACATCTTCAAAAAAGGCTTGAAATCATACATCCATCACTGGACGGCGCCCTCCATAGCGCTGATGCCACTTAATATCATCGAGGAAGCGGTCAAGCCGGTGTCCCTTTCCTTGCGTCTATTCGGCAATATGTACGGGGAGGAAATGGTGGTAGTTATTCTGTTCATCCTTGTTCCCCTGTTGTTACCCATGCCCGTCATGTTGCTGGGAGTGTTGATGGGGTTTATCCAGGCCTTTGTGTTTACTTTGCTGACAACCACCTATATTTATACCCACTTGCACGGTCATTAACCTTATCCTGGTTGCCGGCTGTGGATAGCCAGAAAATTATTTCTTAAATGGCTGTCTGTTGTCTGAAAATACTATTGGGTAATCCGAGAGGGGGGAATTTTAATGGCATTGGCATTTATCGGCGTGGGTTTGGCGATTGGCCTGGCGGCTCTGGGTTCCGCCCTTGGACAGGGTATGGCGGCCGCAAAGGCGATGGAAGGTATCGCCCGTCAGCCGGAGGCTTCCGGTAACATTCAGACGGCACTGCTTCTTTCCCTGGCGTTCATGGAAGCCCTGACGCTCTTTTCCTTCGTTATCGCCATTTTGATGTGGACCAAGTTATAGGTCACAGCATAATTGCCGGGGCGAATAAGAGTGGTCCACCCTTCTTATTCGCCCCCTATTATGGCGCGTACTCTTTCCAAAATTACTAACCGAGCCAAACCGCTTCCGGCAAGGCCTTTATGGCGGCCGGTCCGGAAGTTTGGACATTAATTTCTTTTACCGGATGAGAGGGGGTATCAATCCTTGGCTGATATACTGGCTGCCCTCCATTTCAAACCCTGGACCTTCATCATGATGGCCTTCAACCTGCTCATCGTGGCCTTGGTGTTGAACAAGCTGGTTTATAAACCCGTCTCCAAACTGCTGGAGGAAAGGGAACAAAAAATTGAGGGTTCCTTAAGGGACGCGGCCCTTGCCAAGCAAAGGGCGGAGGAACAACTAAAGGAATACGAGGCCCGCATGCAGAGCGCCAGGCAAGAGGCCCAGGAAATCATCGCCCGGGCCCAGAAGCTCGGCGCGGAAATGCAAGAAAGTATAGTCAACCAGGCCCGGGAGGAAGCCCGGAAGACCATGGAAAAGGCCAAGGCGGAAATCCAGGGTGAGAAGGCCAAGGCCCTGGCCGCCATCCGGGAAGAGGTGGCCACCCTGGCGGTGCTGGCCGCAGGGCGGGTAATTGGCCGCAGTCTCACCCCGGCTGACCATGAGCGGCTGGTACAGGAGTTTATAGCAGAGGTGGGCGAAGTACAATGAAGGACCTGACCGTCGCCCGCCGTTATGCCGTGGCCGTTTTCCAACTGGCTGAGGAGCGCAACCAGGTGGAAAGGGTCCAGGCTGACCTGGCCCAGGTGATCCAGACCATTGCCGCATCGGCGGATCTGCGCAAGCTGGTGGCGGATCAACGGGTGCCTGCCCACGGGAAAAAGGAAGTGTTCCGCCAGGTATTCGCCGGGGCGGTTTCTGTCATTACCATGAACTTTTTGCTGTTGGTGCTGGACAAGGGCCGGGAGGCCCACCTGGAGGCCATCTACCAGCAGTACACGGCAAGGGTGCGCCACAGGCAGAATATCCAGGAGGCGGAGGTGCGTACAGCCATGCCCCTGGGTGCCGATACCCTTTCCGCCCTGGCCGACCGTCTCGGCCAGTCCACCGGCGGGCAGGTGGTGTTGACCACCAAGGTGGACCCGAGCCTGCTGGGAGGCATGGTCCTCAAGATCGGTGACCGGGTCTATGACGGATCGGTGGCCACCCGGTTGAAGACCCTGCAAAATCGCCTGTGTCAGGCTGATTTCTAAACAAGATAGGGGTGAAAACAATCCCATGAGTTTGCGTCCTGATGAGATCAGCGCCATCCTGAAAGAACAGATCGACCGCTACCAGGCCGGGGTGGAAGTGTCCGATGTGGGCACCATCATCCAGGTGGGTGACGGTATCGCCCGGGTATACGGCCTGGCCAGGGCCATGGCCGGCGAGCTGCTGGAATTTCCCGGGGGCGTGTACGGGATGGTGCTTAACCTGGAAGAAGACAACATCGGCTGTGTTATCCTTGGCCCCTATACCGCAATCAAGGAAGGGGACGAGGTGAAGCGCACCGGGCGGATTGTGGAGGTACCGGTAGGAGAGGCCCTCATCGGCCGGGTGGTGAACGCCCTGGGCCAGCCCATTGACGGCAAGGGCCCCATCCAGACCGGCAAATTCCGTCCCATCGAATCCGCCGCTCCCGGTGTGGTTTACCGGCGGCCGGTGCACCAGCCCCTGCAGACCGGTTTGAAGGCCCTGGACTCCATGGTGCCCATCGGCCGTGGCCAGCGGGAACTGATCATTGGTGACCGCCAGACCGGCAAGACTGCCGTGGCCGTGGACACCATCATCAACCAGAAGGGCCAG
>DDKM01000075.1:0-9093 GCA_002339345.1 Firmicutes bacterium UBA2598 | reverse complement strand
TGGCCGTGGACACCATCATCAACCAGAAGGGCCAGAATGTCATTTGCGTCTATGTGGCCATCGGCCAGAAGGCTTCCACCGTGGCCGGCGTGGTGGCCCGGCTGGAGGCGGCCGGGGCCATGGATTATACCATCGTGGTCAGCGCCACCGCTTCCGAACCGGCACCCATGCTGTACATCGCTCCCTACTCCGGCTGTGCCATGGGCGAGTATTTCATGTATGAAAAACACATGGACGTGCTGGTTGTCTATGACGACCTGTCCAAGCAGGCTGCCGCATACCGGGAACTGTCCCTGCTGCTAAGGCGCCCGCCCGGCCGTGAGGCCTACCCGGGAGATGTCTTCTATCTCCATTCCCGCCTGCTGGAGCGGGCTGCCAAATTAAATGACGAACACGGCGGTGGTTCCTTGACTGCCCTGCCCATCATCGAAACCCAGGCGGGTGACGTGTCCGCTTACATCCCCACCAACGTGATTTCCATTACCGACGGCCAGATCTTCCTGGAATCCGACCTGTTTTACGCCGGCCAGCGCCCTGCCATCAACGTGGGCCTGTCCGTCTCCCGGGTGGGCGGCGCAGCCCAGATCAGGGCCATGCGACAGGTGGCCGGGCGCCTGCGCCTGGATTTGGCCCAGTACCGGGAACTGGCCGCCTTCGCCCAGTTCGGTTCCGATCTGGACAAGACCACCCAGGCCCGCCTGGCCCGCGGCCAGCGGATGATGGAAATTTTAAAACAGGACCAGTATGCGCCCATGCCGGTGGAGGAACAGGTGGCGGTGATCTATACCGCCGTCAACGGTTACCTGGATGACCTGCCGGTGGAACGGGTCCGCAAGTTCGAGGCAGAGTTCCTGCACTACCTGCGTACCGCCAGGCCGGAACTGCTGCAGGGCATCCGTGAACAGAAACAGCTCAATGATGAGCTGACGGAAACCCTGAAGGGCGCCATCCTGGAATTCAAAGGCACCTTTGCCTAAAAAATTAGACCACTAGCAAGGTGGTGATAAGTAATGCCAGGTATGCGGGACATCAAGCGGCGCATCCGCAGTATCAAGAGCACCCAGCAGATCACCAAGGCCATGAAAATGGTGGCCGCCGCCAAGCTCCGCAAATCCCAGGAAAAGGTGGTGGCTGCCCGGCCCTATGCCAATAAGCTGCGCCAGGTCATGGAGCGGCTGGTGGCAGGTGCCGCCGGGCTACAGCATCCCCTGCTGGAAGTGCGGCCCCGCCAGAGGGTGGGTTTTGTGGTGCTGACAGCAGACCGGGGCCTGTGTGGGGGTTATAACGCCAATATCATCCGTCTTACCGAACAGGCCCTCAGGGAGGAGGCCGCGGAAACCGCGCTGGTGCCGGTAGGCCGGAAGGGGCGCGACTATATCCGCCGCCGCAGGTACCAGATGGTGCAGGAATACACCGATCTGGGGGACAACCCCAACTTCATCCAGGCGCGGGAAATCGCCCGGCGGGTTATGCAGCTGTACCAGGAGGGGGTCTTCGATGAGGTGAACCTGGTCTACACCGAGTTCCTGTCCGCCATCCGCCAGCAGCCAACCATGGTGCGGTTGCTGCCCATCCAGCCGCCCCCTGATCCGGGAGCAGACCAGCCGGCAGCGGATTCAGCGGAATATATTTACGAACCATCTCCCGCCGGGGTGCTGGCCACCCTGTTGCCCCGGTACGTGGAAACCCAGCTCTACCGGGCTCTGTTGGAAGCCAAGGCCAGTGAGCACGGGGCCCGGATGACCGCCATGGGGTCAGCCAGCGACAACGCGGCGGAAATGATTGATAAATTAACCCTCTCCTTTAACCGCGCCCGCCAGGCTGCCATTACCAAGGAGATCCTGGAAGTGGTGAGCGGGGCAGAGGCCTTAAAGTAATCCCCGAAGGAGGGAAGCAGAATGAATACCGGCAAGGTTGTGCAGGTGATCGGCCCGGTGGTGGACATCATGTTCCCGTCCGGGCAGTTGCCGGAGATTTATAACGCCGTCAAAATCCGCAGTGAAGACCAGCCACCCGATTTACAGATTACCAGGACCTTTAACATTACCATGGAGGCCATGCAGCACCTGGGCAACAACACCGTCCGTTGTGTAGCATTGTCCTCCACCGACGGCTTACAGAGGGGTATGGCGGCGGTGGATACCGGCGCCCCCATTACCGTTCCCGTCGGCCGGAATACCCTGGGCCGGATGTTCAACGTCATCGGCGAGCCCATTGATGAGCGCGGACCGGTGGAAACGGAGGAAAGGTTGCCCATTCACCGCCCCGCTCCCGCCTTTGCCGACCAAAGCCCGTCCACCGAGATCCTGGAAACGGGCATCAAGGTGGTGGACCTGTTGGCCCCCTATGCCAAGGGCGGCAAGGTTGGCCTGTTTGGCGGAGCCGGTGTGGGTAAAACCGTTTTGATCATGGAACTGATCCGCAACATCGCCTACGAGCACGGCGGCTTTTCCGTCTTTGCCGGCGTGGGCGAACGGACCAGGGAAGGTAATGACCTCTGGCTGGAAATGAATGAATCCGGGGTTATCGACAAAACCGCCCTGGTATTTGGACAGATGAACGAACCTCCCGGCGCCCGCCTGCGGGTAGGCCTCACTGGCCTCACCCTGGCGGAATATTTCCGGGATGCCGAAGGCCAGGACGTGCTGCTCTTTATTGACAATATCTTCCGCTTCACCCAGGCCGGTTCCGAGGTGTCCGCCCTGCTGGGCCGGATGCCCTCGGCGGTGGGTTACCAGCCCACCCTGGCTACCGAGATGGGGGCCCTGCAGGAACGCATTACCTCCACCAAAGGGGGATCCATCACCTCCGTCCAGGCCATTTACGTACCGGCGGACGACCTGACTGACCCGGCACCGGCCACCACCTTCGCCCACCTGGATGCCACCACAGTGTTGTCCAGACAGATCGCCGAGCTGGGAATTTACCCGGCAGTGGACCCCCTGGATTCCACCTCCCGGATTCTGGACCCCCGCACCCTTGGAGAGGAACACTACCAGGTGGCCCGGGGTGTCCAGGCGGTGCTGCAGCGTTACAAGGAACTGCAGGACATCATCGCCATCCTGGGGATGGATGAACTTTCCGAGGATGACAAGATGGTGGTGGCCCGGGCCCGGAAGATCCAGCGCTTCCTGTCCCAGCCCTTCCACGTGGCGGAAGCCTTCACCGGCCAGGCCGGCGTTTATGTGCCTTTAAAGGAAACGGTACGCGGCTTCAAGGAAATCCTGGAGGGCAAACACGACAACCTGCCGGAACAGGCTTTCTACATGGTGGGTACCATCGACGAGGCGGTGGCCAAGGGCAAGGAACTGGCCTAGGAAAGGTGGGATAAACCTTGGCGGCCAAAACCATTTTAATGGAAATCGTTACACCTGAACGGATTGTGCTGCAAAAAGAGGTGGATTCCCTGGTGGTACCCGCCTTTGAGGGTTACCTGGGTGTCCTGCCCGGCCACGCCCCCCTGGTCACCGGACTGAAAGCCGGTGTTGTAAAATACACCATAAGGGGAAAGACCAGCCGTCTGGCCTTAAGCGGCGGGTTCATGGAAGTGGTGGACAACCGGGCGGTCATCCTGGCGGATACCGCAGAGCGGGGAGAGGAAATCGACCTGGCCCGGGCTCAGCGGGCCAGGGAAAGGGCCCAGCAGCGATTGAAGAACCGGGAAGCGGGGCTGGATGTGTTGCGGGCGGAATTGGCCCTCCAGCGGGCCCTGGCCCGCATTAAGGCTGGCGAGTAGACCCCGTGGCAAGGTAGTAAAAGGGAGAGTTCTTCTTTGGGGAACTCTCCCTTACTCATTTTTATTTACACAAATTAGATATGCAGACACGGGGGCTCGGCCTGCTCGTCCACCTATACTTTGGATGCCGCGTAAATAATGTATCCAGCCATGCCAACAGCGCCGTAAACCCACCCCAGCCGGCGATAGAAAAGGATTATGATCAAGGTATACAGGTTGATGGCACCGGCCACCAGCATGTCCCTAAAAATGCCCTGGGTAGTCAGACCTGTTCCCGAAGTAACGGCCACAAAGGCGGTTACCCAGGTGATGTTGAGGATGTTGGCACCCAGGATATTGCCCAGGGAAAGATCCCGGTGGCCCTTAAGAACGGACATCACACTGGTCACCAGTTCCGGCATGGAGGTGCCGGCGGCGACTATGGTCAAGCCTATAATAGTTTCGGACACACCAAATCCACGGGCGATGGTGGTGGCCGAACTGACCATAAACTTGCTGCCAAAACCCACAAGGGCAATACCCAGCAGGAAGAACAGCGCCTGCACGCCCAAGGCCCTTTGGTTTCCATCCGGGCGCGGGGCCTTTTCCCCACTGGTACTGTGGCTCCCAGCCTGGTCCGAAAATTCTTCTGCATCTGTTTTCCGGTACAGCATCCAGCAGTAGGCGATGGTCAGGGACAACAAGGCCCCACCTTCCATGGGTGCAATCATGTCGTTTTTGGCGAAAGCCAGAACCGCCAACATGGCCAGGCCCAGGAAAATGAACTGGTGTCTTAGATTCCTGAAACTGGCGTGAATGGGGGTAAGCATACATACCAGGGAAAGAATGAAGCCGGTATTAAAAATAATTGAACCAAAGGCATTGCCCAGTGCCAAGCCGGGCGATCCCGCCAGGCCTGCATTCAGGGAAACGGCAAATTCCGGAAGGGTGGTGCCGAAGCTAAGGAGTGTTGCTCCTATCACTCTCTTGGGAATGTGGTACCGCTGGGCAAGAAATACCGAAGACTCGATCAACCAGTTCGCTCCGAAGCCTACCGCCACCACCGAAGCCACCAGGATCAAAAAGGCCAAAACCATGTCCAAATTTTTCCGCTCCTTTCCTGCAAAAAAAACGAGACCTTGTATGGTATGCCACACAAAGGTCTTGCTCATTCACGTCTTTGCCGATATGACCGGGCGCCAAGGCCGGAATGTCGATCATACCCACCCAAAATTAATTGGGTGCGAGCTACTCCCCTTTATACAATCCAAAGTATATGCCAGCTTAATGGCGGTTGTCAAGCTAAGCCTGGCACACAGTGCTGACACACGGCCAAAAAGGCCAAACCTTTTAAACATCGGGCCACCACAAAATAAACCCACCAAAAACAAAATATTACCACCCCATCCCGGCAGGAAATCAGGGTCAACCCCTCGAATACTGAACCCCACTTGCTTTACACAAAAGCAATTAACCAAAGGGCACGGAGGTCGCGGCGCAGAAACACCGCGGCCTTCGTGTTTTTAGCCGTCCTTTTGGCAACAATATACCTGGAAAATTTAATAAGGAGGACGGTTATTTGAAGAACTGGTTTTTCGGACTTATTTTTTTGGCCGGCCTGGCGGCATATGCCTTAAACCCCCTGGCCTTTTCCCAGGACGGCGGCACCGGGGAGGAGGAACTGGTGCGGGCACTGGAATCCTCCGGGGCGGCCTTCCAGGAGTACCGGGTGCTGGCCTGGTCGGTGATGCGCGACCGTCAATTGGCGGATAGTGAAGTGGAAGGGATGGCCCACCGGGTGGCGAGTATTTTGGGTATGGAACAGCCCACCCTTACCAGGCACCGGGAGCCGGATTTCCTGGGCTTGATGCTGGGAGGGCCGGTGGGGTCCCATGGATGGCTGGTGGTGGCGGTGCAGGCGGTGGCGGCACACCCCGGTACCGCCAGCACCCAACCGGAAACCTACCTGCTGGTCAGCCTGGCAGGCAGGGATCAGCCGGATGGTTTGCACCAATGGCGTCAAGAAATCAGTGCGGTTTTTGAACAACTATCCTTAAAACCCCGTCTTTCCCTCACAGTGACCGGCACTTTTCCCGGCCGGCTGGATTCCGGCCAGCGGCGGCAGGTGACCAAACAGACCTTCCGGTATCTCCAGGCCAAATACCTGGAGGGTATGGAAGAGGGGGACCTCTCCAGCGCCACCGGGTATACCCGCCTCATTGGCAACCATTTGACGGTGGCCGGGCGCAAGGTCAATGTAAACACAGCGGTGCGCTACCATTCCGTTGATGACCGTACCTACCTGTCCATTGCCACACCCTTGCTGGACGGAGAGTACTGAGTAACCATTTTTTGCAAGATCGGAAAGGCACAGGCCAGGCAGGAATTCCTGGTGTCGCACCGAATTGACATGCAGGCAGAACACAAGGTTTGTTGCAACTGGAGGAAATGTACTTGGAAAAATTGATTATCCAGGGTGGGGAGCAACTCAACGGCTCCATTAGTGTAAGCGGCGCCAAGAATGCCGTTTTGCCGATCATCGCCGCTTCCCTGCTGGCGGAAGGCCCCAGCCGTTTGATGGATATTCCCGACCTGGCGGATGTGGCCACCATTTGTGAGGTATTGAACCACCTGGGAGCCCGCATTTCCCCCCTTGCGGGGGGTGAGATGACGGTAGACTGTTCCAATCTGACGGGCTATGAGGCCCCCTATGAATTTGTCCGGCGTATGCGGGCCTCCTTTCTGGCCATGGGGCCCCTGCTGGCCAGAAAGGGCCGGGCCAAAATGTCCCTGCCCGGCGGTTGTGCCATCGGTACCAGGCCAATTGACCTCCACTTGAAGGGCTTTGCCGCACTGGGTGCCAGCATCCAGATTGGCCATGGCAGCATCGAAGCCCACGCCCCTCGCCTCACCGGGGCCAGGGTATACCTGGACTTCCCCAGTGTGGGAGCCACGGAAAACATCATGATGGCGGCCTCCCTGGCCAAGGGCACCACCGTCATCGAAAACGCGGCGGAGGAGCCGGAAATTGTGGATCTGGCCAATTTCCTCAATTCCATGGGCGGACAGGTCTACGGCGCCGGCACCAACATCATCCGCATCGAAGGGGTGCCTTCCCTTAAGGGGACGAGCCATGCAGTGATCCCCGACCGTATCGAGGCCGGCACCTATATGGTGATGGCCGCGGGAGCAGGCGGTAACGTGCTGGTGGACAACGTCATCTTTGATCACTTGAAACCGGTGGTGGCCAAACTGGTGGAAGCAGGGGTGGAGGTCCACGAAGAAGGGGGCGGCGTCCGGGTGGTAAGCACCGGTGAGTTATGTGCGGTGGACATCAAAACACTCCCCTATCCCGGCTTCCCGACGGATATGCAGGCCCAGTTCATGGCCCTTTTAACCAGGGCCCAGGGTACCAGTGTCATCGCCGAAACG
Source organism: Firmicutes bacterium UBA2598 (assembly GCA_002339345.1). GTDB lineage: Bacteria > Bacillota > PH28-bin88 > PH28-bin88 > PH28-bin88 > UBA2598. The sequence continues at coordinate 1,946 of DDKM01000075.1, read as the reverse complement.
GTATTTGAAAACCGGTTTATGCACGTTAATGAATTAAAACGCATGGGCGCCAACATCGTCATCGAGGGACACACGGCGGTGGTCAAAGGAGTCCCCAAACTGACCGGGGCGCCCGTCAAGGCCACGGACCTGCGGGCCGGGGCCGCCCTCCTCCTGGCCGGGATGATGGCGGAAGGGCAGACGGAAGTGGGGGCCATCCATCACCTGGACCGGGGTTATGAGCGCCTGGTGGAAAAGCTGCGGGGCATCGGCGTCCATATTACCCGGGTCCGGTGTGCCGGCCAGCCCGACCCCGACAACGACCGGTAGAATCCTAAACGGTATGGTCCAAACATTTGGGCCGGCATCTCCCCCATCCGGGAGATTGCCGGCCCTGTTAAATCTGTGGCCCGTTATTTGGCCTGGCCAGCCGGCGCACCACTGTGCACGCGGCGCCGTATCGACCCTTCACCGGATCATCTTGTCAAACACATAACCGCCCACATACCACTTGTCCTTCTTTTTGTCGATGGAAATGGCCTCATCGATCTGGAATTCCTGCGCCCTTTCACCGGCCGGGACGCCAATGGTGTAATAAACCTTGTACACCTTCCTGGTGTCCGTTTCAAAGGACAGTTCCTTTACGTCAATGGATTTCAACACCGGCGGCACATTGAACCTGATGCGGTTGGGGAAGTACAGCGCCTGGCCCAGCTCCCTTTTCACCTTGGACAGGGTCAAGGCGTCCAGCACCGCCCGGTCATCCGCCACTTGCGCCTGGATAAACTGCTCCAGCACCCTTTCCGGTTCCGATAGGTCCACATCCGCCTTTTTTGTGCTGCACCCCGCCGCCAGCGCCGCGGCGAGCAGCACGACCACCACCAACTTAAACCTCAAGGGCTGCCACCTCCATCCTTATTCCTGTCCTGGCGTCCCTTTACGCCTGTATTTCCTGGTTACGGCCTGTACCCTGGGAATCGTAACATCATCCCGCCCCGGCCGTCAACACCCATTCTAAACCAGCAGCCGGTCTCATAGAGATGGATCAGGTGGACTGGCCCTATAACGGGCGGAAGGGAGTCAGGTGCTGTGAGGCGTTACCTGGTCATGGGGGTTTTGGTGATGATACTGGTGGTGGTGATGGTGCCTGTGGTGACGGTATGGCTGGTGCAGTGGCTCCGGCCCCCCGTGGAGGTGGAAAGGGCAGGGCCCACCCTGAAGGTGCTGTTGCACCAAAGGGGCACTACGGTAACCATGCCCCTGGAGGAATATCTGGTGGGTGTGGTGGCGGCGGAGATGCCGGCGGAGTTCCACGAAGAGGCCCTGAAGGCCCAGGCGGTGGCCGCCCGCACCTATGCCCTGAAGAAGCTGCAATTGGGCCTGCAGGGTACCCCCAACCCCCATCACCCCGGGGCGGATGTCTGCACCGACCCTACCCACTGCCAGGCCTGGCAGTCCAGGGAGGAAATGGAAAAGCGGTGGGGCATTTTCCGCTATTTCCTGTACCGGGAAAAGATGGAGAGGGCGGTGCGGGAAACAACGGGCCAGGTGCTTACCTATAAAGGCCAACTCATCGACCCTGTCTATCACTCCAACGCCGGCGGCCGGACGGAAAACTCGGAGGAGGTATGGCAATTTGCCGTTCCCTACCTGCGCAGCGTTCCCTCCCCCTGGGACCAGGACTCCCCCCGTTACCAGGCGGTGCACACCTTCCCCCTGGCGGACCTGGACCGGCTGCTGGGCACCAGCCTGGCCGCCATGCCTGTTGCCCAGCTGACCGGCGGCAACCCGCCGGCCTGGAAGGTCCTTAAGGCCAGCAGTACCGGGCGGGTGCGCACCGCCCAGGTGGGCGGCAAGACCTTTGCCGGCACCGAATTGCGGCGGATTTTGGGCCTGAACTCCACCAGGCTTTCCGTCCAGGTGTATCCCGACAGGTTGGTCTTTGTGGCCACGGGGTACGGCCACGG
>DDKM01000100.1 GCA_002339345.1 Firmicutes bacterium UBA2598 | reverse complement strand
AAACATCCACCCTATCAATGATGGAGGCCAAATAAAAATAACCTCCCCGAAGGAAGGTAAATTTTTTAAGAATGGTGGGCGATGTAGGATTTGAACCTACGACCCCTTGCGTGTGAAGCAAGTGCTCTCCCCCTGAGCTAATCGCCCAAAAATAGCAGCTCAACATTGACCCTCAATGAACTGCAAGAGTGGCTTAAAGGATGCAAAAGTAGTCTGTTGCTCCCCACTTACCGACATTATACTTACCGTTAAACAGTGGTCTAACATTAGCTTGGTGGACGTGAGGGGACTCGAACCCCTGGCCTTCAGAATGCGAACCTGACGCTCTCCCACCTGAGCTACACGCCCATGGCGCGATGTCCTTTGCAGGGTTCATTATACTAGGGTAGCAGACGGGAGTCAAGATTCCGCCATAAATTAACAAGGCGCCCACCGTTTAAGATGATGGGCGCCTTGCTTTGCTGTGCTGGGCTAGATGTTACTTCGCCGCCAATTTGGATTAGGTGTTATCTCTTATATTCAGGCGGGTAAACAGCGGCTGGTAATTTAATGCCGATGTCCTCATAGTACTTGATGGCACCTGGGTGCATGGGCAGGAAGGTGTTTTTGGTCACGTTCTTGGGCACGGTCTCTACTGCCGCTTTCACAGCGGTGACCAGGCTTTCCTGGTTATCGAACACCGCTTTGACGATCAAGTATACCAGGTCATCGGGCAGGTTCTTGTTGGCAATGGCAAAGTTAAACATACCCACTGTGGGGACATCATAATTCTGCCAATCACCGAATGTCTTCGCTGGAATGACCGTCGGGCTCCAGAAGGGATATTTCGCTACAATTTTATCCCTGTCGGCTCCGTCAACACCAAATAGCACAATCTTGCGCTGGGCAGCCGTTTCCATCACGACGGCGGCAGGAATACCGGACGCAAAGCTGTTGGCATCCAGTTGCCGATCCAGGTGCTGGGATGCCAGGTCACTGGCCCCACCGTAACGGATAGTCTTGGGCTTAATCCCCAGTTCCTGCAGGAACAACGGGTGATAGGTTCCCGGAGTACCACCGGTGGGGCCTACGCCGACCACCTTGCCTTCCAGGTCACGGAGACTGGTGATACCGGCGCCTTCAAAGGCCCACCAGAAGGAATAGGTGTCATACATCGGGAAAATGGCTCTGAAGTTACGGTACTTAATACCCTTGGTCCAAGCGCCCTGGCCGTTCCAGGCTTCCCAGGCCGGGCCCATGGTGGTGCCACCCAGGTCAAGGTCATTAAGTTCAGTCAACTGGATGTTGTTATTGGGGCCGCCTGTTACCTGTACACTCGCTGGAACCCCCAAAGCCTTTTCAATGATCTTAGCCCATGCGCCCATGTACGGGTAGTACACGCCGCCGATGGAGCCCGCGCCAATGGTCAAAGATCTCGGCCATTTGGCCTTGTTAGCGTTTTCCAAGGTGTATGTCCATTTAGGCTCAGCCGGAGTGGGTGCCGGGGCCGGTGCTGCCGGAGTTGTCGGAGTCGGCGCTGCCGGTGTAGTGGGGGCCGGAGCCGGAGTTGTTGGCGCTGGTGCCGGTGCTGTTGGGGTAGTTGCAGCCGGTGCCGCTGGTTTGGCCGGGGCCGGAGCCGGAGTTGTTGGCGCTGGTGCCGGTGCTGTTGGGGTAGTTGCAGCCGGTGCCGCTGGTGTCGGAGTGGTCGGAGCTGGTGTTGCCGGAGCAGCCGGTTCGGGTACCGGTGTTGGGGTCGGCTCAGGAGTGGGAGCCGGTGCCGGAGCCGGAGCAGGTGCCGGGGCAGGGGCAGGTGCCGGAGCTTCAGCGGTTTTCTGGCCACCACATCCCACGGCAACAAGGGCAATGGCCATGAGGACTAAGACAAAAATCAGAGCTGTAGACCTTTTGATCCTCATCATGCTTCCTCCTTTTTCAAAATATTTCTAAATAAAAACAACCTGCTTCAATGGTTCTTACTTGAAAACACCCCTCCTTATGTACAATCAAAGATTAAACTTATAATACAAAAGATTTCTGTAATGTGACAATATTTTGGTTATATTGTTTATTGACAATTTTGTATTTTGTAAAAAGTGATTACGTTCACGAAAAAAATTCCCGGGCAAGGGCCCCGGGCGAAAAAGGAGTGATTAGCCGATGAATGACGGTATAACCTTACATCCACAAGGATCAAGGTTGACCGCAGGATCGCGGTATGATGGATGACATGTTTCCTAGGCCTTGGCGTACAGGTCACCATAGGGACGCTTGTTGTAAGGAATCAACTTATGGAAAGGCTCCGCCATGATGCGGCTGGTGTTTAGCCGGAAATAACCCGCAAACCTCTGGACAATAGCATGCAATCGCTGATAATCCCCTTCATCCAGTGACACCAGCTTAACTTCACGACCTAGCTGGTAATCGGCAACCTGCCCCCTGATGTACATTACCCCACCATGCATACCGGTGCCGCAGAAATCCCCTACAATGTCCTCACCCGGCTGCAGGCCAAGTCCAAGGACCACCAGGATGCCCCCGGCCATGTATTCGCCAAGGAAGTCGCCCGCCCGGCCCCCGATTACCATCAACGGCACCTTGTCCTGGTATTCCTTCATGTGAATGGCCACCCGGCATCCAGCATGGCCCCGTACATACACCTGGCCACCACGCATGGCATATCCCATGGTGTCCCCGGCATCCCCGTAAATCACCACGGTACCGTCATTCATGGTATTGGCCACACCATCCTGGGCATTACCCTTAACCAGGATTTCCAGCCCATCCATATAGGCAGCCAAATCATTGCCGGGGGTTCCTTCAATGACGATGCGCTGGCTGCCCCGCAGGCCGTCACCGATATAGCGCTGCCCGTTGACGTTTTTGAGGACCACTTCACCGGCGCCGTCGTTAATGGCTTGTTTGATCATCCTGTTCAAATCCCGGTAATAAATGCCCCTGGAATCTATGGTTACCATCCTGTACCCACCCCCTGCAAAAGACGCTGGTGGCGCAACTCCACCGGTATATGCACATATCCGAAACCTGGCTCTAGCAAGCCTTCTTCAAAACCGCACACATCGGTTTTAGCGGCTATCAGGCTGGTAAGGATACCCGCCCGGTCCACCTGGTTGATCAGAATAAATCCCACAACCCGGTCATCCTTCAGCACCACCTTACGGTAGTTCTGCCTTTCCTCGTCTGCCCGCACCAGCACCCGGTATCCCTCACCCTCCGGCCAGGCCAGGCCGGCAGTTAAAATGGGTAAGCCAAACAAGCCAATGGCGTTCATGGCAAACCCACCGGCAAATTTGGCAACTTGCCCCGCCATATTGAGCCCTGCAACCTCACCTTGGCGGTAAGCGTTGGGCAACAAGGGCAGTACCCGCCAGGTGCCGTGTACCATGTCATATCCTTCTGATACGTCACCGGCAGCATAGATATCCGCTTCGGAGGTGCAAAGGGTGTCATCCACCAGAATACCCCGGTTTACCCGGATCCCGGTGCCGGTAGCCACTGCAGTGTTGGGTACCACACCTATAGCCACAACCAACAGGTCACAAGCCAGTTCCTGCCCGTCCTGTAGCAGTACTCCCTTTATCCGCTCCTCACCGGTAACCTGGGTGACGGTGTTGTTCAGAAGGAAGCAGATACCCTGTTTTTCCAGATGGGCCTGGACAATGGCAGCACCTTCCTGGTCCAGGATAGCGCTGAGCACACGGTTCGCCAGTTCCACCACCGTCACCTGCAGCCCCTTGCGGATCAAGGCCTCAGCAGCCTTCAAGCCGATCAATCCTGCCCCTATCACTACCGCCCTGGCACCAGGTGTGGCTTCCTTGGCCATGGCCTTGACATCATCCATGGTTGTAAAGGTAAACACACCCGCTTTGTCCAGTCCCTGCACCGGAGGTACGAAGGGCCGGCCACCGGTGGCAATGAGCAATTTCTGGTATGCCACCCCTTCACCGTCAGCCAGTACCACCCGCCTGGCCCTGGTGTCAACGGCCTCCGCCTTGCGACCCAGCAGGGTTTTTACCCCGTTTTGGATGTAAAAATCCCTTGGCCGGTATGCCATCTGTTCTTCGGTGACCTTTCCGGCCAGGTAATAGGAAATCAGGGGACGGGAATAGGTGTGGTAGGGCTCCGCTGCGATTAGGGTGATCGGTCCCCGGTCATCCACCCTACGGATGGCTTCCACGGCTCCGACTGCGGCGGCAGAATTTCCGATGATCACATACACTTCAAGCCACCTCCCTTTCCCTCCACCACAAGGGCCCCGTTGGGACAGTGTTTTACACAGGCCGGTTCCACCGCACCTGCACATAAATCGCACTTGGCAGCCACCTTTTTACCCTGTTCATCCCGCCGGATGGCCCCGAAGGGACAGACCAGGATGCATGTCCAGCACCCTACACAACGTTCCTCCTGGTTGCGTACTGCACCGGTGACCGGGTCCCTGTACATGGCACCGGTGATGCAGGCCTTGACACAAATGGCCTCGGTACAGTGCCGGCATTGCAGGGCAAAGGAAACCGGCCGCTGTTCCTCCACCAAGACCCTGGAGATGGGCGGATGGGGTGATTTCCGAAAGGCCTTAACGGGATCCGCCGGGTATGGTGAATGGCTTACCGCACAATATACCTCACACAAGCGGCAACCGGCACAGTATTCCTCACGGGCGGTTACACGCATAAACATCCCTCCGTTCTTCATGTTTAGCCCCTTACTATTCACCGGCGGCCTTGATACCAAGGATGTTGAGTTCCCGGTCGGTAAGGCCGATACCGCGCAGCATCAGCCGGTTGCCCCGCAGGCTTTCCAGGGCATTGATCCCCATTCCGCCCAGCATCTCTTTAATCTCATGTTTCCATGCCTTTAATAAATTGGCCGCCCTCTTGGCACCGATCTCGGGGTTTAACCTTTTGGTCAGATTGGGATCCTGGGTGGCAATGCCCCAGTTGCACTTTCCGGTATAACACTTCTGGCACATATGGCAGCCCAAGGCAATGAGGGCGGCGCTGCCGATATACACGGCATCGGCACCCAAGGCCACCGCCTTCACAATATCCGCACTGTGCCTGATGCTGCCCGCAACCACCAGGGAAACCTGGTTACGAATACCCTCATCCCGCAAGCGACTGTCCACTGCGGCCAGGGCAAATTCAATGGGTATACCCACATGGTCCCTGGTTCTTAACGGTGTGGCACCGGTCCCACCCCGGTACCCGTCGATGGCAATGATATCCGCACCTGCCCTCGCAATACCCGAAGCGATGGCTGCAACATTGTGTACTGCCGCTATTTTAACGGAAACAGGCTTACTGTAATTGGTGGCTTCCTTCAGGGAATAGATCAACTGCCGCAGGTCTTCGATGGAATAGATATCATGGTGGGGCGCAGGGGACAGGGCATCGGTGCCCTCCGGGATCATCCTGGTTTCCGAAACCTCCCTGCCTACCTTCTCTCCCGGCAGGTGGCCGCCGATTCCGGGCTTGGCCCCCTGGCCGATCTTGATCTCGATGGCCGCCCCGGCGGCAAGGTAGTCGGGATGCACGCCAAACCGACCGGAGGCCACCTGGACGATGGTCCGGTGTCCCAGGGGGTAAAGGTCCTTATGCAGACCGCCTTCCCCTGTATTGTAATAGGTTCCCTCTGCTTCTGCCGCTAAGGCCAGGGACTTCATGGCATTCAGGCTGATAGAACCAAAGGACATGGCTGAAAACATCACCGGCAGTTCCAGTTCCAACTGCGGTGGCAACGCTTCCTTCAGACGGCCATTTTCAATAACAATCTTCTCCGGTTTCCGACCCAAAAATGTCTTCAATTCCATGGGCTCGCGCAGGGGGTCAATGGAGGGGTTAGTGACCTGGCTGGCGTTGATCAGCATGTGGTCCCAATAGATAGGATAAGGCCGATCATTACCCATGCCGGTCAACAAGATGCCCCCCGTTGCCGCCTGGAGGTAGATGTTGTGGATGACCTCCGCCGTCCAGTTGGCATTGGCCCGGAATTCCAACGGAAACTGCCTGACACTCAGCGCCCTGGTGGGACAGAGCACCACACACCGGTGACAGTTGACACATCGCATGTCGTCGGAATATACCCGCTGTTCTTCATGGTCATAACCATGGGCTTCATTGGCACACTGCCGCACACACACCTGGCAGTGGATACATCGATCCAGGTTTCGTTCAATTAGAAAGGCCGGTGTGGCCATACTTAAGCTCATCAGGCTTCTCCTCCACCGTAATTTATAAGTGGCAGACGGTGACCGGGGGGGCCGGAACCGCCTTGGGCATGGCATCCTCCAACATTCCGATGACCGGTTCACCGCCCCGGGGTGACCATACCCTCTCCGGTTTGGGACAGATTTCCCGGATGGCTGACTCCTCGCTGGCCACATACAGGAGGTCACCCTTGGTGGCAGCCACCAGGGGCCGCAGTTTAACCCGGTCGTTCAGGGCCATAATGCCCTGGCTGGAACCCAGGACAATGGAAAAGGGACCATTCACCAACAGGCTGCTGTAAACTGTCCGGATGGCGGTGAGCACTTCTCGCTGTGCCTGTGGCATCCGGGCGATGGTGCTCCAGAAAGGAGCAGCTACAGCCTTCACCGCTGTCTCCAGGGGTAGCCCTTGCCGCCTGAGCAGCAGGTCAAAGATATATGTCATGACCTCTGTATCCGTCTGCAAGGTACAGCGGTAACCGAACATCTCCAAAAAGCGCCGGTTTGCCCCATAGGAGGAAATTTCCCCGTTATGCACCACTGACAAATCCAACAGGGTGAAGGGATGGGCGCCGCCCCACCACCCCGGGGTGTTGGTTGGAAAACGGCCGTGGGCTGTCCAGATATAGCCCCGGTATTCATCAAGGCGGTAGAATTCACCGATATCCTCGGGATACCCCACCCCTTTGAAGGCACCCATGTTTTTCCCGCTGGAGAAGACATAGGCCCCATCCAGCCGTTCGTTGATAAACATCACCATGTTCACCACGAAGTCATCTTCCTTCATTTCCGCTACCCGCAACTGCTCAAGTTTGGGTTTAGCAAAATAGCGCCAGATCAAGGGCGCTCCGCTGATCCCCACAACCTTCCTGGTGGGAATGGGCCCCCCCAGTTCGATATTGAAATGCTGGTTTAAAAAACTTTCCGTCTGTTCCCGGGCCTTGTGGTCATCGAAAAATAGGTGAAAAGCATAGTGTTCCGGGAATTCGGGATAAATGCCATAGGCGGCGAATCCGCCTCCCAGGCCGTTGGACCGGTCGTGCATCAGCGCGATGGACTGGATGGCATCAACACCGGACATGGTTCGCCCCTTGCGGTTGATCATGCCGGCGATGGCGCAACCGGAAGGAATGCGCTTTGAACCCTCACGCCTGTGATTACCTTGTAGTTCCCATGGCCTGGCCCATCCGTCGTTACCTACCATCCTGGCCGCCTCCTTCTCTTTTTACTGGGGCGGATGAAAACAAAAACGCCCTACAACTGGCAGCACAAGCTGCCACGCTGTAGGACGCCATTGCCCCGCTACCGAAAGCCCCATTGCTTCCGTCGCTATTGAATTGAAAATATTTTAACACCTGCCTTGTTCACTGGCAACGGTTTTCGCGCATGTATACAGAATTACGGCAAAGAAAAGATCCGGCTCAACGGGGGCATAATATCCCTGCTGCCAAAAGGAGGGGTTGCATTTGCCGGTATCCGCCAGTGAATTGCAGGGTGAAGCTTTCGCCCATTCCACCGATCTGACCGTGGGTATTGAGGAGGAATTCCAGATCCTCGACCCGGTCAGTTTGAGCCTGGCCAACAGATTCGCGGATTTGCTTCACCAGGCCCCCCCGGAATTAAGGGACTGTCTGAAGGAAGAACTCATTGACCCGGTACGGGCTGACCGGCAAACTGATCGATTTGGAAAGGGCTCAGGAGGTGCCGGCTGTCCAGGCCATCCGGCGCAGGATGCACTTGACGGAAAAAAGGGCGCTGCATTTGGGGTTGGATGTGGAATTCCAACGGTTGGAGGGAATCCTGGCTGGCGGCAACACTGCCATGCGGCAAATTGCCGCCTACCAGCAAGGTCGCAGTCTGACTGCCATCCACCGGGAAATGGCCTTCTTGACCATGGGCCAGCCAGCGGTCACAGCACCAATGTGACCAATCCAGACATCAATTTATTTTGGAGGGAATGTCATTGGCCGATAGCTATGACGCCATTGTGGTGGGAGCAGGCCCGGCGGGATCCGCCGCCGCCTATATCATGGCCCAGAATGCCCTTTCCGTGACCCTGCTGGAAAGGGGCCCCTACCCCGGGAGCAAAACCATGTTCGGGGGAACGGTATACCGGCGCCCCTTGGAAGAAATTGTGCCTGCCTTCTGGCAGGAGGCCCCCCTGGAACGGCCGGTGGTGAAGGATGAGCTGTGGTTCATGGAGGGGGACTCGGCGGTCAATGTGGGGTTCACCGGGTTGCGTTTCGGCAAGGACCCCTATAACAAGTTTACCGCCCAACGCTCGGTGTACGACACCTGGTTTGCCAACAAGGCCGTCCAGGCCGGTGCGGACCTGCGCACCAGCACCCTGGCCACTGGCCTGGTTTATGACAAATCCCTCCTGGGCCGGCGGCAGGATAGGGTTATTGGCGTAAAACTGGATACGGGAGAGGAAATGCATGCTGATGTGGTGGTTCTAGCGGAAGGAGTAAATGCCTTTTTGACCAAAGAGGCCGGGTTGCGAAGGGAAATACCTCCCCATGCCATGACCTTCTATGTGGAAGAGGTTGTCGCCCTTGAGGCGGGCAAAATCAATGAGCGCTTCCAGCTTGAAGGCAACGAGGGTGCTACCTATGGGATGATCGGGTACCCTACTGCCGGAACCGTGGGCAAAGGGGGCATTTACACTTACAAGGAGCATGTGGCTATAGTGGTGGGCTCCTATCTTGATCAAATGTCCACTAGAAGCCACAGCCCCTATGAACTGTTACAAAGGTTTAAAAACCATCCCCTGATCAAACGCCTGATCCAGGGCGGGGAAACCGTCCATTACAAGGCCAACCTGATCCCTAAGGGAGGATATGACTTTATTCCCCGCCTGTACATGGACGGCCTATTGGTGGCGGGGGATGCGGCAATGATGATCAGTGGCCGGCGGGGTACCGACCTGGCTGCCTTGACCGGCATGCACGCAGCGGAAACGGTGGTGCAGGCCAAGGCCAAAGGGGATTTCAGCAGCCGGACCTTAGCCACCTATATGCATAAGTTGAACAACACCTTCTTTATGAAGGATATCCGCTCCGCCAGGGGCGGGTTGCGATATTACCGGCGGCACCCGGATTCCGATTACCTGGTGGCCAGTGTGCTAAATGACATGGCCTATGAATTTTTTACGGTGGACATGTCCACCAAAAGCGAAAAGCGGCAGCGGCTAATGAAAACTGCCCTGGACCGCCAGGTGCCATCCAAGACGCTAATGGACCTATATGAAGGGTACCAGCACTGGGGGGTGTTCTAGGTGGGTAAAACACCGGCCACCGGCAGGGATCCGGTGGAACTGTTGGAGTTTAAGACGGATGAAACATCACATATTAAATTAAAAAGAGAAACTACCTGCCGGGAAAAGTGTGTTAAAAAACCGTGTACCACCATCTGCCCGACGGAAGTTTACAACTGGAACCATGAAACGGCCACTCTGGACATCCAGTACCCCAGGTGCATCGAGTGCGGAGCGTGCCGGGTAGCTTGTCCTACCGGTAACCTGGACTGGCATTACCCCCGCGGGGGGTTTGGGGTAGCTTACCGTTATTGATTTTGGAGTTAACAGGCCGTACCGATTGAGCCGGACGGCCTGTTTTCCCTACTCCGGGAATAAGTAACTGAACGGTTGTATTATTCACCGGCAGCGGCAACTTATCCGCCGGAATCGATTCCCGGCACCCCAGGACTACCGGCGGCCACGGATATGGACTCCCTCCCAGTCAGCGGGGTCATCATCAAAAGGTAAAAAAGGCTGGCCATAAGATAAAGTCCCGCACCCCCCCAAAATCCTGGCCCGTAACCATAGTTTTTTACCAGCAAGCCGCCGATGGGAGCACCGAACACCGCCCCAACCTGGAAACTGGTGCTGGAGATGCTGTTGGCCAATCCCCTAGCCTTGGGTCCGGCAATGGATAACGCAATTTCGCTGGCAATGGGCGTGGCCGACTGCATCAACATTTGGCGCAACCATAGGCAAACCATGGCCATGGCCAGTACCGGGACGGCAGATATACCCAGCAAAAAGGGCAGGGAAGCTATTTGCAGCACAGCTACCGCCTGGACACGGCCCAGCCTGGCCACGATGGCGGGGCAGAACAACATGGCTGCAGAGGTCAAGAACATCCCTACGGCGGAGATGATCCCCACGGTGCTGTAATTAATACCATACCGATCCACGAAATACAAATTCATGTAGGGCATGAAGAGGCCTGCTCCCAGGCCGATCATACTTCCGAAAACAGCCAACCGCCAGAACAAGGCCCTGCCCCAGTGGAAAGCTCCTTCCGCCAACTCCCGCGCCAGTTGGTTGCCCTCCGCTGTTTCCCGGCTGTTATCCATCGTTAGCCCGGCCACCCCAAACCCGGCCGCCAGTAAAAAACCCGCTCCCCCGGCCAGCACAAAGCGCAAGGCGGCAGCATCGGTCCAGCCGGTAGCCCGCAATAGGTCTGAGGCCGTTCCGGCCACAAGACCGCCCACCATCATGGCCATCATGGTCACCGATGATGCCGCACTGACCGTTCCCAGCCTGTCCTCTGAACCCACCCGGGTAGCCAGGTATGGCAGGAAATTGACGGTGGCCGCCGCCATGCCTAAGCCATAAAGAAAACTGCCCAGGAAAAGGGCACTGGTGGAGGGCACCAGGATGCGCAGGAGTTCGGCACCCCCGGCCAGGATCATACCGCCCAACATCAAGGGCTTCTGACCCACCCGGTCACCCAGCCAGCCGGCCGGCATCAGGCCCAATACCAAACCCAGGGATCCGGCGGAGGACACCTGACCGGGGAGTTCCGGCGGCAGGCCGGAGGCCTTTAGAAACAGGTTGAACACCATATGACTGATGCCAAGGCCTATGTGCATCAAAACGGCGATACCAAGAAAAACCCCGTTACCCCGCAAGGAGTAACCGGCAGCCATCCGGGCAAACAGATCTGAAACAGGGACCATCTTTCTATTTCACTCCACTTTTACAGACTTGCATCATAATAACGGTGAAACAACACCAACCCGAGGGCAGCGGAGATGGCTGCCACCAGGTACATCCCGGTATAACCAGCCAAACCAACCACCAAGCCCAGCAGGACCGCCCCCAAACCAATCCCCAGGTCAAAGGCGCCAAAGAGGGTACCATTGGCCGCACCCCGGCGGTTAGCCGGCACTGACTTTACGGCCAGGGCCATCAGGGAAGGCTGTACCGCCCCAAACCCGATCCCGTTAAAGAAACCAGCCACCAGGAATCCGCCCATGCCACCAGTACCCGCCATAATCAGCAGGCTGACCACCACCGCTAACATACCGGTAGTAACCACCAGCACCGGACCCCGCCGGTCAAACAGGATGCCGGAAATGGGTCTGACCACCAGCAAGGTGATGGCATAAACGGTATAGAAGGGTCCGATATTGGTGATGCCCAGTTCCTTGGCGTGCAGCGGCAAGTAGGTAACCACCGCGCCGTAGCTCAAAGTCAGGAAAAAGGAAACGACGGCAGGCAGCCACACTGCTCCTTCAAAAAGGGGTGTTTTCCCCTGGGGTCTCCTTTCCACCTGCGGTACCCGGATGTGCCAGGCCAGCACGAGGGCCATCAGAGTCAGGGCAGCTGAAAGGGTATAGACCGCGGCAAATCCGTGGCTGATGACCAACCCCAGGCCGATGGCCGGCCCAATTGCCATGGCCAAGGTGGCGGACATGCCAAAATAACCGATTCCTTCACCCCGCCTGTGGGCAGGGACCATATCCGCCACAATGGTACCTGCCGCCGTACCGGTCAGTCCCCAATTCAGGCCATGGCCCAGGCGCAGCAACAGTAGCATCCACACCACCGGCGCCCACTGGTAAGCCAGGGCAAAGGCCGCACATCCCAGCAACCCCGCCAAGTACAGCCCCCGCCTCCCCCTTTGATCCAGGGCTCGCCCCACAAAGGGGCGTACCGTCACTGCGGCAATTGTAAAGACGCCGGTGACCAGCCCAACCAGGCGCTCTTCAACCCCCAGTTGTTCGGCAAACAAGGACAGGGTCGGCATGGCCATCTGGAAACCAGCAAACATCAATCCGTTGGCCAGGCAGATGAGGACAAAATCCCGCGTCCACAGGGGGACCGGCTTGGTGTCCTGGAATGTCTCTTGGCGCAAAGCCAATTGCTCCACCTTCTTTCACGCTTCTATCCCTCCAGCAGGGTGGGCATCAACCTGGCCAGGGATACCAGGTCTAGGGCGTTGTGTTCCAGGATGGCGTTAATCAATTCCGGCTGCTGGCTCCGGGTAAAAC
>DDKM01000009.1 GCA_002339345.1 Firmicutes bacterium UBA2598 | reverse complement strand
CGGCGCCGCCCACCTTGGCCAGGGTGAAGGTAATGGAAGCGGTCAGGGTGGTCTTGCCGTGGTCAACGTGACCAATGGTTCCAACGTTTACGTGGGGCTTCTTCCGTTCGAACTTCTGTTTTGCCATTCCTTCATTCCTCCTCGGACAAGCTGAATCGCTTTTATTTTAATTCATGACCCCATTACTGTCAAATATTACTAATGGATCATCGACTCAACAACTGGATTCAATGCAGACTGGGCCTCACCTGGGCCACCTTCAGCACACTGTACACAAAACGGCTGGCAGGGGTTGGCACCCCGGTACGCTCCCCAAGGCGAACCACCGCTCCGCAAAGGGCATCGATTTCCAGCCGCTTACCCTGCTCCAGATCCCGCAACAGGGAGGATTTGAACATATCCGGCATACTTGCGGTAAAGGCCATGGTTTTATCCACGGCATCCTCCGGCAGGTTCACGCCCATGGCGAGGGCCACCCGGTAAGCTTCCTGTAAAAGCTGCCGGTACAGGTCCCAGGCCTCGGCAGTCTGCCTGATGGGGCCGACGGAGGAGCGGGTTACGGAGGTGATACTGCTAAAGGCGGAAATAAACAGGAATTTCCGCCATACGGCCAGCTTGATATCGGCGGTCAGCTCAACGTTGATGCCAGCTTTCTGGAAAACGGCCAGGATTTGGCAGGCCCGCGGGGAAATTTCCCCGGACAGTTCCCCAAAAATGATATCCCTCCTGTCACCAGCCTGGCGCACCACGCCGGGAGCGGCGATGTGGGCCTGTACATAGCACAGACCAGCCATTACCTTTTCTGCACCGACCAGCTCCGCCAGCACCTCTTCATTGTCCACCCCGTTTTGCAGGGAAAGCACAACCGTTTCCGGCCCGATGACCGGCATCATCTGCCGGGCGGCCTCCACAGTATCATAGGATTTCACGCAAAAAAGCACCAGATCCGCTATTCCCGCATCCACGGGGTCCGCAGATGCCCGGATGGGAATCTGAAATTTCTCCGCTTCACTGTCCACCACCAGCCCTTTCTCCCACAGGGCCTGCAGGTGGGCCCCCCGGGCAATCAAGCATACGTCCTCACCTGCTTTGGCCAGCATACCGCCAAAGTAGGCACCCACTGCCCCGGCTCCCATTACCACAATCTTCATCCCATGACCTCCCCAAAAAATATTTTTTCAGACATATCATTTAGCTAATTTTATTTATAGTATAATAGAAAAAAATATCACAGGAGGTAGAAGACCTTGAGCCATAAGTTCGACCCCGTCCATGCCGGCATCCTGGACAACCCTGAGCGGAAAAAGATACTGGACCCGCACCGGGTGCTAGCCCCCCTTGCTCTTTCGCCGGGAATGCGCGCAGCGGACGTGGGCTGTGGTAGCGGCTACTTCACTGCAACCATGGCGGAATCGGTAACAGAATCCGGCACTGTTTTCGCCATTGACATCTCTGCTGCGATGCTGGAACGGGCCCGCCATAACCTGGTTGGCGCCGGGGCCACCAATGTGGAGTTCATCCATTCGACGGAAACCGCCATCCCCCTGTCCGATGACGTGGCGGACTGCGCCCTTTTGGCCAACACCCTGCATGAGGCGGACAGCCCATTGTTACTGTTGCAGGAAATCCGCCGGCTGATGGTCCAGGGAGGTGTCCTGCTGGTAGTGGAATGGAAACCGGAAAAGACCCCCCAAGGCCCCCCCGAACACGAGCGGCTGCACCCCGACCGGGTCATCGCCCTGGCGGAAAAGGCCGGTTTTGGCCACCCCGCCGTCACCGAGGCCGGTCCCTATCATTACGGGGTAAAGGTAACCAAAATCTAATCCTTGTTAACGGACATAGCCGGTCCACTAAAAACTAACATTGCTTTTTCGGCGCCCATCATCTTTTTCCTGCCAAAAGGAAAAACCGGCAGCATACCACCATGCCGGGCGAACTGAATAAAAACCCGGCAACCAGGTGGCCGGGTTTGCTAGATTCCTTTCCTACCGCTTGCTACCATTGCCGGCAGCAACACCATGCCCTCAGGTGTATGTTACTGGCAACCTACTGCTGGGCCTGTTGCTGCTGCTGGTACATGGGGTTATTTTTCTCCACGTAGCTCAGCCGGGAATTCAATGAATCAATATGTCGCTGCATGTCCTGGGCCAGTTCCTGGAACATTTTCTTGGCGGCCTGGTCTTGGGTGCTCTGGGCAAACATGGCATAGGAGCCCATCAGGGACTGGGCGCTGGCCACAGCTTTCTGCAAGTCACTCTGAACGGTCAATCCTTCACCCCCCTTCCGTAATTATCTATCCTCTGGGCAATTATCAACCCTTGGGGTCAAAAATCAAGGCAACGAAAAAGCCGAACACGATGGCCGCAGTGATGCCGGTGCTGGTCAGTTCGAACATACCCGTCAACACCCCGATCACCCCGGTCCGTTTGGCCTCAGATATGGCCCCCTGCACCAAGGCGTTGCCAAAACTGGCAATGGGCATGGTGGCCCCGGCGCCGGCAAGCTCCACCAATTTGGGGTACAACCCCAGCCCCCCCAGGATGCCCCCGGCTACCGTAAAGCCGGACAGGATGTGGCCCGCGCTAAAGTTGGTCAAGTCAAAGATCAACTGCCCTACCAGGGCAAAGGCCCCCCCGACCAGAAAGGCAAATAGGTACATCTTCCATTCCAAGCTAACGGCCTCCCTTGCTTCTGCAAACTACCCATTATTGGCCACGGTTAGCCCCTCACAGTGGTCTCTTTTCCCCAGGGCGTAATACTTAGTGGCGTTCTCATGCTTCAATGGCCACGGCATGGCAGATGGCGGGAATATCCTGCCCCTGCTGGAAAGAAGTTGGGCTGTGCAGCGCGCCAGTTGCCGCAACCAAGATCCTTTTCAATTTTCCTTGTAGCAATTTCCGGTATAAGTATCCATAGGTAACCATGGCGGATGCACCGCATCCACTGCCACCGGCATGGACATCCTGCCTCTGGGTGTCGTAGATCATTAAACCACAATCCCTGTAGTTTTTGGTGAGATCAAATCCGCCCCGGCTGGTGGCCAGCTTGATGGTAAGGCTTTGGCCAAACTTGCCCAGGTCACCGGTCAGGATGAGGTCATAGTAGTCGGGACCATGGCCGGTATCGGCAAAATGCTGGACCAGGGTCAGGGCGGCTGCCGGTGCCATGGCACTACCCAGATTATTGACATCCTTGATACCGAAATCCACCACCTTACCCACGGTGACATGGGTGATCCGGGGTCCTTCCCCCTCTCTGGCCACCAATCCGGCACCAGCCCCGGTTACAGTCCACTGGGCGGTGGGTTTGCGGTGTACACCGTATTCGGAAGGATAACGATACTGTCGTTCCGCTGTGGTGTTGTGACTGGAGGTGGCTGCCAGCACCAGGTCGGCAAATCCCCCATCAACCAGCATGGTGGCCAGGGCCAGGCCCTCCATGGAAGTGGAACAGGCTCCGTATAGCCCAAAGTAGGGAATGGCCAGCTCCAGGGCGGAAAACCCGGAGGTGATGGTCTGGTTCAACAGATCTCCCGCCAGAAAAAGATCCACCTCTTGCGGGGCTTTACCTGCCTTGTTCAGGCAGGTGAATGCGGCATTTAAGAGCATTTCCTTTTCGGCACTCTCAAAGGTTCTTTCCCCCGCCAGCAGGTCGGTGTAGATATGGTCATAGTAGTCCTTGAGGGGCCCCTGCCCTTCAAAGGGCCCCGCCACCGCAGCGCTACTGATCAGCACCGGCGGTTTTTCCGGCCGGAAGGTCTGTTTGCCAATCTTTTTAGACAAGATGTATCTCCTTTCAGATGATGAAAAGTGCGTAGATCAATCCGATGACAAAGGCAGTCACCACACCGAAGGTGATCACCGATCCCGCCAGGATAAACATTTTACTGCCAACGCCATAAACCAGGCCCTCCCGCTTGAACTCCAGCGCCGCGGAAACCACGGAATTGGCAAAGCCGGTCACCGGTACCGCCAGCCCCATGCCTGCATAACGGGCGATTTTATCGAAAACCCCCACTCCGGTCAAGATGGCTCCAATGAAAATCATGGTGGCCACCGCCGGGTTGCCCGCCTCCTTGGCGGTCAGCCCCATGGTCAGTCGATAAATATCGGTGACCAGTTGTCCCACAACGGCAACCAGCCCCCCAAAAAGAAAGGCCAAAAGGGCATTGCGCAGGTAAGGTGGTTTGGGCACCAGATCCCTGACCATTTCCGTGTACCGCTTCTGTTCCACCGTCAGCGGCTTTTTCTTGGGATCGCGGGGCATACTTTCCCTCCCTCTATCATGGAAAAATATCCTATCCGTCAGAACTCGCGCATCTCATCCGGGAAAACCCGACACCTATTATTTTGGGCCTGAAAGGGGGAAATTATGTTCGGATTGACCCGTAAATATTCTTCTTCATCGGCGCGATTTTCTGTGTGATGGTTCCATCCTGTGTTTTTTGCAAGTAAAAATTCCTCAGTTTTGCAAAATATTTTCCCCAGGGGGGTGGGGAATTTTTATAAGGCCACTGCACAAAAAACGGGTCAATTTGCCGTATCAGGATTAAGCTGTGAGTCACTATGGACTGCGACTGTAGATGGCAACGCGCTTTCTTAACTGCTCATAAATGTCCTGCTAAGAGCATTCATGAAGACACCCTTCATCATTAACCACCGGCCTGCCGTAGTCTCTCAGAAGTTCCTGTTCAAGTTCACAATGTTGGTATTAATGATTACACTCTTTTGCTCGTAGCACTCGGAAATCACTTCAAAGAGGAGTTGGGCGCCAGTCCTGTCCAGGGGCACATACCCCCACTCGTCGCAGATAATCAGGTCTGCTTTGACAAGCTTTTTGATGAAACCGGACAGTTGGGCACTTTTTCTCGACTTGGAGAGTTTGTTCACCAGGGCCGCGGTACGGAAGAACCTGGTTTCATAGCCTCGGCGGCAGGCTTCCACACCAATGGCGATGGACTGACCTGCATTTAAAACCGTCCTTCATGTGTTGAGGTGGATCACTTTTACTCTGTCAGGGGTGGCTCAATTTTACACTGTCATGTGGCTCACTTTTATATTGACAATCGCAAATCGCAGCGCTGAAAAAGGTCCTTCCAGGAGAACTAGGTCAGCCGCATCAGTTCAATCCCGTTTAGCTTCAGGTGATAGAGGAAAACAAGATGAAAGAAGTTACCAGGATGGGGCATCAGCCCCAATTTTTTTGCCACCTCCACCGGCAGGTCATAAGTATCCACCAGGTTCACGGGCACAATAACCCTTTTCCTGATCCCCTGAGCATTGGCCGCCAGTTTCTCCGCCATGGCAGCCTGGTAGATGCAGAGGTCAGTACAGTCCCCCACAATGACAATTATAGATTGAGCATGGGTCTGTCCTGCAGCCAGGCAGTTTTTGGGCCAATCAGTGAAGTTCGGCCCCAGGACTGCCTTAATTTCTTCCACCAGTTCCGCCTCTGAACTACCCTTTACACAGTGGCGCCCGAACTGGTCAAACTCGGGGCAGTCCTCGGTATGGGCATCCCGGATGGCAGTTACCCTCACTCCTAGGCGGAGGGCTTCCTCCACCAGTTTTGTAATGGGTTCGATCAAAGCCGCCACCCGGGGACTGGCCAGAGGACCTTCCCTGGCAAATCCCTGCACCAGATCCACCAGCACCAGGGCTACCTGTTCCGGCCCCCCTGCTTCTGCAACCAGTGAATCCAAAGTCACCTGCCGCGCTTCACCCACTGCTTCTTCCATGGCCTGGTAAATCGCCAG
>DDKM01000055.1 GCA_002339345.1 Firmicutes bacterium UBA2598 | reverse complement strand
AATCTTAAGTTAACAGCAAAAAACAGAATGGAAGGATGGTAGGAATGGCTTTACTGGTGAAAACCGGTGTGCCCTGTCAGGTCGGGGTGGGTGGCAAATGATCTGGGACCGGCAGGAATGCCTGGCCAGGCCGGAAATGGAGGCCTTGCAGCTGGCCAGGTTGCAGGATACGGTGCACCGTTGTTATGAAAGGGTGCCCTTTTATCGCCAAACCTTTGACAGGGTGGGGATCCGTCCAGCGGATATCAAGGAACTGGCCGATCTCCGCCTGTTACCCTTTACGGTTAAAACCGACCTGCGGGATCATTACCCCTATGGCCTGTTTGCTGTGCCCATGAAGGAGGTGGTGCGGGTACACGCTTCTTCCGGCACAACCGGCAAGCCGACGGTGGTTGGCTATACCAAGGGTGATATTGAAACCTGGGCGGAGTTGATTGCCCGGATCGTCACCTTGGCTGGTGTCACCGCCGAAGATATAGCCCAGATTTGTTTTGGATACGGCCTTTTTACCGGCGCCTTCGGCTTGCACTACGGCCTGGAGCGGGTGGGGGCCACGGTGGTGCCCGCATCCGGCGGCAATACGGAAAAACAGATAATGTTGATGCAGGATTTTGGCACCACCGTACTGGTGGGAACTCCCTCCTATGCCATGTACATGGCGGAGGTGGCGGAATCCATGAAAGTGGACAGGAGTACCCTTTCCCTGCGGCTGGGCCTGTTCGGGGCGGAACCGTGCAGTGAGGAACTGCGGCGGGAGCTGGAACGCCGCTGGGGTATCCTGGCCACCGACAACTATGGCCTGAGTGAGGTCATCGGCCCTGGTGTGGCGGGTGAGTGCCAGTACAAGTGCGGGCTGCACATCAATGAGGACCATTTTATTCCGGAGATCCTGGACCCTGTCACCCTGGAACCCCTTCCCTACGGGGAGGAGGGAGAACTTGTGCTGACGGCGGTAACCAAGGAGGCGCTGCCGGTAATCCGCTACCGGACCAGGGATATCACCAGCCTGGACCCCACCCCGTGTGCCTGCGGCCGGACCACGGTGCGCATGCGTAAGGTGACTGGTCGCACCGATGACATGCTTGTAATCAGAGGGGTCAATGTTTTCCCCTCCCAGATTGAAAGCGTGCTGGTGGAAATGGACGGCCTGGCGCCCCAGTACCAGCTAGTGGTCACCCGCAAGGGTTTCCTGGATGAACTGGAAGTTCAAGTGGAGATGACCGAACAATATTTTACCGATCGCTTTCGCGATCTGGAAGCCCTGGAGCACAGAATCCGCCAGCGGCTGCAGTCCATTTTATCCCTCAACGCCAAGGTACGTTTGGTGGAGCCCAAGAGCCTGACCCGTTTTGAAGGGAAGGCCAGGCGGGTGGTGGATCTGCGCGGTTAAAATGGGGCCGCAGGAAGGCCCATGATTACGTTATGGCCGCCTTTGCCATAAGCGAGCAGTTTGACACACCGGTGATGGTCCGGTTGACCACCAGGCGGCGTGTGGATAATTGACGGGAATTATGGTATATTAGAGGGGCCGCGCAGGTGGTGGCATTGCAGATATGGGGGTGTCGGTATTGGCGATTTCCAGCCTGGTTTTCTGGGTACTGGTCAGCCTGGTTCCCACCAGTTACTTCCTGAAATTCCTCAAGCGCTTTAACCTGGCGCCACGGCAACGAGCCGTCTACGGTCTGGCCTTCTTGACTGTAACCAGCATATCCCTATACTACTTCTCTGGGGGGTATCTGCCACCGGCCTCCCGGCTGTTCGGATGGTAGTAGCCAAAAAAAACCAGGCCATGGTGTGCCTTGCAGTGGGCCACGGCCTTTTTGTTGACCTGCCTGCTAATTGCTTTTTCCCATTTCGTAGACATAAATATGGTTTTGTTCATCAACACGGGTAGGCCGCCAGCCAGGCACCGGCCGGCGGTAGGAAGCCACCCGGCTACCGGGTTTCATTTCCCGCTCAAACTTGTGTTTTAGCTTCTCCGCTGCGGATGGGGAAAGGTAAAAGGTAACCACATCAGCACCGGAGAGGTCTGCAGCAAAGAAATTCTCCCGCCGTACCGATACCATCCCAGATAGCCCGCCCAGCAATATTCTCAGTTTGCAGAACCAAAAGCGTAGGGGGTCAATTTCAATCCCCGTTGCATTGGCGCCAAATTCCTTAGCCGCCAAGCAGATTACCCGTCCATCCCCGGCTCCCAGATCCACCAACAGTTCGCCTTGCTTTAACTCAGCCAGCATCAGTTTGCGGCGTACGTTGGTTGTGCTGGTAGCGCTATAAGCACCCCCCAAAAGGGTCGGCCACAGGAGGGAGCCTATTATGATAATAAAGATACCCGACAGCAGCAGGCGCATTCTATACCACCCATTGGTATAATGTAATTAACTTTATCCTATCATTATTGCCACTCAACGACAAACAAATGTTGCAGATGTACCCTTACAGTGGGCCGAAATTTACCGCGCCTGAAAAGATATAGAGCCTGTAGAAGAACAAAATCCTCTACAGGCTCTATATCTTGCTTGAGACTTTTCCCTACTTGTGAAACTGTTCTGAGGTAGCCTTTGACGCCTTTAACCGCCGGATGATCACCCGCCTGTAATGATATAACAGGTAGCCGGCCACTAGACCAATTCCCACCAGGCTGAGTCGGTTGCCATAGTGTTGGGCCATAAACAGGTCATGGGCAAAAAGGGTGTATAGGGTAACCCCAGGCAGGAAGCCCAGACCGGTGGCCGCTAGAAAGTGCCAAAAGGGAATCCGGCTTAAACCCGCCAGGTAGCTGAGCACGTCCAGGGAGGTGACGGGTATAACCCTGGCCAGCAGCAAAATCCAAAAACCCTTGCGGCTGCTGAACTCGTCGATCTGGTGGAGGTATTTTTGCCGCAGTTTTCTTTCCAGCCATCGGCGGCCAAAGGATCGGGATATCCAAAAGCAGATTACTGCACCGAGCATGGCACCTGCCCAGGACACGGCGATTCCGCCCCACAAGCCAAAAATCAAGGCATTGGCGCCCAGCACCGGCCAGGCCGGTAGGGGGGCGATGACGGTTTCCAGCGTCAGAAACACAATGGCAATCACCGGTGTCCACGGCCAGAAGGATTGCAGGTATTCCACCGCTCCCTCGATACTGGCCGAAGTCACCAGTTGTTGCCATTCACCGGGAATTTGCAAACCCGGTGCAACGATGCCTGCGGTGGCCACAATCAATAGAAGTAACAGTTTAACCTGTGGCACGTTGAACCTTCTCTCATGCCCCGGCCCTGCTGGGCCGCTGGTGGAATGGGTGTTGCATGGCCAATTCCATGTTACTATAAATCTTCTACCACAAAGGTATAAATTCCTGCTACCTGCTGTAGTAGTTTGAGCGCTTCCGGCCTGACTTGCATCCCATTGTCCCGTAGGTCATATGGAACGAAGTACATGGGCAGTTCACCCGCCTTCCTGGCAGGGGATTGGTATCACTTGTAGAAATAAATTAGGATACCACCAACAAGGGAGGATACCCATGGCATACAACCCCCAGAACCCGCTCATCGTCCAAGGAGACCGTACCGTGCTGCTGGAGGTACACAACTCCCTTTACGAGGAAGCCCGGGATAGGCTGGCCGCCTTTGCCGAGCTGGAAAAAAGCCCGGAACATGTCCATACCTACCGGATTACGCCATTATCCCTGTGGAATGCGGCCGCCGCAGGGCTATCCGCCCAGGAAATGGTGGACTGTCTAACCACTTATGGGAAATTTGATCTGCCGGACAACGTGCGCCGGGATATCCTGGATTTCGTGGGCCGTTACGGCCTGGTGCAGTTACTGCAACGGGAAGGCCGGCTGGTGCTGTATTCCGCCGACCCTGCAGCCATCCAGGAAATCTGGCGTCATAAAGCCCTGAAGCCACGCCTGGGCGACCTGCTGGACCCCCATACCATTTTGGTGCCCCCCGGCAACCGGGGAGCGGTGAAACAGGAACTGATCAAAATCGGTTTCCCGGCGGAGGACCTGGCAGGCTACCAGGACGGAGCCGCCCTGGACATCCGGCTGCGAGAAATCACCCCGGCTGGACAGCCCTTTGCCTTACGGGAATACCAGCACCAGGCGGTGGAAGCCTTTTACGCGGGCGGTTCCGCTCGGGGCGGTAGTGGAGTGCTGGTCCTGCCATGCGGGGCAGGAAAGACGGTCATCGGCCTGGCGGCGATGTCCCGCCTGGGATGTGAAACACTGGTGCTTACCACCAATATCACCGCCGCTCGCCAGTGGATCCGGGAGTTGCTGGACAAGACATGGCTGGACCCCTCCCTGGTGGGGGAGTACAGTGGTGAAGTCAAGGAGGTGAAACCGGTAACGGTGGCCACCTACCAGATCCTGACCGCCCGGACCAGGAAGGATGGGGAGTTTACCCATTTCGCCCTGTTCAACCAGAAGGACTGGGGCCTGATCATTTATGATGAGGTACACCTGCTGCCGGCACCGGTTTTCCGGGCCACTGCGGAAATTCAGGCCAGGCGCCGCCTGGGTTTGACCGCCACCCTGGTGCGGGAGGACCAGCGGGAGGGGGATGTCTTTACCCTCATTGGGCCCAAAAAATATGATGTGCCGTGGAAGGAACTGGAGCGGCAGGGGTGGATCGCCACTGCCCAGTGTACCGAGGTCCGCCTGGAGCTTCCTTCCGACATCCGCATGGCCTATGCCATGGCTGACCACCGGGAAAAGTTCCGTATAGCTTCGGAAAACCCCGGCAAGGTGGAGCTGGTACAGAGATTGGTGGAGCGTCACCGGGGGGATCGGATCCTCATTATTGGCCAGTACCTGGATCAACTCAAGGAACTGGCGGCGGTGCTGGACGCCCCACTTATCACCGGGCAGGTGGGGAACAGGGAGCGGGAACAACTCTATAATGCCTTCCGGGCGGGAGAGGTGGAGGTACTGGTGGTCTCCAAGGTGGCCAACTTCGCCGTGGATCTCCCTGACGCCAACGTGGCCATTCAGGTTTCCGGCACCTTTGGCTCCCGCCAGGAGGAGGCCCAGCGCCTGGGCCGTATCCTCCGTCCCAAGGCCAACGGCGCCCAGGCCCATTTTTACTCCCTGGTCACCCGTGACACCAGGGACCACGACTTTGCCATGAACAGACAGCTCTTTCTCACCGAACAGGGTTACCGCTACCGGATCATCCATGCCGATGAACTGGCCGCCGGGTAGATCTCCGGTATCCGGGCCGCGGGGTTCTATGTGGCATTAGCCCGTCCGGTATGCCTGTTTGCCACACCCGGTTCCGTCGCATCCGGTCCGGTGCGGACGGTGATCATGGTTGGGGCTGAACATATTGTTTAGGGGGATGCCCATATGCAGTTCGCAGATATTCTATCCAAGTTTCCCCGTGCTCAATTACTGGAAATGGCAGCGGTGTGCGGGCTTTCACCTGGCCAGATGTCCACACCGGAACTGATTAGACACCTGGTGATTAATATCTGTGATGAGCGTTATTTAAGAAGGACCCTGGCTGAACTGGGTGAACCGGCCCGGCAGACGCTGCGTTACCTGGTTGGCAGTTTACCGGAGGAAGGGCTGGAAAGGAAAAGGGTGGTAAATACTTTGAAGCAACTGTTGCCTGTCCAGTCAAAGGTGGATCAGGTACTTAACGGCATTGGGT
This sequence comes from Firmicutes bacterium UBA2598, assembly GCA_002339345.1. GTDB lineage: Bacteria > Bacillota > PH28-bin88 > PH28-bin88 > PH28-bin88 > UBA2598. The sequence continues at coordinate 9,059 of DDKM01000055.1, read as the reverse complement.
TACGCTGCCTGGTCTTTCTTGCCGGCAACAGCTGGCGGGAATATCTGATCATGCCGGCGGAAGTTCGGGAGGCCCTGTCTTCGCTCTTTGCGGCAGAGGAGTGGGCTGATCTCCTGGCGGGGCCGGATCCCGGTTTTCCGGTGCCGGCAGCCAGGATGCACCTTTATGATGACCTGGTCACCTTTTTGGGCTATGTGGCAAGAAAACCGCCCCAGCTGACCCAGAAGGGGGTTATCTACAAACGGGAAATGGGTACCATCATGTCGTTTTTTTGGGACAAGGCCGAGATTCCCGACGGTGCTTATCCCTTTTCCCTGGGCAGTGTGGTGGAGTTTTGCCTTCATCAAAAGCTTGTGCAGGATACCGGCGCGGTATTATCCATTACACCGGCAGGCAGGGAATGGGCAGCTACACCGCTGGTGGATAAGGTCCGTGATGTGTGGGCTTACTGCCGGGGGCAGGTGCGGGGCGGGTGGGCGGAAACCTGCCTGGCCCTTCTGCAGGCGTTGCCGGCGGACAGGTGGATGAATGTGCAGAAGCTTTTCCGGGTGGCCAGCCTAACCGCCGTGGTGGATAAAGATGGGGTGGCAACTATGTTGGAGGTTTTACACCTGATGGCTTATGCCGGGCTGTTGCACCTTCATTTGGATAAGCAGTCCAACGCCGTCTGGTGCCGCTGGACCAGCCTGGGCAGCTGTTTCCGGCCGAAGGAGGCCGGAGACCCGCCAACCCCAACTGGTGACAGGGTGTCGCCACCGGGGCGTAAAAACGCGGGCGGAAGAGGACGTCCAAAGGAACCGGCTGATGAGCAGCTGCTTTCCCATCTGCCACCCGGAGAAAATGGTTTTTACCTGCAACCCAACTACCAGATCCTGGCTCCCAGTAACCTGGAGCACCCGGTGCGGTGGCAACTGGAACAGCTGGCGGACCTTACCGCCGTGGACAGGGTGATGACCTACCAGTTGAGTAAGGAGTCAGTGGAAAGGGGCTTAAACCTCGGGTGGACCATTGCAGGGATGATGGACTTCCTTGCCACACGCGGCCGGAACCCTGTGCCAGACAATGTACGCTATACCTTGGCTGAATGGGGGAAGAATTTCGGTCGACTGGCCTTTGTGGATGCCTTTGTTCTTCAGTGTGCCGATGCTGAACTGGCGGCGGAGGTACGCAGTATGCCCCACATCAAACCTCTGATCCTGGGGGAACTTTCTCCCACCCTGCTGGTTATCCCAAGACGTTCCCATGGCAAGGCCAGGGAAGCGTTACGGCAGGCGGGCTACATGCCCCGGCAGGATGTCATCACCTTCGAAGGGGCAGGAAAGGAGGAACATCGGTTACCGGAGCAACCGGACGGGCTGCCGCCGGAGTGGTTTGACGGCTTGCGGGCATATCCCGGCAAGGTTGTCCGGAAGATGATTGAAAACGCCATTGTTCATGGCTATAGCCTGAAATTGGACTACTGGTCTGAACATCGCCGCAGCCGCCGGGTCCGCCAGGTGGATCCCCATTCATTAATACAGCAAGGCTCGTCATGGTACCTGGAAGGGTACTGTCACTGGCGGAAGGAGGAGCGCTACTTCAAAATCAGTAATATCGCCGGTATTCAGCTGGTGGCCGGCAAGCCGGTTTAATCAACGGGCAATCGTATGCCAGTCCGCCGGGGATAGCATAATAACGGTATTAGAACCCCGGGGAGGGATTGCATATGGCCACCCGCACCCTTACCATCGGAGCCCTGGTTCTGGTTACCTTTCTGGTTATCCTGGCCCTTTTGGCGGTTTTCCTGCTGGCACCCCCAGTGCGACGTCCGGTGCCGCCCACCCCGCCTAAGTACTGGGATGCACCCACCGGCCTCACTGGTCTGCACCCGCCCATCCCATTAGCCCAAATGCAAGATGTTTAATCAGCCCACATCGCTGCAAGGGATCCCCTCTTGTATTTCCATGCCGCTAAAAGTTACCACCAGGCGGCAGGAAATGTGACATGCTATATCGAAGTACGCCGGCATATAGTATAACACAATACCTGCAGAGGGGGCCTGTGGTTTGAACAGCAAAATCACCCTATCGGTAATCAAGGCGGACATCGGGGGCTTTGTGGGACACTCCAGCGTGCACCCGCAGTTGCTGGAAAGAGCCAGGGAGTGCCTGGCTCAGAGCGACCTGCTGGTGGATTACCATGTCACCCACGTGGGGGATGACCTCAACCTGATCATGACCCACCGGCGGGGAATGGATGACGAGAAGGTGCACCGGCTGGCATGGGACACCTTTGTTTCCTGTACCGAGGTGGCCAGGGAACTGAAGCTGTACGGTGCCGGCCAGGACCTGCTGGCGGACGCCTTTTCCGGCAATGTCAAGGGCATGGGGCCGGGTGTGGCGGAAATGGAATTTGCCGAGCGCAAGAGCGAGCCGGTGATCATTTTCATGGCGGACAAGACGGAACCGGGGGCGTGGAATTTCCCTCTGTATAAAATGTTTGCCGATCCCTTCAATACCATCGGTCTGGTCATCGACCCCAAGATGCACGCCGGGTTCCTTTTCGAGGTACACGATCTGATTGCCAACCGGAAGGTGCAGTTTTCCCTACCGGAGGAGATGTACGACCTTCTGGTGTTTATTGGTGCGCCGGGCCGCTACTGCATCAAATCAATTTATTCCAAGACCACCGGTGAAATAGCAGCCACATCCAGCACCCAGCGGCTGAACCTGATGGTGGGGCGGTATGTGGGCAAAGATGACCCGGTGTGCATTGTCCGCTGCCAAAATGGGTTGCCGGCGGTGGGAGAGGCGTTGGAGCCCTTCAGCAATCCCCACCTGGTGGCTGGCTGGATGCGGGGATCCCACCACGGTCCCCTGATGCCGGTGGGATTAGCCCAGTCCAGCCCCACCCGTTTTGACGGGCCACCCCGGGCAGTAGCGCTGGGATTCCAGCTGGCCGGCGGCAAGCTGATCGGGCCGCAAGACTTTTTTGCCGATCCAGCCTTTGACCTGGCCCGGCAGAAGGCCAATACCATTGCCGATTACATGCGCTCCCTGGGGCCCTTTGAGCCGGCCCGCCTGCCGCTGGATGAAATGGAATATACCACCATGCCTGAGGTGATGGAGCGGCTGCGGCAGCGGTTTGTCGAAGCAGAGCGGCCCTTTGTTGCGAACCGGGCCGGTTAGTGCCTTTTCTAAAAACCTTCCCCCCGAAATTACAATCATTATTGCATTTTTACCACGTTTATGGTGTAATGTATTCATTGCAAAAGTGGTTTTGCGGGGAAGGGGGTCGGGCATCCATGCACACCAATGTGCAGGAAAGAACACCGTTGTTTGATGCTATCAAAAATTATATCAATTCCGGTATCATCCCGTTCCATGTTCCTGGCCATAAGCAGGGGCGGGGGTTACCGGAGTTGGAAGCATATGTGGGACATAACGTGCTGGCCATGGATCTGACCTGCCTGCCCGACCTGGACAATATCATCAACCCCCTGGGCTGTATCAAGGAAGCCCAGGATCTTGCCGCCAGGGCTTTTGGAGCGGATCACACCTTTTTCTTGGTCAATGGTACCACCTCTGGCATCCAGGCCATGATCATGGCGGTCTGCCAGCCGGGGGATAAGATCATTATTCCTCGTAATGCCCACAAGTCGGCCATCGGCGGTTTGATTTTAAGCGGGGCGGATCCCATCTATGTTGATCCGGAAATCAATCGTGACTTTGGTTTTTCCATGGCGGTGACACCGGAGCGGGTGGAGCGGGCCCTGCGGGAACACCCCGACGCCAAGGCGGTGTTCCTGATCAACCCCACCTACTACGGGCCTGCGCCGGACCTCCGGCGGATAGTGGATATCGCCCACAGCCGGAAGATCCCGGTGATTGTGGATGAAGCCCATGCTGCCCATTTTCCCTTTCATTCCGAATTGCCCCTGTCCGCCATGCAGGCGGGGGCGGACATTTCCGCCTGTTCCACCCACAAAATGGTCGGGTCAATGACCCAGAGTTCCTTCCTGCTGTTAAGGGAAGGACTGGTTAGCCCCAAGCGGGTGAAGGCGGTGTTGAACCTTACCCAGACCACCAGTCCCTCCTATGTGCTGCTGGCCTCTCTGGATGTGGCCAGGAAGCAAATGGCTACCAGGGGCAGGGAGCTTTTGGACCACACCCTTCAACTGGCCAGGCATGTGCGGGAACAGTTGGCCTCCATACAAGGATATACCCTGCTGGATGAAACCACCATCGGCCAGCCGGGCTGTTTTGCCCTGGACCTTACCAAGGTGACGGTGAACGTGCAGGGGTTGGGGATTTCCGGCTACGAAATGGAGACTATCTTGCGCCGTGATTACGGCATCCAGGTGGAACTTTCCGATCTGTACAACATTATTTTACTGATCACCATCGGTGACAACAGGGATACGGTGGACCGGCTGCTCTGCGCCATGCGGGATATTGCCGACCGCCGGACCATCAAAAACGTCGTCAAATACTGTCCGCCCCTACCAGCCATCCCGACCATGGAGGTGCTGCCCCGGGAGGCCTTTTACAGCGCCACCAAGGTGGTTCCCCTGGCGGATGCGGAGGGAGAGGTCAGCGCGGAGATAATCATGGCCTATCCCCCCGGCATTCCCCTGGTCTGTCCTGGGGAACTGCTCACCCGCGAGATTATCGAATACGTGGGGGTGCTGAAAAGGGAACATGCTGAATTACAGGGGACGGAGGATCCCCACGTGGAGTACATCAAGGTATTGCGCCCAGGTTTGCGGCTGGTGGAGCCGGCCGTGGTGGGCGATGCTGGCTAAGGGTTCATTGGCGGAAAAGACGTAAGCAAACAGCTAGCTGAAAGGGGAGTCGTTTCAGTTTTTGAAACGGCTCCTTTTTGATTGGGTTTTTTAGTCAACACCTTTGTGATGGCAGGGAACAAGGGGTTGGCGGCGAATTATCATAATTATATAAATACAAGAATCATTATTTATGGAGGTGGAGCCTATGATTATACTGGGTAACATCTTGATCTTGCTGGCCGCCCTGGTGCTGATTTATTACGTATACCGGCAAACCACCGATCCCGGCTACTGGCTTTTCCCCATGAACTACCTGAAGCGGTATGGCACTGCCCAGGGCCAGACAGCGAAAGGGGAAGGGGACAGCCCATCCCACGGTTAGAACAACTTCCTCCAGCCTGCCTGTTGTTCAATGTAAATAAATGGACAGAAAGCCGTAAGTGTTTTATAATTAATCTGTTAATCCTGGTCCGCAAAGGTGGTGGAATGCCCCTTTGAATGTCGAAAATTGTCATCGTAGCGCCATGCCGCCGGATGGCTTGAACCGTTACAGACTGTTTTTCGAAAAGGCCGGTGACGCCATCTACATTCATGACCGGGAGGGCCGGTTCCTGGAGGTAAACAGCAAGGCCTGCAGTTCCCTTGGATACAGCCGGGGAGAACTATTAAGCATGTCCATCGGTGACATTGATGCCAAGGGCCATACTTGCATTTCCACCGAAGCTCTCCACTCCATTGCCCAAAGGGGTTATGCGGTCACAGACACCGTACACCGGAGCCGGGACGGGATGGAAATACCGGTGGAGGTGGTCACCAGCGAGATCACTTTACGTGGACAGCAGTTGTTCATCTCCCTGGCCCGCGATATGGGTAACCGCAAACGGGCAGAACAGGAGATTTTACGGTGGAACCGGGAACTGGCGGGGCTGACCGCCACCACCACTGCGCTCATCAAGATTAATCACCTGATTAGCTCCAGCTTCAACATCCAACAGGTATGGGACACCTTCACCCGGGAGGTCCGTAAGCTAATCCCCTTTGACCGCATCGGCGTGATGGTCTTTACCGGCCAGGATCAGATGGAACGGATGGTGTTTAGCGGGGAACTTGCTGCCATGCCAGCCGGCATTGTGCCGGTACTCCCCGGTTGCTCGGTGGCCTGGGTACGCGAACACCGGGTACCCCTTATTCAAAAGGACCTGGGGGCCACCCGCCGGTTCATCGATGATGATGCACTTTTACAGGAGGGTATCCATTCTGCCATCCGGGTACCCATTTTTGCCAGGGGTGTGCTCATCGGGGTCTTTTTCCTAGAAAGCCGTACCCGCAACACCTATTCCGAACACAACCTGACCGCCCTGGAACCCATTGCCGTCCAGCTGGCCATCACCCTGGAAAACCAGCGGCTGTACCGCCAGCTGCAGGAGCGGGAAAGGCACGCTACCATCCTTTTCGATCTGACCGCTACCCTCAACGCCACCCTGGACCTGCACCAAATTCTTAAGGTACTGGCGGAAAAAACCGCCCAGGCTTTGCAAATCAACAGCTGCCTGGTGGCCCTGATCGGGCCGGACGGGGAACTGGCGGAGCGATACGGCTTGCATGTCCCGGAACACATTATCCGGCTAATCTCCATTAAGTCCGGAGAGTATGTCGAAGGAAGGGCGGTGACCGCCAAACAGCCGGTGGTGGTGGAAGACCTGCTGGAAAGCACCTTGAACCAGGATTCCGCAGTGGCTTCCCGGGCGGGAATTGCCTCCTTGATGACGGTACCCATCGTCCTGCAGGGGATGGTACTGGGGATTATCAACGCCTATGCCCACACCCGCCACCATTTTACACCAGCTGAACAGGCCCTGCTACAGTCCTTTGCCGGCCAGGCGGCGGTGGCCATCAACAATGCCCGTAACTTTGCCGAGGTCAAGCGGGCCAAGGAAAAGATCGAGGAAATGAGCCAGCGGGATTTCCTCACTGGCCTCTTTAACCGTCAGTTCTTTGAAGACCAGTACCAGAAGGAGATCGAGCGGTCCATCCGCTACCAGCGGCCACTGACGGTGGCCATGCTGGACCTCGACAATCTGAAACCCATCAACGATACCTACGGCCACCGTATGGGGGATGCCGTTCTGGCAGAGGTGGGGGCCATCGTACGCCAGACCATCCGGCAAGTGGATATTGCCGGCCGCTTTGGTGGTGATGAGATCGTGGTAGCCTTTCCGGAAACCGGGATTGAGGATGCTCGCAGGGCGCTGGAACGCCTTGAACAGGCCCTGGACCGGCTGAACCAGGAAGGTAAATATCCCTTTTTTATTGGTGTCAGCATCGGTGTGGCCAGCGGCTGCCGGGATTACCGCAGCTTGTTGCAGGAAGCCGATGAGGCCATGTACAAGGATAAATTTGCCCGCCGGGAAAGAGGGGTCAAGTTCATGAAAAGGGCTACCTCAGGTGAGGTAGCCGATGAAACGGGAAGCCATGGTAAAGTAAATGGTTAAACTCAAAACGTCATTGAGGGTGGTGATGAAGGGGCCTGAGGCTACCGCCGGATCCACCCTCAATCTGTTTAAGGTGAGGGGAATGATGGTACCGGCCAGGGTGGAGACGATCAAGGTGAGCCACAGGGAAAAGCCGATGACAAAACCCAGGGCCACACTTTTTTGCCACATGGCGGCAATCAGGGCGATGGCCACTCCATTGACGGCACCGATGATCACACCCACCTCCGCTTCCCGCTTGATGAGGCGAAAAACGTCATTGCCCCTGAATTTCCCCAGGGCCAGGCCACGCACAACCACCGCCAGCGCCTGGGTACCGGTATTGCCGGCCATCCCGGCGATCACCGGCATGAACATGGCCAATGCCACCACCGCCTCTAGGGTGGTGGAAAACATGGCGATAATATTGCCGGAAATCATACCCACGAAAAGCAACAGAACTAACCAGGGTAGGCGCTTTTGGGCTGCCCGCAAGGGCCCCACGTCCAGGTCGTCCAGTTCGCTGACATCACCCACGATACCGCCAAAGCGGGTAATGTCCTCGGTAGCCTCGGCATTCAGTACGTCCAGCACGTCGTCAACGGTGACGATGCCTATCAACCGGCCCTCCTTGTCCACCACTGGCACGGCCAGGAAATCGTAATCCTGGATTACCCTGGCCACCTGTTCCTGGTCCATTTCCGCCGGTACCGCCACCACCTTGGTGTTGATGATGTTCACCAGGGGTTCGCTGGGGTCGGCCAAAATCAATTCCCGTAAGGAAAGCACTCCCTCCAGTCGCTGCTGGGCATCGGTGACATAAAGGTAGTAAATGGTTTCCGCTTCTGGCGCCTCCCGGCGCAGGCGTTCCATCACCTCGGCGGCGGTCAGGGAATCCTCAAAGGAGAAAAACTCCGTGGTCATGATGCCACCGGCCGAGTGTTCCGGATAGGCCAGCAGTTCCCGCAGTTCTTCCGCTTCTTCCTCATCCAGCCGCTTCAGTAATTCCTCAACTTTATCCTTATGGAGTTCCGCTAACAGGTCAGCAGCATCGTCGGTGGACATCTCGTTGACGATGCGCGATGCCCGCTCCAGTCCCAGCTCGTCCAGGAACTCTTGCTGCTGGTCCAAATCCAGTTCCTGCAGCACCGCTGCCAGAATTTCATCGGGCAGATTGGCATAGGCAAACTGGCGCTGGTGCGGCTCCAGGCTTTGCAGGATGGTAGCTTGATCAAAGGGCTGTAACTCCTCAAAGAGCTCAGGCAGTTTAGCGCCGTGGCCCGCCCCTATGGCGAGACGGATATCCTCCATGGCGCTTTTACGAAAGGCCATCGGGGCCCCCTCCTTCCGGGGACGGATTGGTACCGGACAGTCCAATTCCCGTCCTGCATAATTTTTGCCGGTACTTCATGTCCTATGCCTAGACCAGGGTCAGGATCCATCCCGTACCACCTCCTTCTCCCTGCGGAGCACAAAAAAATACCTTTGGACAGCCGTCTCCAAAAAGGACAATCATTCTCTATTTAACTATAACACAACACCAATTCCTTCGTCCAGGAAGCCCCTTCCTTAAGCACGGCCCAAAACTCACCAAAGCTCAGAAGGAAGAGCTGGTGAAAGAGTTTGCCTCTACAGCCAGTCGTATCACCAACATACCCCAGCCGGCATTCGTTACGCTGATTAAAGAGTACGACCCGGAAAACGTGGGTGTAGGTGTGGAATTGCTGGTAGACCGGCAGAAAAATAAAGCAGAATGAAACAAATTTTTTGTGGGCTATAAACGCAAAAGTAATTATACAGCTAATTAAAAGGGTAACAGGAGG